>JALDYH010000358.1:0-2619 GCA_032154175.1 Sphingopyxis sp. | reverse complement strand
CTACGGCTAACCCACCAACGGCCCGATCCGCCCATCACGAAACTCGAACCCGCCCTCGCGGTCGCGCTCGAGCAGTGCCGGGCCGTCCAGATCGACCCAGCGCGCGCGCTGCGCCAGCACAAAGGCCGGCGTGATCGCAAGGCTTGTCGACAGCATGCACCCGACCATGATCGAGAGCCCAGCCGCGTCCGCGGCATCGGCGATCCGCAGCGCCTCGGTGAGTCCGCCCGCCTTGTCGAGCTTGATATTCACCCCGTCGTAAAAGGCACCGATCCGCGCGACATCGGCCGCGGTCTGACAGCTTTCGTCGGCAATGAATGGAATGGGGGCATAGATCGGATCGAGCAGCGCATCGGCGCCGACCGGTACCGGCTGCTCGATCATTTCGACCCCCATGTCGGCGAGCGCCTCGGCCTCGCTCAAAATATCAACGTCGCGCCAGCTTTCATTGGCATCGACGATCAGCCGCGCCTCGGGCGCGCCCTTGCGCACCGCGGCCACGCGCAGGCGGTCGTCTTCGCCCGTCAGCTTGAGCTTCAGCAAACGATAGCCATCGGCCTCGGCGGTCGCCGCCTGCTCCGCCATCGCTCCGGGTGACCCGAGCGAAATGGTGAAGGCCGTGACGCGCGAGGTCGGTGCGCCATCGCAACCGGCAAGCTGCCAAAGGCGCAGGCCGCGCTGCCGCGCCTCGATATCCCACAATGCGCAGTCGAGCGCGTTGCGCGCCGCACCCGGCGCCATCAGTTCCTGCACTGCGGCGCGCGCCTCGGCGGCGCCCAGTTCGGCGATATGCGGCGCGACTCGCAAAATCTGATCGCGGCACCCCGCCGCATCCTCGCCCAGATAATAGACCGGCGTACCCTCGCCGCGGCCGAGTTCTCCCTCACCCTCGATTTCGGCGACGACCACATCGACATGTGTCTTCGCGCCGCGACTGATGACGAAGGATCCTTCGACGGGCCAGCGTTCGACACGCGCGCTTTTCAGTTGGATAGCCATGCGGGAAGGCTAGTGTAGATCGTGATGACCGGCAAATCCCTTTCCGAACGCATCGGCGACCTCGGCCACCGCCTCGCAGTCGAAGCCCATGCCGCCTGGCTCGCTGCGCGCGACCCGCGCGTGCCATGGCCGGCGCGCATCCTTGCGGTCGCGATCGCCGCCTACGCGCTGTCGCCGATCGACCTGATTCCGGATTTCATTCCGGTGCTCGGCTGGCTCGACGACCTTGTGATCGTCCCGCTCGGTCTCGTGATCGTGCGCCGCCTGATCCCCGATCCATTATGGGCCGAGCTTCACGCCGCCGCCGAGACGGCAAGCGAACGTCCGTCGAGCCGCGCCGGCATGGCCTTCATCCTGCTGCTTTGGGCAGGATTGCTCTATCTGGTCTATTGGAGCGTGCGGACGTCGCCCTGGCATTGAACGCAAGGCGTCCCGGCTGATCGAACGTTGGCTCCGGGATGGAGCACATGACCGCTTCCGGCCGTCACACGCCGTGCGCGCGAATCCACTTCTCGACCACCGGCGCAATCTCCTCGCGCCATTTGCGGCCATTGAATATCCCGTAATGGCCGACGCCCTTCGCCATCAGATATTTCTTCTTCTCGGCCGGCAGCGACCTGGCGATCGTCAGCGCCGCCCTGGTCTGGCCGATGCCCGAAATATCGTCGCGTTCGCCCTCGATCGCGAGGATCGCGATATCCTCGATAACGCCGACGTCGACCGGCTGGCCGCGATGCAGCATCTCGCCCTTGGGCAGCAAATGGCGCTGAAACACCACATCGACGGTCTGCAGATAGAATTCGGACGTCATGTCGCACACCGCGCGATATTCGTCGTAGAATTCCTTGGTCTTGTCGGCGCTCTCGCCATCGCCGTCGACCAGATGTTTGAACATCTCCCAATGGCTCATCATGTGATTGCCGAGGTTCATCGACATGAAGCCCGCCAGTTGCAGGAAGCCCGGATAGACGCGGCGCCCGGCGCCCGGGTACCAGGCCGGAACGGTCGCGATCACATTTTCCTGGAACCAGGCGTAAGGCCGCGTCGTCGCATGTTCGTTCACCGCAGTCGGCGCCTTGCGCGTGTCGATCGGGCCGCCCATCATCGTCAGCGTCTTGGGCCGGCACTTGTTCTTGTTCGCTGCCATGATCGCCGCGGCGGCGAGGCTCGGGACCGACGGCTGGCACACGGCGAGCATATGCGCGCCGGGACCGATATGCTCGAGCCACGAGATCAGGTAATCGACATAATCGTCGAGGTCGAACTTGCCGGCCTCGAGCGGCACGTTGCGCGCGTCGCGCCAGTCGGTGATCCATACGTCATGGCCCGGCAACATGCGCTCGACCGTGCCACGCAGCAGCGTCGCATAATGGCCCGACATCGGTGCGACGATCAGCAGCTTGGGCGCATCCTTCGTGCCTTTGTGCTTGAAGTGCTTGAGCTGGCCAAAGGGCTTCCGTGCCTCGATCGCTTCGGTCACGCGTACGATCTCGCCGTCGACAACGGTCTCGTACAGTTCGAACCCCGGCTTGCCGCGCGGCGCCGAGGCGTGTGCGAACACTTCGAGCGCCGAGGCGAACATCGGGCTGCCGCTGAAATAGCCGAGCGGATTCGCCGGAT
>JALDYH010000357.1:0-2634 GCA_032154175.1 Sphingopyxis sp. | reverse complement strand
CCGACCGAGGAACTGCGCATCGAGCTTTATGAAAAGGTCAATGCGCTCGGCATCGGCGCGCAGGGGCTCGGCGGGCTCGCGACCGTGCTCGATGTGAAAATCAGCGACTGGCCGACGCACGCCGCGTCGAAGCCCGTCGCAATGATCCCCAATTGCGCCGCGACAAGACATGCTCACGTGACGCTCGACGGCAGTGGCCCGGCCTTCCTCGAACCGCCGGTGCTCGCCGACTATCCGCAGATCGACTGGGCGCCCGACAAGGCCGCGATCCGCGTCGACCTCGACAATCTGACCCCCGAGGTCGTCGCGAGCTGGAAGCAGGGCGACCGCCTCCTCCTCAACGGCAAGATGCTCACCGGCCGCGACGCCGCGCACAAGCGGATCGCCGACATGCTCGCGAAAGGCGAGCAATTGCCCGTCGAGTTCAGGGACCGCGTCATCTATTATGTCGGCCCGGTCGATCCGGTCGGCGAGGAAATCGTCGGCCCGGCCGGCCCCACGACCGCGACGCGCATGGACAAGTTCATGGACATGATGCTGGGTCAGGGCCTGCTCGCCTGCGTCGGCAAGGCCGAACGCGGTCCCGCCGCGACCCAGGCGATCGCGAAGCACAAGAGCGCCTATCTGATGGCCGTCGGCGGCGCCGCCTATCTCGTCGCGCGCGCGATCAAGGGCAGCAAGGTCGTCGGCTTCGCCGATCTCGGCATGGAAGCGATCTACGAGTTCGAGGTCAACGACTTCCCCGTCACCGTCGCGGTCGACAGCGAAGGCCAGAACGTCCACGTCAACGCGCCGAAGCTGTGGCAGAAACGGATCGCGGACGAAGGATTGCTGGAGAAGGCGTGAATTTGCTCCTGTATTGGGACGGTATACAGGATGACGGCGGTAACAGAGGCGGAATCGAGCCCTATGAGGTTGATCCTATTGAAGGGATCACCCCATGGACGAAGATCATGAAGCAGCGCTGCTAAAAGCACGCTCTCAATGGAACCGCGAACAACGCCTTAAACAAACCGTCACCCCGGCGAAGGCCGGGGTCTCGCCCTCTCGACCTGAAACCTCCGCAACGGAGAGATCCCGGCCTGCGCCGGGATGACGAACAAAGCTAGGATGGGCGCCATGCGCCAACCTTGCGTCTACATCCTCACCAATCGCGGCAACCGGCTCTTCTACATCGGCGTCACGAGCAACATTGCCGCCCGCATGATGCAGCACCGTGCCGGCGAAGGCTCCGATCATTGCCGCCGTTACAACATCCGCAAGCTCGTTTATGTGGAATTCCACGCCTCGATGTACGAAGCTATCGCACGCGAAAAGGCACTAAAGGAATGGCATCGCGACTGGAAGCGACGGTTGATCGATGAGAGCAACCCGGAGTGGAATGATTTGTTCGACACGATCCTTGCTTGAGGCATAAAGATTGAGATCCCGGCCTGCGCCGGGATGACTCATCTGGGGGCATATATCCATGGCCGATCACAAACCCATCGACCTCTACGCCCCCCATTCGCCCGAACAGATCGCGCGCACGCTCAAGCGGATCATGGACGACCCGATGCCGGACGCGAAGGCGCGCGTGTTCGGCAAGGGCAGCGAGCGCGAGATGAAGCTCCGCTACCGCCAGCGCAATGCACGCACCAACATGGAACCCGTGCTCGACGCGAGCATGGAATCGTACAGGGGCGGCACGCGGATCACCGGCACCTTCGGCGCGCCGCCGGGCGCGCGCTACTTTCCCTACGTGTGGGTCGGCTTTCTCTCATTGTTCGTGATCGGCGGCGTCCTCGCCTATATCTACATTCCCGGCGCGGGGCTGTTCGCGACCATCTTCGCCGGCATCCCGCTCCTGATGATCTTCGCCGGGCTCGCCGCCTTCCGCGCGCAGCCCGCTCCCGCCGACGATCTCGAGAAGATTCTCGCCTTCCTCGCCGAGGAAATCGGCGCCCGTCCCGTCACGTAACGGTAAATCCCCGACACGGCCTTGCGTTTCATCGCCGATCCGGCACATTGCTTCGCATACGAAGCAGGCAGGGGACGCATGATGGATTTCCGTGAGCTTAACCGACTGAACCGCCGTGACATGTTGCGCGGCACCGCGATGCTGGGGGCGGGCGCCGCCTTCGTGCAGCCCGTGCCGCTCTGGGCGCAGTCGGGATCGATGGCGGATATCCGCAAGGCCGCCGAGGCGGGCAAGGACGCCTCGATCAAGCGCATCCGCGACTGGATTGCCCTGCCCTCAATCGCCGCCGAGAACCGCAGCATGCCCGAGGGCGCGGCCTATATGGCCGAGCTCGCGAAGGACGCGGGCTTTACGAATGTCGAAATCGTGCCCACCGACGGCCATCCCGGCGTCTTCGGGACGATCGATGTCGGCGCCAAACGGACGCTCGGCATCTATTTCATGTACGACGTGAAGCAGTTCGACGCGTCCGAATGGTCGTCGCCGCCGCTCGAGGGCAAGATGGTCGACCGCCCCGGTTTCGGGCAAGCGATCATGGGCCGCGGCGCGGTGAACCAGAAGGGCCCCGAGGCGACCTTCCTCGCCGCGCTCCACGCGATCCGCACCGCGGGACGCAAGCTGCCCGTCAACATCGTGCTCGTCTGCGAGGGCGAGGAGGAGATCGGATCGCCGCA
>JALDYH010000125.1:0-11735 GCA_032154175.1 Sphingopyxis sp. | reverse complement strand
GTCCGCAAGGTCGAGCGCGCGATGAAGGATGCGCTGAAGAACGACCGCGCGCGCATCCAGGTCGGCCGCATCTCGGGCTTCGGCCTGATGGAGATGAGCCGCCAGCGCCTGCGCACCGGCGTGCTCGAAGCTTCGACGCGTCCGTGCCCGCATTGCGAAGGCACCGGCCTCGTCCGCACCGCATCGTCGGCGGGCCTCAGCGCGCTACGCCTGATCGAAGAGGAAGCCGCACGCGGCAAGGGCAACAAGATCACCCTGCGCGCGAGCCAGGAAGCGACCTTCTACCTGCTCAACGAAAAGCGCCGCGAACTGCGCGATATCGAGGAGCTGTACGGCGTCACCGTCGAAATCCTGCCCGACGGCGAGACCGAGGGCGCGCGCATGGCGGTCGAGGTCAGCGGCCCGCCGCCGATCGCGCGCCGCAGCTTCGCCCCGATCGCGCCGATCGAGGACGACGACGACGATTACCCCGAAGACGAGGAAGAGGAAGCCGAGGAAGAGGCCGCCGAAGAGCGTCCGGCGCGGTCGCGCGACCGTGAGGAAGGCGATGCCGAAGCCGATGGCGACGGGCGCAAGCGCCGCCGCCGCCGCCGCCGCGGACGCCGCGGACGTCGCGACGAGGAAGGCAGTGAAACCGGCGAAGGCAGCGAAAATGGCGAGGATCGCGATGACGATACCGCCGATGCCGATGCCGATGCAGACGAAGTCGTCCCCGCCGAAACCATCGAAGCCGTAACCGAGACGGACGCAGAGGAGGCCGAAGCCAAGCCGCGTCGCCGCCGTGGCGGACGCGGCCGCAAGAAGGTCGATGCTGCGGACGCCGTGGAAGAGGCAGTGGCCGAGGCTGAACCTGCACCCGTGGACGTGGCCGAAACGCCCGAACCGGTTGCCGAAGAAGCCCCCGCCGCCGAGGAAAAGCCGAAGCGCAAGCGCGCGCCGCGCAAGCCCAAGGCTGCGGCGGAAGCCGAAGTCGCCGAAGCGGTGGTCGAAACCGTCGAGGCAGCACCGGTCGTCGAAGCTGCGGCCGAGCCCGAAGCCGAACCCGAACCCGTAAAGCCTGCACCCAAGAAGCGCGCGAGCCGCGCCAAAAAGGCCGTCGCCGCCGAAGCCGCACCCGAAGCCGTCACGACGCGAGAGGCCGAACCGGTCGCTGCGAATGGCGACGAGGACGGCGAAGGCCCCGACGGCGAACCGCGCCGTGGCTGGTGGCAGCGCACGTTCGGCAATTGATCGGCCAGGCCGACCGGGCGGCAACTGATCGGCCAGGCCGACCGGGCGGCAACTGATCGGCCAGGCCGATCGGACGGCGATTGACCGGCGGCGACCCGTCGCAGAAATTGCAAGCTGACCTTGCGTCCGCGCGTGCTGAACCCCAATAAGCCCTCATGGCTTCACTTGGGGTTCAGGCGTGCGGCGCAAGAGAGGCGGGAATGACCCCCTTCCCGCCGCAACCCGCGTTCGGGGTGCAAAGGCTGCGCCCCCTGCTCCGTATCTTTCTGACATTGCTCGCGATGTTCGCCGTCATGATGCGCCCGGCGATGGCGCAGTCGATCCTGCGCGATGCCGAAACCGAGGCCCTGTTCCAGGACATGATGGACCCGCTGCTCGTCGCCGCGGGGCTCAAGCCCGGACAGGTGCGCGTCCATCTGCTCGGCGACCGGAGCATCAACGCCTTTGTCGCCGGCAGCCAGGATATTTATGTGTTCAGCGGGCTGATCGAGGCCGCCGACAGTGCCGAAGAGGTGCAAGGCGTGCTCGCGCACGAACTGGGCCATGTGATGGGCGGCCACGCGATCCGCGTCAACGAAGGCGCCAAGGCGGCGACAGGCATTTCGCTGGTCAGCCTGCTGCTCGGTGCCGCGGCAATCGCCGCGGGCGCCGGCGAGGCGGGCATGGGCGTCATGATGGCGGGGCAACAGGCGGCGCTCGGCAAGTTTCTCGCTTTCAGCCGTGTTCAGGAATCGACCGCCGACGCCGCAGGCGCGCAATATCTGTCAAAGGCCGGGATCAGCGGCCGCGGCAGCCTCGCCTTTTTCAAGAAATTGCAAAACCTCGAATTCCGTTACGGGGTCAAGCAGGACGACGATCAGGCCTACGGCCGCACCCACCCGATGTCGGGCGACCGTATTCAGGCGCTCCGCGAAGTCTATGTCATCGATCCGGCCTGGCAAAAGCCCGCCGATCCGAAGATCGAGGCGCGGTTCCAGCGGATCAAGGCGAAGCTGTCGGGCTATATCGCCGAGCCCGAACGTACGCTGCGCAAATTTCCCGAAAGCAACAGCAGCATTCCGGCGCGCTATGCCCGCGCTTATGCGTGGCACAAGAGCGCCTACCCGCAAAAGGCGCTCGCCGAAGTGGAAGGCCTGCTCGCGACCGCTCCCGGCGACCCCTATTTCCTCGAGCTCGAAGGCCAGGTTCTGCTCGAATCGGGACATCCGAAAGAAGCGATCCCCGCACTGCGCAAGGCGGTGGCCAATTCGCGGTCGCAGCCGCTGATCAGCGCAACGCTGGGCCACGCGTTGATCGCGACCGAGGATCCCGCAAACTATGCCGAGGCCGAAGAAGTGCTGAAAACCGCGGTCGCGCTCGACAATCAGAACCCTTTCGCCTGGTATCAGCTCGGGATCGTCTACGCGAACAAGGGCGATCAGGCGCGCGCCGCGCTCGCCTCGGCGGAACGCTATCAACTGGAGGGTGGACAGTCCGCGCTCGCACTGCGTAATGCCGATATGGCAATGCAGGGGCTCCCCCAAGGCTCGCCCGACTGGATCCGTGCACAGGATATTTCGCTGGTGGCTCGCGCCGAGGTGGAACGCGAGCGCAAACGACGTTAGATTCAATCGGGACAAAGCGGGGACCGCATCGCCAATGATGATGCGCAAGGGCAACAAGTGACTGACAGAAAAGACGATTATTACCAGCCATGGCTGCGCGACCCCGCGCCGACGCCGACGGGCGGCGCGCCTGCGCGCGACGAAGGACTGGCCAAGCCGAAGGACGAGCCCCCGGTCGGCATCGATCTCGCGCGATATAGCGCCGCCGAAAAGCCGCGCGACCCGCTGGTAAAGCCCGAGGTGATCAAGGCGGGCGCCGCGAACCTGTGGGACCGCATCCAGAGCGCCGCCGAAGCCTTTGCCGACTGGACGATCCGCATCGGCGACCGCGCCGACATTCCCGCACGCGTCGAGGCGATGGAAATCCCGCGCCGCTCGCGCGAACTTGCGGCAAAAACCGGCGCATTGACCGCCCGCGCCGCGCGTGCAGCCGGGCGCGGATCGGCGCAGGCCGGACGCGCCGCAGCCAGGGCCAGTGGCGAGGCGTGGGACAAGATGGCGCTCGGCGACAAGGCGCGGAAGCTGTCGAGCGAAGCCGGACGCGGGCTCGGCGAAGTCGCGGGCAAGACCAGGGCCGGCGTTGTCGATATCGCCAAGGCGGGCAGCGAGAGCATCCGGGACAGTATTGGCGATGCCGCGACCAAGCTCCGCCCCGCGCCGCGCGAAGAACCGGCGCCGCCGCCCTCGGGCCTCGAACAATTGCTCGCGCGCGAGGAAGCCGCGGCGCGTCAGACCGATCCGGGGGCGCCCGACCTGCCGCTGTTCGCGGGCGACGCCGCGATGGCCGCGACGGCCGGGCCAGCGGCCGCGGCCGAGGATGACGACCGGTCACCGGTCATCCAGCCGGCGGCGAAAAAGCCCGTGGCGGCCAAGGCGATGTCGGTGCAGCGTTTGGCGCAAGTGAAGGGGACGGGAATGGACGGCGTTTCGACGCGCACTTGGGGTCTCGCGCTCGGCGGCATACTCCTGCTCGCTGTCGTCTTCTGGCTCGGCGGCCGCCTCGGCGGCGGCATGAGCAAGAGCGAGGTCGAGACCATCGTCGCCGATTATATCAAGGCGAACCCGCAAATCATTCCCGAGGCGCTCGAAGCGCAGCGTGGGCGGGAAATCGCCAAAGCCATCGACGCGATCCGTCCCGCGCTCGAAAAACCCTATGCGGGCGCGTGGGCGGGCAATGCCGATGGCGATGTCACCCTCGTTGTGTTCACCGATTATGCGTGCGGTTTCTGCCGCGCGAGCGTGCCCGACGTCGATCGGCTGATCCGCGAGGACAAACGTCTGAAAGTCGTGTTCCGCGAACTGCCGATCATCGCGCCGCAAAGCCGCGACGCCGCGCTGATGGCGCTCGCCGCCGCGCGGCAGGGCAAATATGATGCGTTTCACCACGCGATGTTCGCGAGCGGTTCGCTGGACAAGGCGGCGATCGCTGCCGCAGCGGCCAAGGTCGGCGTCATCACCGACGGCACCGCCGATGCGACCGCCAACGAGGCGCTGTTCCAGCGCGAGCTCGACAGTAACCTCGCGATCGCGACCCAGTTGCAGCTCAACGCCACCCCGACGTGGATCGTCGGCAACCAGCTGTTCCAGGGGCAGATCGGCTATGACGGGTTGAAGCAGGCGGTGGCGAAAGCACGCGCGGCGAAAAGCTGAGCGGCACCGGCATGGCAGCGACCGTCACCCATGATGAAGCGCTCGCCAACGCCCGCCGCCTGCTGAGCCGGGAGCCTGACGCCGCGCTCGCGCAGGCGCAGGCGATCGTCGAGGCGGTCCCGACGTCGGCGGCGGCACACCGCCTCGCCGCCCATGCCCTCCGCGCGCTGAACCGCGAGGCGGAAGCGCAGGCGGCATCGCTCGCTGCGGTCGGCGCGACGATTCACGACGAAGCGATGGTCGACGCCGCGCTCGCACTCGCCGAGGACCGGTTGCCCGATGCCGAGGCCGCGCTGCGCCAGCGGCTCCGCGAGGACGCGACCGACGTCGCGGCGATCCGCATGCTCGCCGAGGTTGCGGGACGCATCGGGCGCTATGACGACGCCGAGAAACTGCTGTCGCGGGCGCTCCAGCTCGCGCCCGGTTTCGGCGCGGCGCGCGCCAATCTCGCGACCGTCTATTACAAGCAGAACCGCTTCGCCGACGCCGCCGAGACGCTCGACGCGGTGCTCGGCGACGACCCCGACAACCCGGCGCACGCGAACCTCCGCGCCGCCGCGCTCGGCCGCATCGGCGGCTATGACGAGGCGCTCGCACTCTATGAGGAACTCACACGTCGTTTCCCCGATCATGCCAAGCTGTGGATGAGCTATGGCCATATGCTCAAGACCGTCGGGCGGCAGGACGACAGCATCGCCGCCTATCGCCGCGCGCTCGCCGCCGATCCGGGGCTCGGCGAAATCTGGTGGAGCCTCGCCAACCTCAAGACGATCCGCTTCGATGCGGGCGACCGCGCGGCGATGGAAGCAGCGCTGGTTGCAGCCAAACCCGCCGCCGAGGCGCGCGCCGACGACCGGCTGCATCTGCATTTCGCGCTCGGCAAGGCGTATGACGATGTCGCGGAACACGAATCCGCGTTTCGCCACTATGCCGCGGGCAATGCGATCCGCTCCGGCCAGCTCGGCTATCGCGCCGCCGAAACGAGCGCGGCGGTCGATGCGATCATCGCCGCCTGCACACCCGAGTTCTTTGCATCACGCGCCGGCGCTGGCGACCCGACACCCGATCCGATCTTCATCCTCGGCATGCCGCGCGCCGGATCGACGCTGATCGAGCAGATTCTGGCGAGCCATTCGGCGATCGAGGGAACGATGGAACTGCCCGACATCCCCGCGCTCGCGCTCGGCCTCGGCCGCGAAGCATATGACGACGGGCGCCGCTGGATCGAGGCGGTGGCCGAGGCGCCACCCGAACGGCTTGCCGAAATGGGTGCGGCCTTTCTTCAACGCACCGCGGTGCAGCGCAAGACCGGCAAGCCCTTTTACATCGACAAGCTGCCGAACAACTGGCTCTACACCGCCTTCATCCGCGTCATCTTGCCCAACGCCAGGATCATCGATGCGCGGCGCCATCCGCTCGACTGCTGCTTTTCGAACTTTCGCCAGCATTATGCGAAGGGGCAGGCATTCAGCTACGGCCTCGCCGACGTCGGCGGCTATTACCGCGATTATGTGCGGATGATGGCGCATATCGACGCGGTGCAGCCCGGAAGCGTCCACCGCGTCATCCACGAAGCGCTGCTCGACGACCCCGAAGCCGAAGTGCGCGCGCTGCTGGACTTTCTTGGCCAGCCCTTCGAAGATGCCTGCATGGCATTCCATACGAATGCGCGCGCGGTACGCACGGCGTCGAGCGAGCAAGTGCGCAAACCGATCAATCGTGACGGCGTTGGCCAGTGGCAACCCTATGAAAAGTGGCTCGATCCGGTCAAGCAGGCACTCGGCCCCGTTCTGGTCGCCTACCCGGCCGTTCCCGCCAGTTTCGGCTGATCCACACGCGACAAAACGTTGCCTTTGAGCAACAGCATACGACATTTTCGACCAACAACCGCTGCGCTGCACAACAATGCTTGCGCTTGCGCGGCGCCGCGTCATTCTTGCGTCACATCACTGTCATCGAGGGGGGATTCCATGCGGAAACTATCGGCAGTATTGACCAAAAGCGGCGCGTTCCTGCTCGGCAGCACGATCTTGTGCACATCGGGAACCGCGCTGGCCCAGCAAACCAACACCGACGACGATCGCGACATCGTCGTCACTGCGTCGAAGCGCGAGGAAAACCTGCAGGATGTGCCGCTGGCGATTACCGCGATCGGAACCGAGCGGCTGAATGAACTGCAGGTCAAGGAATTCCAGGACGTCGTCAAATTCCTGCCCTCGGTGACGATCCAGACGCTCGCGCCGGGGTTCAGCCAGGTCTATTTCCGCGGCGTCGCCTCGGGCGAAAATGCCAACCACTCGACCTCGCTGCCCACCGTCGGCACCTATCTCGACGAAATGCCGATCACGACGATTCAGGGCGCGCTCGACATCCATGCCTATGATTTCGCGCGCGTCGAAGCGCTCGCGGGGCCGCAGGGCACGCTGTACGGTGCCAGTTCGATGGCGGGCACGATCAAGCTGGTCACCAACAAGCCCGACACCAGCGGCACCTATGGCTCGATGGGGCTCGAACTCAACAGCGTGACGCGCGGCGGCATCGGCGGCGTCGCCGAGGGCTTTATCAATGCCCGGATCAGCGACCGCGCCGCGCTCCGCCTCGTCGGCTGGTACCGCCACGACGCGGGCTATATCGACAATATCGCGGGAACCCGCGTCTATCCGATCAGCCAGAATACCGACACCGACGGCGACGGCGAAGGTGATACCGTCATCAACCTTCCCGGCGACGACATCACGCAGAACAACGCCGATCTGGTCGAAAAGGACTATAACACCGTCGACACCTATGGCGCGCGCCTCGCGCTCGGCATCGAGCTCGACGACGACTGGACGATCCGCCCGACGCTGATGGGGCAGATCCAGAAAGCGAACGGCAGCTTTGCGCAGGAACGCTCGTCCGCAGTGACGCGCAGCTTGCAGACGGTGCAGTACAATCCCGAACGCAGCGACGATAAATGGATCCAGGCCGCGCTGACGATCGAAGGCAAGATCGGCAATTGGGATCTGACCGTCACCGGCGGCCACCTGCGCCGCAAGACGCTGACCGACAGCGACTATTCGGATTATGCCTATTTCTACGACGCGCTCTTCGGTTCGGCGGTCTATCTTTACGACAATGCGGGCGACCAGATCAGCCCGAACCAGTATATCGTGGGCATCGACCGCTATCGCCGCAACTTCGGCGAAATCCGCGTCGCTTCGCCCGCCGATGCGCGTATCCGTTTCATCGGCGGGCTGTTCTACCAGCGCCAGTCGCACAATATCGAACAGAATTATATCATCGACGGCCTGTCCGACGACCTGCAGGTCCCCGGCACCAACGACGATATCTGGTACACCAAGCAGCTGCGCGTCGACCGCGACTATGCCGCCTTCGGCGAACTCAGCTTCGACATCACCGACAAGCTGACGCTGACCGGCGGCGGGCGCCTGTACAAGTTCGACAACAGCCTCGTCGGCTTCTTCGGCTACAACAACCCCGGTTACAGCAGCAACCCGGTCTATGCGTGCCAGGGCCCCGTGATCGTCAAGGGCTCGCCTTGCACCAACCTCGACAAACGGACCAAGAAGACCGACTTCATCCACAAGCTGAACCTGACGTACAAGTTCACCGACGATGTGATGATGTATGCGACCTGGTCGCGCGGCTTCCGCCCCGGCGGGATCAACCGGCGCGGCTCGCTGCCGCCCTACGGGTCGGACACGCTCGACAATTATGAACTGGGGTGGAAGACCAGCTTTGGCCCGGTCCGCTTCAACGGCGCGGTGTATCAGGAGGACTGGAACAATATCCAGCTGTCCTTCCTCGGCGCCAACGGGCTCAGCGAAGTCCGCAACGCGGGTATCGCCCGTATCCGCGGGATCGAGGCCGACGTCAGCTATCGTTCCGGGGGCTTCTCCTTCAACATGGGCGGCAGCTATAACGACGCCACGATCCGCCGCGATTTCTGTGCGATCGCGAACCCGCAATTCGATTGCTCGATCCCCTTCACCGACGATGGCGACGACAGCAACGACAACAGCCTGCTTGCGCCTTCGGGGTCACGCCTGCCGGTCACCGCGAAGTTCAAGGGCAATGCCGTTGCGCGCTATGAATTCCCGATCAGCGGACTGGACGGCCATGTCCAGTTCGCGGTCAACCATATCGGCAAGCGGCGGTCCGACCTTCGCACGCTCGAAAACGACATCGTCGGCAATTTCAAGGCCTATACGACCGCCGATTTCAGCATCGGCGTGAAGGGTGAGGGATGGAATGCGGAGCTGTTCGCGACGAACCTGTTCGACAGCCGCGGCGTAATCAACAGCGCGGTCCAGTGCGGCGAGACGGTCTGCGGCGACGCCGGCGGTGACACGCCGAATGGCGGCGTCTTTTATGACAACGTCATCCGCCCGCGCCTGATCGGCATCAAGGTCAGCAAGGACTTCTGACCGGCCTGGGGCGGGGCGGCGGGAGTCGCGCCGCCCCTCATGCCTTATCCCCTGCCGGGGGATGGACGAACAGGCTCCGATCGGCCGGTATCGACGCCCGGGCCGATCGGGACCCGGGATAGACGATGGGAACCGCCTTCGCATGACAGACACGACAACCGCCGGCATCAGGCCCGCCCAAAAGCTTGGCCTGTCCATGTGTGTCGCGCTCGTCATGGGCAATATGATCGGATCGGGGGTCTTCCTGCTCCCCGCCAGCCTCGCGCCCTTTGGCTGGAACGGCGTCGCGGGGTGGGTCATCACCATCGCGGGCGCGCTCGCGCTGGCGATGGTCCTCGCGCGGCTGACCGTCGCCTTTCCGCAGGCGAGCGGTCCGACTGCCTTCGTCCAGCTTGCCTTCGGGCGCATCCCCAGCTTCATGATCGGCTGGGCCTATTGGGTTTCGGTGTGGACCGCCAATGTGACCCTCGCCGTAGCCGCGGTCAGTTTCCTCAGCCTTTTCGTCCCGGCGCTCGGGCAGCACACCGCGCTGTCGACCGTCGCGCTGATCTGGATCGTCACCGCGATCAACTGGCGCGGCGCGCGCGCAGCAGGCCGTTTTCAGGTCGTCACGCTGCTCATCAAGCTGATCCCGCTGCTGACGGTGATCATCCTCATCCCGATCGCCTTCGGTAGCGCCACGCCGGTCGTCACAACGCCCTTTCCCGCCGAAGGGCTGTCGCTCAGCGCGGTCAGCGGATCGGCGATCCTCACTCTATGGGCGCTCCTCGGCTTCGAATCGGCGAGCGTAGCGACGGACAAGGTCAAGGACCCCGTCGTCACGATTCCGCGCGCGACGATCATCGGCACGCTCGCAACGGGCGTCATCTACCTGATCGTCTGCTCGGCCGTCGCGCTGATGCTGCCCGCGGCCGATGTCGCCAAATCGGACGCCCCCTTCGCCTTGTTCGCCGAGACCTATTGGGGCCACGGGCCGGCGCTGTTCATCGCCGCCTTCGCCGCGATCAGCGCGATCGGGGCATTGAACGGCTTCACGCTGATCCAGGCCGAACTGCCTGCGACGCTGGCGCGCCAGGGCCTGTTCCCCGCATGGTTCGCGCGCACCAACCGCCACGGGACGCCGGTCGCCGCATTGCTGATCGCGAGTATCCTAGCCACCGCCTGCGTCGTCCTGAACAGCAACAAATCGACAGCCGAAATGTTCACCTTCATGGCCATCTTGTCGACATCGGTAACGCTCTGGCTCTACCTGTCGTGCGCCGCCGCCGCGCTTCGACTGCGCGTCGCAATACCCGTCGCGCTGCTCGGCCTCGCCTATTCGGCCTGGACATTGTGGGGCGCCGGGCTGCAAGTCAGCGCGATGAGCCTGATCCTGATGGCGGCGGGATTGCCGCTCTATTGGTGGACGCGCGGATCAACGCCATCGGGGCGCGAAGAAGCCCCGGTCGCGTAGGATCACCCCGGCCGCATTATGCCCCGGCGCGCCGGTGACGCCGCCGCCCGGATGCGTGCCCGCTCCGCACATGTAGAGCCCCTTCACCGGCCCGCGATAGCCGCCGTTGCCGAGCACCGGGCGCGCCGCCCAGAGCTGGTCGAGGCTCATATTGCCGTGCATGATGTCGCCGCCGACGAGCCCGAACTTGCGCTCGAGCCCCTTGGGCGAAAGGCGCGTCTGCGCGATAATGCTCGCGCGGAAACCCGGCGCATGTTTTTCGACCGTGTCGATGATGCCATCGGCCGCGGCGTCTTCCTCATCGTCCCAGTCGCGCCCGTCGGGAAGCTCGGGCGCGAACTGCTGGCAGAACAGGCTCGCGACATGCTGCCCCGGCGGCGCGAGACTGTCGTCGACGGTCGACGGGATCAGCATCTCGACGATCGGCGCCTTCGACCAGCCATGCTGCTTCGCGTCGAGGAAGGCGCGGTCCATATAATCGAGCGTGGGCGCGAGAATGATACCCGACTGGTGATGCTCGCCGGGTTCCGGGAGGCAGGTAAACTTCGGCAGTTCGCTCAATGCGACGTTCATGCGGAAGGTGCCGCTGCCCGCCTTGAAGCCCTTGATCCGCCGTTCGAAATCCGCCGGCAGATCCGCGGCGTCCATCATCCGTTCGTAAAGCAGCTTCGGCCCGACATTCGCGATCACGCGCGCCGCGGCGATTTCCTCGCCGCCGACGAGCTTGACCCCGACCGCCTTGCCGCCGTCCACCAGCACCTTGTCGACCGGGCTTTCGAGGCTGATCTCGACGCCCATATCGCGGCACACCTTCGCCATGATCTCGGTGATCCGGCCCATGCCGCCGACGCTGTGTCCCCATGCGCCCTTCTTGCCGTTCACTTCGCCGAAAACGTGGTGGAGCAGGACATAGGCGCTGCCCGGCGTGTCGGGGCTGGCATAATTGCCGACGACCGCATCGAAACCGAAGGCGGCCTTGACCGCCTCGCTTTCGAACCAGCTATCGAGCATCGTGCGCGCCGATTTCGTGAACAGGTCGAGCACGTCGCGCTGCTGTTCGAGGCTGAGGCCCGCAAAGCGCCGCCCCTGCCGCGCGCCGTCGAGCAGCGTACGAAGCCCTTCGCCGACATTGGGCGGCACGCGCAGCGCAAGGTCGCGAAGCAGTTCGGCGACATTTTCCAGCGCGTCATAATATTGCGGCAGCACCTCGGCGTCGCGGTTCGAAAATTTGCGAAACTCGGCCTGCGTGCGTTCGAGCCCGCCGCCGAGCTTGAGGTAGCCGCCATCCTCCTGCGGCAGGAAATTGCTGATCGGCCGCTCGATCACGCGATAGCCATGATCGGCGAGCTTCATGTCGGCGATCACCTT
>JALDYH010000124.1:0-11810 GCA_032154175.1 Sphingopyxis sp. | reverse complement strand
CGATGCGCGACCGCGCCAAGGAATGGGTCGGCCGCATGGATTTCGTCAGCCGCGAAGAATTCGAGGCGGTGAAGAAAATGGCCGCCACGGCGCGCGCCGAAGCCGAAGCGCTGAAAGCACGCCTCGACAAGCTCGAAGGTGTAGCGAAGCCCAAGGCCACTGCGGCGCCGAAGGCAACGGCAAAGCCTGCTGCCGCGAAGCCGGCTGCAAAACCCGCCGCCAAGCCTGCGACGCGCAAGCCCAAGGCCTGACGCGCCCGGCGCCTTGGCGCATTATGCACAGATTATTCCCCGGAAGGCGCGGGACGCGGACTCGCGTCATCGCACCATCCGGGCTAAGGCGCGCGCATGAGTGACGATATCTACGACGATGATGACGGCCAGGAAGCAGCGCCGATGGAGATGCTGGCATCCTATTTTGCCGCGCACGACTGGCCGCACGAGATGGTCGGCGAGGACGAGATCGTCGCCACTGCGCAGGGCAGCTGGACGACCTACGAGCTGCGCGCGGTTTGGCGCGCCGACGATGGTGTGATCCAGCTCCTTGCCTTCCCCGACATCCGCGTCGTCGAAGACAAGCGCGCCGCCGCGCACGAAGCATTGGCCTTGATCAACGAGCAATTGTGGCTCGGCCATTTCGAGCTGTGGTCGAACAGCGGCACGATCCTGTTCCGCCACGGCATGCTGCTCGGCAGCGATGCATCGCTGCCGCTCGACCTCACCGAAACGTTGATCGAAAGCGCGATCGACGAATGCGAGCGCTTTTATCCCGTGTTCCAGTTCGTGCTGTGGGGCGGCAAATCGCCCGCCGAGGCGCTCGCCGCGTCGCTGATCGAAACGCGCGGCGAGGCGTAAGCCTGACATCGGATCCATCCGTTAGCCCAAGGCATCCCCCGTTCTTGCATTGAGCGGGCGGGTGTCTCGATACGAACGGAGGTCTGGATCAGAACTTCTTGAACTTCGTCAGTCCCGCGCCCAGCTCATTCGCCCCGATCGCCAGCGCTTCGCCGCTCCAGTCGCCGACGAACACCGTTTTTCCGGCCAGCTCGGCGGGCAGACTTGCCCGGTTGCCCTCGATGATCAGTCCGCGCGACGGGTTCTGGCGCTCTTCGGCCGCGACCGCGATCAGCGCCGAATAATTTTCCTTGTCGCGTCCCTGAATGAGCAGGTTGTTCACGACGCGACCGGTCGAACCCGAAGGCAGATCGATCAAATAGTTGGTCACGGTGCCCTGCGTATCGTCGAAGCTGTTGTCGTTGATGTCGACCCGAGCGGCGCGCGTTTTCAGATAGTGGCCACCGCTGCCCTTTTCGAAGCGCGTCCGTGTGACAACGACGCGACCGTAATGACCGGTATAGACGCTATGCGCGCAACTGAGACCGCGGTCGCAGCGGCCGAGGCGTGAGAAGGTCGAACGGTCGATCGTCAGCGTCGCTTGTTTGTCGTCTGCCGTTAAAATGCCTTCCTCGCTGTTGCGGAACAGGCTGTTGACGATATCGAGGCTGCTTTGTTCGAGGCGGATGCCCGCGCCATTGCCGTCGGGAACGCGCATATTCTGGAACACCAGCCCGTCGACGCGCGCGCCGGCACCGCGGAGCACGAGCGCAGCCTTGCCCTCACAGGTCACGCCGTCGAAGATCGCCCGGCCAGGCTCGGCTGCAACGAAAGCGACGCGGCCCGCGGTCTGCACCGCGCAGTCGCGATGATAGCCGGGAGCGACGCGAATCGTGCCCTCGCCTTCGCCAATCGCATCGACCGCATCCTGCAGCCGTCCGAAGCTGCGTCCGCTTTCGGTGACGACATAGGGACCCGAACCCGACTGCGCGGGCAGCGGCATCGGCGCCAGAAGGAGCGGAAGGGCGAGCAGCGGCAACAGAGGCCGGCGGAGAATTGCCTTGAACATGCGCCAGCCATAACCTCTTTCGACGCGTCCGTCGTTGGCGAAGCTGGTTAATCGCATGCCTGTCCCCTTATCGGACAGGCGTGCGGACGCAGGTTAATCGAGGTTCGGGCGCAGCCAGCGGGTGGCGGTCTCGATATCGACCCCGCGCCGCTCGGCATAATCGGCAAGCTGGTCGCTTCCGATCCGCGCGACGCCGAAATACTGGCTTTCAGGATGGCCGAAATAGAAACCGCTCACGGCAGCCGTCGGCAACATCGCAAAGCTTTCGGTCAGCACCAGTCCGGCATTGTCGCCCGCCGCCAGCAGATCGAACAATATCGGTTTCAAGCTGTGATCCGGACAGGCCGGATAACCGGGGGCCGGACGGATGCCACGATATTGTTCCTTGATCAGCGCCTCGTTGGTCAGCTGCTCGCCGGGCGCATAGCCCCATAGCTCGGTGCGAACATGCTGGTGCAGCCGTTCGGCGAAGGCCTCCGCAAAGCGGTCGGCGAGCGCCTTCAGCAGGATATCCGAATAATCATCCTTGTCGGCACGAAAGCGTTCCGAATGCGGCTCGATGCCGTGGATGCCGACTGCGAAGCCGCCCATCCAGTCGCCCGCCGGATCGATGAAATCGGCGAGGCACATATTGGCGCGGTCGCGGCTCTTCTTGATCTGCTGGCGCAGGAAAGGGAGCGTCACATGGCGTTCTTCGTCGGCGAGGTGGATCGTCACGCTGTCACCGTCGCGCGCACAGGGCCAGAAAGCGCAGACGCCGCGCGCGGTCAGCCATTTTTCGGCGATCAGCTTGTCGAGCATCGCGTCGGCATCGGCCTTTAGCGCCTGCGCCGTTTCTCCGACCACGTCGTCGTCAAGGATCGACGGATATGTGCCGTGCAGCTCCCACGCGCGGAAAAAGGGCGTCCAGTCGATGCACTCGCGGAGGTCCTCAAGCGACCAGTCGTCGAAGCGGTGCCATCCGGGCTGCAGCGGCGGCGCGGGCTTGTCGCTAAGGTAGGCGTCGTAAAAATTGGCGCGCGCCTCTTCGAGCGTATGCAACACACTCTGTCCCTTGCCCGCACGCACGTCGCGGACATGGGCATAATCGTCCTTGAAGCCCTTCACATAGGCGTCGCGCCCGGTGTCGCTGACCAGCGCGGTCGCGACGCCGACCGCGCGGCTCGCGTCAAGGACGTGAAGCACCGGCCCCTGATAGGCGGGGTCGATCCGCAATGCCGTGTGGACCTTCGACGTCGTCGCGCCGCCGATCAGCAGCGGCATCGTCATTCCTGCGCGCTGCATTTCCTCGGCGACCGTGACCATCTCGTCGAGCGAAGGAGTGATCAGGCCCGACAGGCCGATCATGTCGGCGTCATTCTCGTTCGCCGCCTCGAGGATCTTCGACCAGGGCACCATGACGCCGAGATCGACGATTTCGAAGCCGTTGCACTGGAGCACGACCCCGACGATATTCTTGCCGATGTCGTGGACATCGCCCTTCACGGTCGCCATCACGACCTTGCCCTTGCCCTTCGCGCCCGGCTCCTTCGCCGCCTCGATGAAGGGCAGCAGGTGTGCGACCGCCTTCTTCATCACGCGCGCCGATTTGACGACCTGCGGCAGGAACATCTTGCCCGACCCGAACAGGTCGCCGACGACGTTCATGCCGTCCATCAGCGGCCCCTCGATCACTTCGATCGGGCGCGGCATCAGCAACCGCATTTCTTCGGTATCGTCGACGACATAGGCGTCGATGCCCTTGACGAGCGCATGTTCGAGCCGCTTTTCGACAGCCCAGCCTCGCCACTCCTCGGCCGCTTTTTCCTGCGCCGCGCTGGTTCCCTTGTAACGTTCGGCGAGTGCGATCAGCCGCTCGGTCGGGCTTTCGGCCTCGCCCTCGACCTTGCGGTTGAGAATGACGTCCTCGCACGCATTCCGCAGTTCGGGGTCGATCGTGTCATAAACGTCGAGCTGCCCCGCGTTGACGATCGCCATATCAAGCCCGGCGGGGATCGCATAATAAAGGAAAACGCTGTGCATTGCGCGGCGCACCGTCTCGTTGCCGCGAAAGCCGAAGGACAGGTTCGATAGCCCGCCCGAAAAATGGACGTGCGGACAGCGAACGCGGATGACCTTCACCGCCTCGATGAAATCGACCGCATAATTGTCATGCTCTTCCAGCCCCGTCGCGACCGCGAAAACGTTGGGATCGAAGATGATATCCTCGGGCGGAAAACCGATCGTCATCAGCAATTTATAGGCGCGCTCGCAAATCTCGATCTTGCGCTCTTTGGTGTCGGCCTGTCCGAGCTCGTCGAACGCCATCACGACGACCGCGGCGCCATAGGCCATGCATTTGCGCGCGTGCGCGAGGAACGGTTCTTCGCCTTCCTTCATACTGATCGAATTGACGATCGGCTTGCCGGGCACGCATTTCAGCCCCGCCTCGATCACATCCCATTTCGAGCTGTCGATCATCACCGGCACCCGCGCGATATCGGGCTCGGCGGCGATGAGTTTCAGGAAGGTCGTCATCGCATATTCGGCGTCGAGCAGGCCCTCGTCCATGTTGACGTCGATGACCTGCGCGCCGTTTTCGACCTGCTGGCGTGCGACCTCGACCGCGGCGGCATAGTCGTCGGCGAGGATCAGCTTCTTGAACGCCGCCGATCCCGTGACGTTGGTACGCTCGCCAATATTGACGAAGCTGGAGGAGGCGGCAGTGGTCATCGAGAAATCCTGAATCTGAATATTATGCGGCGAGTGGGCGGGCGAGGACGAGATCGTCGTAAAGCTGCCCGCCGACGTTGAACCGGCGCGTGCCGAGGTCGGCAAAGCCCTGCTTGCGGTAGAAGGCGAGAGCGCGGTCGTTCTGCGCATAAACGCCGAGCAGCAGGCGGCGATGGCCGCTCGCAGCCTCGAGCGCCTGTTTCATCAGCGCTGCGCCGAGGCCGCTACCGTGAAAGCGCGACAGCGAATAGATGCGCTTCAGCTCGATATCGCCTTCGAGCGCCGCCGCGAGGTCGGGCTTGCCGACGAGCGCGAAGCCGATCGGCGCACCGCCGGGCTGCGCCTCGGCAAGCCACGCCCGCGCGCCGGCCGCCAGATAGGCCGTGTAGGCCGCGGCATTATGCTGCGCGGCGCAGTGGCCGACGATCGCATTGCCGTCGAGGATGCCGGCAAAGGTTTCGAGGAACGTCGCGGCGCCGATCAGCGCGAGCGCCGGCGCGTCAGCGGCTCCCGCCTCGCGGATCGTCCATGTCGGAATGTCGGTCATCGGTTCAGGCGGCCATGGTGAAGGGCTCGAGCCCCGCGAGCCGCGTTCGCACCGGTACATCGGGGATGTGCCGCGGCGCGAGGCCCGCAACCGCCTTCGCCATCGCCGCGATATGCGCGGGCGTCGACCCGCAGCAACCGCCGAGTATATTGACCTGTCCATGCTCGGCCCATTCGCGGACGAGGCCGGCCGTGGTGTCGGGCATCTCGTCATATTCGCCAAGCTCGTTCGGCAGACCGGCGTTCGGATAGACCATTACCAGCGCGTCGGCGATGTTCGACAGCACGCGCACATGCGGGCGAAGCTGCGCCGCCCCGAACGAGCAGTTGAGCCCGATCGTCAGTGGCTTCGCATGGCGCACCGCATACCAGAAAGCCTCGACCGTGTGACCCGACAGATTGCGGCCCGACAGGTCGGTCAGCGTCATCGAGATCATCAAAGGCAATTCACGTCCGACCTTCGCCTCGGCCTCGAGCGTCGCGGCGATCCCCGCCTTGGCGTTGAGTGTGTCGAAGATCGTCTCGATCAGGATGAAGTCGGCTCCGCCCTCGGCGAGCGCAACGACCTGTTCCAGATAGACATCCTTCAATTCGTCGAAATCGATCTCGCGGTAGCCGGGATTGTTGACGTCGGGCGACAGCGAGAGCGTCTTGTTCGTTGGCCCTACCGCGCCCGCAATGAAACGACGACGGCCGTCCAGCGCCTCATATTTGTCCGCCGCTTCGCGGCCGAGCCGCGCGCTTTCATGATTGATGTCGGCGACCAGATGTTCGGCGCCATAGTCGGCCTGGCTGATCCGGTTCGCACTGAAAGTGTTGGTCGAAACGATATCCGATCCGGCTGCCAGATAGGCTTCGCCGATCGCGGTGACGACATCGGTGCGCGTCAGCGCAAGGATGTCGTTATTGCCCTTCTGATCGTGGCCGAGACCGAGCGATCCAGCATAGTCGGCCTCGACGAGCTTGCGGAGCTGGATCTGGGTTCCCCATCCTCCGTCGGTGAGCAGGATGCGTTCTTTCGCCGCTGCCTGCAGGGCTTCGCGTGCACCGATCATGCTGCCTGGTCCTTTGCGGTGGAGACCGGCCGCAGCCCCAGCAGATGACAGATGGCATAGCTGAGTTCGGCGCGGTTGAGGGTGTAGAAATGGAAATCGCGCACGCCGCCCGCGTAGAGGCGGCGGCACATCTCGGCCGCGATCGTCGCCGCTACCAGTTGGCGCGCGGCCGGATGATCGTCGAGGCCGTCGAAAAGCGACACCATCCACCCCGGGATCGCAGTACCGCACATGTCGGCCATGCGCCGCGTCTGCGAAACGTTCGATACCGGCAGGATTCCGGGAATGATCGGCGCGTCGATGCCCGCCGCAGCGGCGGCATCGCGAAAGCGCAAAAAGCTCTCGGGCGAAAAGAAGAATTGCGTGATTGCGCGCGTCGCGCCAGCGTCGAGCTTGCGCTTCAGATTGTCGAGGTCGGATTGTGCACAATCGGCGTCGGGGTGCGTTTCCGGATAAGCCGCGACCGAAATATCGAACGGCGCAATCGCCTTCAGCCCCGCGACCAGTTCGATCGCGTTGGCATAGCCATCAGGGTGCGCGCGATACGGCTCGCCCCCCGGGACATCGCCGCGCAGCGCGACGATATGCCGTACTCCGGCCTCCCAATAGGCCTGCGCAACCTCATCGATCTCGGCGCGCGACGCCTCGACGCAGGTCAGGTGCGCAGCGGGCGGCACACGGCTTTCGGCGGCGATCCGCGCGACTGTCGCATGGGTGCGCTCGCGCGTCGATCCGCCCGCGCCATAAGTCACCGACACGAAGCTCGGAGCCAGCGGTTCGAGCGTGCGGAACGTGTCCCAAAGCTGCGCTTCCATTTTCTCGCTCTTCGGCGGGAAGAATTCGAAGCTGACGCCGATATCGCCTTCCAGATTGGCGAACAGCGGCGAGGCCGCGGCGCGGCGCGCCTCCGCCAGCGAATTGAGGTTCGACGTCATGCCGCAAGCCTTTTACTTTGCCCGCCTTCACTGACGGGGGGTTGATCTTCATCGCTGCGCCGGCGACCGAGCCATAACTTCACGGCCAGTTCCCCGCCTTCGAGCGTCTGGGTGGTTTCGAGGAGCAGCCCCGCCGACGCGAACCAGCCCCGGATTTGCGCATCCGAAAAGCCGAGGCGCGCATGCGCCGCCAGATTCCGGAGTTCTTCATCCTCGTGCGGCGCGAAATCGACGACGAGCAAATGACCGCCGCCGCGCAACACGCGGCTCGCCTCGGCAATCACGCGATCGGGTTCGTGCGCGAAATGCAGCGCCTGATGGATGACGATACTGTCGATACTCGCGTCGGTGACCGGCAGACTCAGGAAATCGCCCTGAAGCAAATCGACGGGAACCGGCTGTCCCTCCAGCTTGGTGCGCGCGATGCGCAGCATTTCGGGGCTGCGATCGAGCGCCGTGATCCGGCGAGCGGTCGGCGCGAAGATTTCCGCCATCCGGCCGGTGCCGGTGCCGATGTCGAGCAAATGGCCAAGCCGGCGATTGTGCATCATCGCCAGCATCGCCGCCTCGACCTCGCTTTCGGCGACATGGCGCGAGCGGATCGCATCCCATTCGGCGGCATGTTCGGCAAAATAGCGTTCGGCGGCCGCGGCCCGCTCCTCGCGCACCGCCGCCAGCCGCCGCGCATCATATGTGATGACGCGCGTCTCGCGCGGCGAGAAGGGCCATTTTTCCGCCTGTCCGATAATTTCGGCGACGGGTCCGTCCGCAGCAATGCGCAGGAAAACCCAGCTTCCTTCGCGTCGACGTTCGACGATTCCGGCCTCGACAAGAATACGGACATGGCGCGATACGCGCGGCTGACTCTGGTCGAGCACGACCGCCAGTTCGCCGATCGCCAGTTCCATTTCGCGCAACAGCGCGACGACTCGCAATCGCGTCGGATCCGCGAGGGCACGGAAAATGTCGATTAGCTCGCTCATCGACACACATATAAAGCTTTCTTTATATCTGGTCAACCAAGCACGGCGCCGCGATTTCCGCGGCGGGGGGCAAGGCGTCGGCGGAACTGCAATAAAAGACCCGCGCTCTCACAAAAAGAGCGTTGCACCCTATTTGGCGAGGGGGTAATTCTGCGCGCGATTGGCAAAATTCGGGATCGATCAGTTCCTGTGCCGATCGATCAGTTCAAACCGAGAGGGTATACCCACATGAAGAAATCGATCACTCTGTCGCTCGTCCTGGCCGCTTCGATGGGCCTCGCCGCTTGCGGTGAAAAGGCTGCCGACAACACGGCCGCTGCGACCGAAGACGCAGCTGCGACCGTCGAAGGCGCTGCTGACGGCGCGATGGAAGCGGCCGAAGGCGCTGCAGACGCAACCGCCGCTGCTGCTGGCGAAGCCGGCGCCGCAGCCGATGCTGCTGGCGATGCCGCCGCTACCGGCGACGCTGCCGTGGCCGCTGACAAGGCGACCGAAGCTGCCGGCGCTGCCAAGGAAGCTGCCGACGCTGCCAAGGGCGCGCTGGAAGAAGCCAAGAAGTAAGCTTCTTTCCGGCCTTTCGGGCCGAACGAATATGGAAGGGGCCGTCGGTTCGCCGATGGCCCCTTTTTCGTTCTGGGACAGGGCAACCTAGCGCGGTTGCCAAGCCCCTGATCCCCCGTTAATTCTCTCACCCCATGGCCGGCCGCCCGGCCATTGCATTCGAAAGGAATTACCCATGCGCAAGATCATCATCGCCTCGATGGCCGCCGCGGCCTTCAGCCTCGCCGCCTGCTCGGAAAAGGCTCAGGACGCAGCCGGTGAAACCGCCGATGCCGTCGCTGACGACACTGCCGCCGCTGGCGATGCAATGGCCGACGGCGTTGCCAAAGCCGGTGATGCCGCCGCTGCTGGTGCAGCCGACGCCGCCGACGCGACCGCTGCCGCCGCGCAGGATGCCGGCAACGCAGTCGAAGGCACCGTGAAGGCCGCGGGCGACGCCGCCGACAAGGCCGGCGACAAGATCGCCGAAGAAACCAAAAAGGCCGAAGCCAACGACAAGAAGTAAGTCGTCGGAACGCCTTCGGGCTGATATCGAGGGCTCCATCCGCTTTGGATGGAGCCCTTTTTCGTGGGAGCGCATGGGATGATCGACCTTCGGATGCCGGGCGCCGCGCTCGCGATACTGATCCTCGCGACGGGATGCAGTCGCACCGACAACGAGCCCGGGCCCGGCGGGGTAACCGTCAGCGAGGCGAAGGCGCTGGATGACGCCGCCGAAATGCTCGAAAGCCGCGATACCGCGCTTCCGGCCGACACCCGCAAGACGGCGGGCAATGCGACGAAGGCGGACAAATAGCGGCTTCCCCTCTCCGCACCGCGGGGTTAGATTGAACGCGCCTCGCAACTGGCGCTGAAGATGGGATCCCATCGGGAAGCGAGGCTGGCCGGCAGACCGCCAAGAGCCGCGCGCCTGGGTGATCCGCTGCCAGCGCAAGGACATCCGTATGACCGATACACCGACCACCACGATCGTCTTCCTGATTTTTCCAGGGATTACACAGCTCGACTTCACCGCGCCCGCGCAGGCGCTTTCGCGCATGCCCGGCGCGGTTGTGGCGGGGGCCGCTGCTGGTCTCACCCCGATCCCGACCGACAGCGGCTTTTCGATCGTGCCAACACATGATTTCGCGACCGCGCCGCAGGCCGATATTCTCTGCATTCCCGGCGGACACGGGGTTGTCGACGCGCTCGACGACGCGGATACTATCGACTTCATCGCGCGTCAGGCCGCGAATGCGCGGTGGGTGACGAGTGTCTGCACCGGCGCCTTCCTGCTCGGCCGGGCCGGGCTGTTGAGCGGCAAACGTGCGACGACGCATTGGGCCTATACTCATCTGCTGCCACTCGTCGGGGCGGAGCCGGTCAAGGCGCGCATCGTCGAGGACGGCAATGTCGTGACCAGCGGCGGCGTCACGTCGGGGCTCGATTTCGCGCTGACGCTGATCGCCCGGTTGCGCGGCGATGCGGTGGCGCAGGCGATCCAGCTCGCGATCGAATATGATCCCGCGCCGCCCTTCCCCGGCGGCCATCCCGACCGCGCGCCCAAGGCGATCACCGCGGGATTGAAAGAGCATGTCTACGATGCCGCCGCGGCGCGAATGGAGGCGGCGCTTGGCGCCTAGCGGCAATCGGCGAGCGCGATTTCGTAAAGCTTCGGCCAGTTTTTTCCGGTCACGAACAGACGCTTCTTCTTGCTGTCCCATGCGATCCCGTTGAGCACGCTGTCGGTGCCGCTGGCGCCGGCATCGACCTTGAGGGTCGACAGGTCGACAAGCGAAACGACATTGCCGGTCGCGGGATCGATGCGGACGATGAAGTCGGTCATCCAGACATTTGCCCAGATCTGGCCGTCGATCGTCTCGAGTTCGTTCAGCATCGAGATGGGCCGGCCGCTGAAACGTACCGTGATGCGCTTCTGCTCCTTCATCGTCGCGGGGTCGAAAAAGCGCAGCGCCGTCGTCCCGTCGCTCAGAACCAGGCTGTCGCCGACCATCGTCAGGCCCCAGCCCTCACCCTCATATTTGAAGGTACCGACACGCTTCAGATCCTTGATCGACCAGCGGTTGCCGACGCCGCCCTGCCAGGTGACCCCGATGATCTGGTCGCCCCAGCGCGTGATGCCCTCGCCGAACTGGTCGGACGGCAGTTTCGATTGGGCAAGCGCCTTGCCCGTTTCGAGGTCGAGGCGCGCGACGCGCGACTGACCATATTGGCCAGTGGCTTCATAAAGATGCCCGTCGTGCCAGAAGAGCCCTTGGGTGAAGGACGACGTGTCGTGCGGATAGCTCTGGACGACCCGGTAACCGCAGCGCTCGATCGGCGGCGGCGTAGCAACCGCGGGGTCGGCGAGCAGCGCGAAGGCGAGGACGGGCATCATCGCCTCTAGCTATGCCGCATCGCCTTGCCTGGCAATGTCCCGCCTCCCCTATTTCGTCATCCCGTCTCATCCGTCGTCATCGACCCCGGACTTGATCCGGGGTGACGAGGAGAGGAACGTGCAAAGAAAAGGGCCGGAGGATTGCTCCCCCGGCCCTCTTTTTCACTGGCTGAGTGCCGAACGGTACGGACTTAGAAGTCCATGCCGCCCATGCCGCCCATGCCGCCGCCGCCCATGGGCATGGCGGGCTTGTCTTCGGGCGTTTCGGCAATGCCTGCTTCGGTGGTGATCAGCAGACCGGCAACCGATGCCGCATCCTGCAGCGCGGTGCGGACGACCTTGGTCGGGTCGATGACGCCGGCCTTGACGAGGTCTTCATAGACGTCGGTCGAAGCGTTGAAGCCGAAGTTGCTGTCGTTCTGGTCGAACAGTTTGCCTGCGACGACGCCGCCGTCGAAGCCCGCGTTTTCAGCGATCTGGCGAACCGGAGCCTGCAGCGCGCGACGGATGATGTCGATGCCGCGGGTCTGGTCTTCGTTGACGCCCGACATGCCGTCGAGAGCCTTCGTCGCGTACAGAAGCGCGGTACCGCCGCCGGGGACGATGCCTTCTTCGACCGCAGCGCGGGTTGCGTGGAGCGCGTCGTCGACGCGGTCCTTGCGTTCCTTCACTTCGACTTCCGAAGCGCCGCCGACCTTGATCACGGCAACACCGCCGGCGAGCTTCGCCAGACGTTCCT
>JALDYH010000123.1:0-11817 GCA_032154175.1 Sphingopyxis sp. | reverse complement strand
TGTTCAACTGCCCCTATCAGATCAACCGCCGCAGCAACGGCGACGGCGGGCGCAACCAGGGTTTCGAATTCCAGGTGTCGCGCCCGATCTGGGGCGGCTTCGGCGCGGTGGTCAACTACACCTATTCGGACGCCAAGGCGAACAACGGCGATCCGATCCCGGGCAATTCAAAGCACTCGCTCAACCTGACGGGCTATTATGAGAACGACCTCGTCAGCGCGCGGCTGTCGTACAACTACCGGTCGAAATTCTTCATCGATATCGACCGCGCCGCGCCGCTCAATCAGGCCGCGCTGTCGTCGCTCGATGCGTCGGTCAGCGTCAACATCACCGACAATATCGCGCTCACCGCCGACGCGATCAACCTGACCAACGAGAAGATCGAGCAATATTCGGGCACCCGCGACCGCCCGCGCGCGATCTATGACAATGGCCGCCAATTCTACGTCGGTGCGCGCCTGAAGTTCTGACCCGGCGGGTCGCCGACCGCGCTATCGTGCTGCGGCACGGTAGCGCGACGGCGGCACCCCGAACCGCCGCGCAAAGGCGGTCGCGAAATGGCTCGGCGAGGCAAAGCCCGTCGCCAGCGCCACCTCGGTCACCGGCTCTTCGCCGTACCATAACAACCGCGCCGCCTCGTCGAGCCGCGCGCGCATCACATATTGCCACGGCGACACGCCGAACGCGTCGCGAAAGGCACCGGTGAAGCCCCGCTCATCCATCCCGACCAGCGCCGCGAGCGCGGCAAGGCTGTGCTCCGCATCAAGCTGCCCGCGGATCGCATCGACCAGCCGGTTGCGATCCGATGCCGACAACGCCCGCCGCACCGGCCGCGGATCGCGATGCCCATATCGATGGAACAAATGCCGTTCGAGTGCGTCGCCTACCTCGTGCGCCGCCATCCGCGCCAGATCATCGTGGGCGCCCTGCACCAGCTCGAACAACCGCGCCGCCGCATCGAAAAGAAACGCGTCGCGATGCCGCACCCGCGCTACGAGCGGCGCATCGGCAAGCAAGACGGTCGGCACGCTGAATTCGACGAACTCGGCGCGCTCGCCCTGCGCGAGCGCGGCATAGCGGCACGCGGCGGGGATCATCCACACATCGCCGCGCGCCGGCATTGCCGGTCCCGACGGGCCCACCGAAAATTCGCACTCCATCCGGTCGAGCCGGCCGCCGAGATGGACGACGATAACATGATGGTCTTCCTCGAACGCCCAGTCGGTAGGCCGCTCCAGATTTTCCGTCGCGGCGAGGATGTCGAGCTGGCCGATCCGTGCCTGATGCCGTGCGACGACATCACGCCGCGAGCGCGGTCTTATGCCATCCCAGACGGTTGCGGCTTCGCTCAATTACCCACCTTGCGAGCCCCACGACTCGCCGAAAACAATATTCGAACGCTGCGCCGGAATTTGAAAGCGGACAAGGCGAAAGCGCCTTAGCCTTGGATAAACAACAGCCAAGGAGACCAGAATGGCCGATCACAGCATCAAGGGTAAAACCGTCCTCATCGCCGGTGGCGGCAAGAATCTCGGTGGCCTCATCGCGCGCGACCTCGCCGCGCAGGGCGCCAAGGCGATCGCGATCCACTACAACAGCGCCGCCTCGGCCGCCGAGACCGAAGAAACGCTCGCCGCGATCCGCGCCGCGGGCGCCGAGGCGGTCGCTTTTCAGGCCGATCTCACGTCGGCCGCGGCGATGGCGAAGCTCTTCGCCGACACGATCGCCGCAATCGGCCGCCCCGACATTGCGATCAACACGGTGGGCAAGGTGCTCAAAAAACCCTTCACCGAGATCGGCGAGGACGAATATGACGAGATGACCGCAGTCAATTCGAAGACTGCCTTCTTCTTCCTGAAGGAAGCCGGCCGCCATGTGAACGACAATGGCAAGATCTGCACGCTCGTCACATCTTTGCTCGGCGCCTACACGCCCTTCTACGCCGCCTATGCGGGCACCAAGGCGCCGGTCGAGCATTTCACCCGCGCCGCGTCCAAGGAGTTCGGCGAACGCGGTATTTCGGTCACCGCGATCGGCCCCGGCCCGATGGACACGCCCTTCTTCTACCCCGCAGAGGGCGAGGATGCGCAGGCCTATCACAAATCGGCGGCAGCGCTGTCGGGCTTCTCGAAAACCGGGCTCACCGACATCGAGGATATCGTGCCGTGGATCCGCATGCTGGTCTCCGACGGCTGGTGGATGACCGGCCAGACGATCCTCGTCAACGGCGGCTACACGACCAAGTGACCCCTCCCCCGGCCGCCGCGATGCAGCCGGGACAGCCGGCGCACCGCCGCGCCGTCCGCCCGAGCTACTCGGCGGGATCGAACATCCGGCTCCCATTTGACAATTTTATTTGTCTATAATACTCCGTTCGCGTGACCGACTCGCTCGCCCTCGTCGACGACGCCACGACCGCGCGGGCCGCCTTGTCGCCGCTCCGGCGCGAATTGCTCGCGCGGCTGCGCACGCCGGCTTCGGCCGTGGCGCTCAGCGAGGCGCTCGACCTGCCCCGGCAGAAAATCGGATATCATCTCCGCGTCCTCGAAAAGGCGGGGCTGATCAGCAAGGCGGGGACGCGCCAACGCCGCGGCTTTACCGAACAATTGTTCGAACTTGGCAGCGACGCGCTCGTCATCGATCCGATGCTGCTCGCGCCGCCCGCCCCCGATGCAGTCGACAAGCAGGACCGCTTCGCCTCCGGCCATCTGATCCGCACTGCGGCGGGTATCGTGCGTGACGTGTCGCGCATGCGTTCGGCCGCCGCCGGGGAGGGCAGCCGGCTTTTGACCTTCACGATCGAGGCCGATGTCGGCTTCGCGCGCCCGGCCGACATCGAGCATTTCGCCACCCGCCTGTCCGATGCCGTGTCGGCGATCGCCGCCGACTATGCATCGCCGGATCGGGGCCGCCGCTACCGCGTCACCATCGCCGGCCATCCCGCCGCTGGCACCCGAACCGGACCCGCCATCAACTGAGGGGATTTTCGATGACCGAAGATTCAGGGCAACCGACCGTCGATCGCATCCTGGTCGAAATGACCATCGCCGCGCCCGCCGGCGAAATATGGGACGCGCTTCAGGACCCCGACAAACTCTACAACTGGTTCGGCTGGGAAGCCGACAGCCTGCGCGAAGAGATCGATTATATCTTCTTCCGGCATACCCGTCCCGACAGGGACGCCGGTATCCTCTGGTTCGAGGGTGTGCCCGATCGCTTCGAGATCGAACCGCGCGGCGATGCCACGGTATTTCGCGTCGTCCGCGCCGAGCCCGCCGGCAAGAGCTGGGACGGAATCTACGAGGATATGGTCGAAGGCTGGATCAGCTTCGTCCAGCAACTTCGCCTCGCGATCGAACAGCATGGCCTGGCCCCGCGCCGCACGCTCTATTTCTCGGGCAACGCAAAGCCCGGCGGGACGGGACCGATCGCAGCGCTCGGCCTCGCCGATTTTCGCGATACGCCCGACGGCCAGCCGCACGCCGCGACCTTGCCCACCGGCGACACGGTGGTCGGACAGGCGTGGCATCGCACGCCATGGCAGATCGGCCTGACCGTACCGCAATGGGGGAACGGCCTGCTGATCGTCACCGACAAGTCGGTCAAGGAGGACGCGCCGCACGGCCGCGGCATGGTGATCCTCACCACCTACGACCTCTCCGCCAAGGCTTTCGCCGAACTCGAGGCGCGGTGGAAGACCTGGTGGGATGCCAGTTATGAGGAAGCGCCCGCTTCCGGAGAGGCGTGCAGCTAAGCGGCCTAAAAACGCCCTTCGAAGGTCAGCCCGATCATCCGCGGTTCGCCGTACAGCGACTGCAGGCGCCCGGCATTTTCATATTGATAGTCGTAATATTTGTCGTCGAAGATGTTCGTCGCAACCAGATAGGCGCCGAAATGGTCGTTGCTGTATCCGATCTTGGCGTTGACCAGCGTGCGCGACGGCACGTTGCGTCCCGCGCTCTGGTCGCGCACGTCCTGAAACTGCGCGCCGCGATGGTTGACGTTGACGTTCACGCCGAAGCCGGTCGGGTGCCGCCAGTCGAAACCCGCGGCCCAGGTCCAGCGCGGCGCGTTGGCGAACTCAAGGCCCGACAGGTCCAGCACGACGCCGTTCGTCGTCTTGAAATCGAGGAACTTGCTGTTCGCATAGCCGACCGAGCCATAGATGTTCAGCCGCTCGCCGATGTCGAAATCGCTCTCGACCTCGAAACCCCACACACGCGAGCTGCCGGCGTTCCGTGTCTCGTAATCATAGACGCTGTCCGACAGCTGGACGATGACCTGCTGGTCGGTCCAGTCGACATAGAAGGCGTTGGCGTTGAGCGTCAGCCGCCGGTCGAGCCATTGCGTGCGCAGCGACAGTTCGTAGTTCCATGTATATTCGGGATCGTAGACATGCGTCGAGGCGCGCCCCGGATTGACCCCGCTGCCGCCCGAACGATAGCCGCGCTGGACGATCGCGCTCAATGTCTTGTCGGGTGCGAATTCGAACGAGATCCCACCCTTGGGCAGGAACGCCTCATAGGTCGTCGTCGATTCGGGGCCGCTGCTGTTGGCATTGTCGACCTGCGCCTGCAGCAGGCCGTTCACCGCCCCGATGATCATCGCCAGCGTCGGGTTGCTCGCATAGTCGGCGGGGTTCGGGATCGGCGTGTTGAGGACGACGGTGTTGCTGTTCGCGACCTTCTGCCGCTCGCGGTCGTAGCGGAAACCCGCGAGCAGCTTTAGACCCGGCACGACTTCCCAGCTCGCGTCGCCGAACGCCGCCATCGTCTCGATGTCGACCGAATAGAGCTGCTGCGACGAGATGAAGACGCGATCGGGATATTCCTTCCGCGCCTCCCCGGCGAGGAACTGCGCAGTCGGTAACGGAAGGCCGAGCTGGCTGACCAGATAGGCGGTGACCTGATTGCTCAGCCCCAGATCGCGGTCGAGGTCGAGACTGAAGGTGCTGTTCGAATCGGTGTCGGGGTTCTTCAGCCGCGAATAATAGCCGCCGACCAGCCCCTGCAGCGGCCCGGTGTCGAAAGTCAGCCGCGCTTCCTGACTGAGCGTTTTCTGATTGGTCGCGAAATCGCCATAGGCCTCCTCCTCGCGGCGCAAGTCGCCGTCATAGGTCGAGAAGGTCTTGATATGGCTGTATGTCGTCACCGACGACAGGGTGAAGACGTCGCCAAGCGGCAAGGTGATGTCGAGCGTGCCGAGATCGGTACTCGTCTTCGTATAGGTTTCGCGGTTCGCCTCGACCGTGCGGCGGTCCCACGCGTCGGCGACGTCGCTGAACGAATAGCCGCGCCCGTCGTTGCCGAAATGCCGGTCGTAAAGATACGACAGCTTGATCTGCAGTCCGTCGGCGCCCGACGGCGTGAACAGCAATTTGCCGCGCAGGACGTCGCTGTTCGTGCGGGCATAATTGCCCCCGGCAAAGCTGTTCTTGATCAGCCCGTCGCCGCGCGCGAGTTCCCCCGCGACGCGGAACGCAAGCACATCGTCGACGATCGGCCCGCCGACCGCCGCGGCGAGGCGATATTCGCCGTCGGCGTCGGTGATCATGGCGCGCGCCTTGCCACGCCAGTCGAAGCTCGGGTCGGCGGTCTTGAGGATGATCGCGCCCGCGAGCGCATTGCGCCCCTGCAGGGTCGACTGCGGCCCGCGCAGGATCTCGACCTGGTCGAGGTCCCACAGGTCGAGCGGCCCGCCGCCCGTCGCCTCGCCCGGCAGCGGCGAGCCGTCGAGATAGACGGTGGCGAGGTCGCCGAAGCCGTAACCCGACACATTGGTGTTCGAAATGCCGCGGATGTTGAACCCCGACTTGTTGAACGTCGAAGACAGGTTCGCGGTGCGATCGATCAGGTCGTAGACGCTGACCAGATTCTGGCGCTCGATCTCTTCCGACGTGAACACCTTCACGCTTTCGGGGGTGTCCTGCAGCGAACGGTCGAATTTCATTCCCGTGACGACGATGTCGTTGCTCTCGCCCGCACCGCCCGCTTCAGCGGCATCGACCGCGGCTTCCCCGGCATAAGCCGGCATCGCCGCGCCCGCGAGCATCAGGGCCAGAACCGGCCGGAACGTCTTCGTCATTGTCAGGGACTCCCCAAGTCGCTATCGAGCAGGGCAGCTATTGATATTGCGAATGCGTGTCAATAGTGAGAGCCGGGAGTCGCAAGGGGGACATATGGAAGACAGTTCGGCGCTTTTGCCGGCGCTGCTGATCGCCGGGACGGCAGGCGCGGGCGTGTGGTTGCTACGCCGCTCGTGGCACGGCAAGCAGCAACAGACCGGCCTCGTGCTCGGCGGCTGGCTGCTGATCGTCGCCGCGACCATCCTCCCCGCGTGGGCGCTCGGCGCGGTGCGCGGTCCCTTCGTCGCGCTCGCGCTCGTCTCGACTGCCGCGCTCGCCGTGGTCGCATCGAACTACACTGTCCGGCAGGCCAAGGCGCGCGCGGCGCGCGAAAGCCTCGCCCCCGAACCCTCCGACCGCGCGACGACGAAAGGACGCGAGACGCTGCGCTGGCTGCTCGCGGGCCCGATCGGGATGATCGCCGCGATGGGCGTCGGCATCGCTTATGCCGCGCTCGTCCCCGGCGAGCAGCAGACGCGCCTCGTCGTCGGCGGGCTGATCGTCCCCGTCGCATGGGGCGCGTGCATGGCGTGGACGCTCGCCGACAACCGCATCCTCCGCGCGACCGCCGTGCTCACCGGCGTCGCGCTGATCAGCTTCACCGCCGCCATCGTGAAGGGTTTCGCATGACGACCGCTCCCGCCAGAAAGCCCGCGAAGAAGAAGGACCTGATGTCGCGCATCCCCGCGGGCTTCGTCCGCGCGGTGCTTCGCGGTCACAGCAGCCTCGGCCTCGCCTTCGCCGCGCTCATCTACCTCATCTGCCTGTCGGGCAGCATCGCGGTCTTCGCGCACGAGTTCCAGCGCTGGGAAAGCGCGACCGCGCCGCAACTGACCGAGGCCACCCCCGACGCGGTCCAGACGGCGTTCGAGGGCGCGATCGCCGCGGGCGGACCCGGGGTCGAGCATGTCTATATCACGCTGCCCTCGCCCGACTTCCCGCGCCTCCTCCTCCATGTCGATGCCGCGGAGGATCGCGAGTTCCTTGCCGATGCGGCCGGGAAGCTCGCCCCGTCCATGGACTTTGCGTGGACCGAGTTCATCACGCGCCTCCACATCAACCTTCACCTGCCGCGCACATGGGGCGGCTTCCTCGTCGGGCTGATCGGCGTCGCTTTGCTCTCCTCGCTCATCTCGGGCATCCTCGCGCACCCGCGCATCTTCCGCGACGCCTTCCACCTGCGGCTCGGCGGATCGAAGCGCTTGCAGGAGGCCGACCTCCACAACCGGCTCGGCGTCTGGGCGCTGCCCTTCCACATCATCATCTCGCTGACCGGCGCCTTCCTCGGGCTCACGACGATCATCGTCGGGGTGCTCGGCATGGCGATGTTCAACGGCGACGTGAACAAGGTCTACGCGCTGTTCATTCCTGCGCCGCCGGTCGACGATCCGCACCCCGCGCCCGTGCTCGACCTCCGCCCCATGTACGCGAAGCTGCCGCAGGACGGCGGCCGCCTGACCTATATCTTCACCGAGCATCCGACCGAGGCGGGCGGCGCGGCCCTCTTCAACGTCGAGCAGCCGGATCGCATGGCCGGGGTCGACAGCTACGCCTTCCGCCGCGACGCGACGATCTACCACGAAGGAAAGGCCTCGGACCACAATCTCGGCGAGGATCTGCTCGGCGGCATGGGCCCGCTCCATTTCGGCTGGTTCGGCGGCGGGATCGTCAAGATCGTCTATTTCGCGCTCGGCCTTGGCCTCACCTATCTCGCGGCGAGCGGGGTGAACATCTGGCTCGCGCGCCGCCGTGACAAGGGCCGCCCCGCGCCCGGCTGGGAACGCGCATGGGCCGCGACCGTCTGGGGCCAGCCCGCCGGCATCGCCGCCGCTGCGGTCGCCGGCCTCGCCGCCGCGAGCACCCCTGTGGCGATCGCCGCATGGCTCGCCGTCAGCGCCATCTTCCTCCTCGCCGCGATCCGCCTGCCCGCCGAACGCCTGTCGAAGCTCGGCCGCATCGCGACCGGCGCGCTCACCCTCGCCGCCGCCGCGACGCATCTCGCGCTGCGCGGCGGCATTGGCGCGGCGGACGGCATGGCATGGATCGTTAACGCCGCGCTCGTCGCGGGCGGCCTGTTCCTGCTGCTTTGGAAGCAGCGCGGGCCCGCCGCCGCGGCGAGACCCGAACCGGCGACCGCCCCGGCCTGACCGGAGCGGTCGCGGCGCCTATTCGCAGCAGCGGTCGTTGTCGCCCTGCGCATCGAGCGCAACGAGCAACCCGATGCCCGCCAGCAGTGCGAGCCCGCCGACGACCACCGCGGCGGTTCCCGCATCGGACATGTTGCTCCGCCCCTTCGCCGGCGTCGACTTGCCGGGCGCATAGGGCGCCCGCGTCAGCCGCTGCCCCGCGAGCGAGAGATGCGGCGCCGCCTCGTCGCGCGCAAAGCCGAACTCGAGCCCTTCGCCAAAGCGCCACGCGGGCCCGCGCGAGCCCGACCCGTCGCTCCGCTGCATCGGCGCGACCGTCAGGCTGGCGCGGATATCCTTGCCGCTCTCGCGCGTCCCGCCCAGCGGAATGCGCAGCCGCACCCCGGCAAAGCCCCCCGTCGCGACAGGCCCGGCATTATTCAGATACGCCGGCCCCTCGATCGTCTGCGCCTGCAACGGCGCCGCGCCGCACGACAGCAGCGCGAGCGATGCGGTGATGCTTTTCATGCTCATGAATAATCCTCCCCTTTTCGCGCTTGATCACTCCGAATTGAGGCCGAAGAATGGCCGCGAGGCGCCGCGTCCCGATCCCCTGTCGCGTAACGATGAGCAGGGGGAACGCGCGCGTAGCGCGTGGTGGAGGCGCCGCGTCAAAGCCCCTCGGTCAGCGCGTCGCACTGCCACCTCCCCATGCCTGCGGCACAGGGGGCATCACTCCGCTCCGTTCGCCCCCCGTGCCTGCCGCCAGGAAGGCCGCTTCTTCACCGCGGCCACCCCGTCCGCCGCAACCCCTACCAGCGGCACCGCCGGCACCGCCTCGCCGCGCGCCTCGGCCGCCTCGATCCATTCGCGATAACCCTCGGGAATCTCGCCGCCCGCGCTCACCCAGTCGGCCTCGCCCGCAAAGCGCTGCACCGGCTCTGCATCGGCCGGCCCCTCGAACGCCTGCAGCGGCCCGTAAAAGGGAATCCCCGTCTCGCCCAGCCGCACCAGCGCGACCCCCGGATCGTCGATTTGCGCCGCGATCGCCTCCACCCCGCCTTCGTCGGCCGCGGCAACCAGCGCACGCTGCCGCTCGGCGAGCGCGAGCAGCGCCGCGCCGATCTCGGCCTCGGCCTCGGCATCGAGCGCCGCCCCCTCGAACCCTTCGAGCAGCGCTGCGGCGGCGTCCTGCTTTCCGGCCGGGTCGGACGCCCCCGCGCCATCACCGTGGATTACCGTGCGCACCGTCGTCGTCGAGGCTTCGGCTATCGCGCCCGTCGCCGCCGCAGAGCCGCACCCGCCTTCGCCTTGGCCGGTCCCCGCGGCCGCCCCCGCGCGCGTCGAGAAATAGTTGATCACCGTCCGCTTGCCGCCCGCATCCTGCCCGTAATGGCGCAGGCAGAACATCAGCAGCGCGTCATTGTGCCGCCGCCGGAACCCCATCAGCTTGCCCGCGACGAAGACCGGCACCAGATAGCCGTCGATCGCGCGTTCGAACGCGATGTCCTTCAGCCGCGCGACCCCGAAATCGAGCGCCGCCTCCCACGCCCGCCGAAACCCCTCCGCGCCGGGCGCGCGCCGCAGCGTATAGCAGTTCGTCTGCGCCATATTGACCATTGCCGCCGCGCGGCTGACCGACCCCGTATCGGCGAGCGCCGCGATAAACGCCCGCTGCCGCTCGGGCGTCCACCCGTCGTGCCGGTATTTGCGCGGCACCGGCGTAAAGTCGGGAAGCGGCGGCCGAGCCTCCGCCGCAATCGGTGTCCGGTTCTGCATGATAAGCCCTCCAGTCTGCCAAACCGGACAGGATATGACGTGGCGGGGGAATGTAGGAAAGGGGTTTGTTCCCTATATGTTCCATTCTAGGATTTTCAGGAATAGATGGTGCCCACTCGCCACCAACGAGCTGAGCTTTCTTGCACATACAATTTCGACACGCTTCTATCGCTCAGTACAAAATGCTGATTCCAATGCTCGGATTGAATATTGAGCCCATCTTTGATCGATCCGGCAGAAAATCTAACCGTCGATAGAATGCGGCGCGACCCTTTCTCAAAGATGCAAATCTTCATCCCATACATCTTGGCATCCCGCACTCGACGTTCGGTGACAACCAAATGTCCCATTCTTCTATGGATGAAAGAAGCTCAACGAACACTGCGGTCTCGCCCAGCCGCAAAGCGGCCGGGGGCAAATCGCCTTCCTCGGCAACCGAAATCGAGACGAACTCATGCCAGCAATGATCGGCATCAGTCGGCCCGCCACCGCTCCAGCGAAATAGTTGGCCATAAAGAGGCGGCAGCCCGACCTGCTCGGCTATGAAATGCGTCCCATCATCCAGCTTCTGAAGCGCGCGATCCCATAACTCGGGTGAAACCAAGCCGCCAAAGGCGACCTTGCCAAATGCCTTATGGTTGTCGGCATCTCGATAGAGATACTCGAACACAGTCCACACCATCGACGGCTCCCCGCCTTTAGGAATTCAACCCTTGAAACAGGTACGTCGATGATAGTCCAAAAACTGAAGGTGTGGCCAAAGATCGGTCCGTTCCGGAAGCAATAGCTTACGGTCTGCCGGGAATAGACGCATTGCGGATTCTGGGACACGATCTTTGGCAATCAAAAGCCGGTAGTCGTCGTCGACTGAGAGCAAACCTCGGTCGAACATCCAGTGGACCGTGCCCGACAAAGCGATGCCATTGCGTGGACTATCCGATCCCCTATCGGTGACCGGTCGAATGTGGGCAGCCTGAACCTCTGAACGTCCACTACCGTTGATGATCTTTATGCCAGTCATCGCGCATGTGTCGGCATAGGCCGCTTTGATCGCCGCCGAAAATGCCCGATCTCGAAAAGGCCGGGAAACCAGTTGTTCAACGATACGGCGCTCGACTTCCATCGGCTCATCATCGCCGACTAGCAGCGGCTCTTCTTGAACATCGGGAGCAGGACGAACGCGCGGTTCAATGCCAATCACATGTCCAAACCCCGATCGCCAAATTAGATCATACTCTTGATCCGGAAGCACTCGGACGGCCCGACCGAAAGCGCCCTTGTTGGTCGATCCATCATCTTTGCGCAGAGCTGATTCATAATAATGGTCGTTCTCGGCAAACGGAACGGGGCGCACGAACTCAAGATATTCCGATACTTCAGCGTAAAAATGATCTGGGAGGGCTGGATCGGCAACTATCCGGTCAAGCCTTGCAGTCGCAAAATATGATTGCCTACCGCCGCTACTGAAGGCGTCGCCCGTGGACCGACGAGGCTCATAATAGATGATCCAGTCACCAACGGCCTGCTCGGCTTGGCGCAGATACGTGCGCGGAAAATGATAACGCTCCTCGGGGAGATCATCGTAGGTCGGTGAAACCTTAGTAGTAAAAATCGCCTTGCCCATAATCGATACTGCTATCGCAAAGCACAACTATGGCAAGCCTAGCCTCACCCAACCTCTCGCCATTCCCCCAGCCCCAAATACCCGATCTCCCACCCCCCGATCCGCCAGCGGACCAGCCGCAGCGTCGGATAGCCGACCGCGGCGGTCATGCGGCGGACCTGGCG
>JALDYH010000122.1:0-11869 GCA_032154175.1 Sphingopyxis sp. | reverse complement strand
GCGCGCGCTCGGCGATGATGTTGCGCTGGATTTCATTGGTGCCGCCGTAAATCGTGTCGGCGCGGCTGTAGAGAAACAGGTTCGGGAGCGCGGGGAAGGCATAGTCACGCCCGGAAACCGTCTCGCCTGCCACGCCCAGCACGTCCATCGCCAGCTCGCCCAGATCGCGGCGCCACGTCGCCCACTGGATCTTGTAGGTGAGCGCCGACGGGCTGAGTTTGCCGTCCTCGGCGTCGGTGAGCATCCGGAGCGCGCCATAGCGCATCAGCCTGAGGCCGATCTCCGCCTTTGCGATGCGCTGACGGATCAGCGGGTTTTTCGCTTCGCCATTGGCGCGCGCTGCCGCGATCACGGCGTCGAGTTCGTTGCGGAAGCCCATCTGCTGCGCGAGCGTCGATACGCCGCGCTCGAAGCCGAGCAGCCCCATCGCAACCTTCCAGCCATCGCCCGGCGCGCCGAGAATGTTCGCGGCATCGGTGCGGGCGCCATCGAAGAAGGTCTCGTTGAACTCGGCCTCGCCGGTGATCTGGTGGATCGGCCGCACGGTAACGCCGGGCTGGTCGACGGGGACGAGAAGGAAGGCGAGGCCCTTGGGGCCCTTTGAGCCTTCCTCGCTGCGCGCGATGACGAAGACCCAGTCGGAAAATTGCGCGAGGCTGGTCCAGATTTTCTGCCCCTCGATCACCCACTCATCGCCCTCGCGCCAGGCGCGGGTGCGGACATTGGCGAGGTCGGAACCGGCCCCGGGTTCGGAATAGCCCTGACACCAGATTTCCTCGCCGCGCGCGATCGGCGGAAGGAAGCGGGCCTTCTGCTCGTCGGTGCCGAAGGCGAGGATCGTCGGGCCGGCCAGCTCGATGCCGATATGGTTGAGCCGCGGCGGCGCGGCGGCGCGCGCATATTCCTCGGCGAAGATCACCTGCTCGGCGAGTGTCGCGTCGCGGCCGCCATAGGCGCGTGGCCAGCCGACGCAGCTCCAGCCCGCCTCGCCCAGCCGGCGTTCCCAGTCGCGGCGGCGTTCGGGCATTTCGGTGAGGCTGGTGAGCCCGCGGACGTCGGCAAAAGCGCCGTTCAGTTCGGCCGAAAGCCATGCCGCGGCCTCGGCGCGAAAAGCTTCTTCGTCAGGGGAGAATCCCAGCTTCATGCGACTTCATCCAGTCCGGCGAGCGCGGCGATCTGTTCGCGATGCCAGTCGGAGGTGCCGAGCAGGCTCGCGTTACTGCGCGCGCGCTTGAAATAGAGGTGCGCGTCATGCTCCCAGGTGAAGCCGATGCCGCCGTGGAGCTGGATCATCTCGCCCGCGCAATGCGTGTAGGTGTCGCAGGCGAAGGCCTTGGCGGCGTGAACCGCGAAGCGCGCTTCGACCGATCCTTCGTCGATCGCGCACGCGGCCCAATAGACTGCCGATCGTGCCTGTTCGACCGCGACCATCATGTCGGCGAGGCGGTGCTTGACCGCCTGAAAGCTGCCGATTGCGCGGCCGAACTGGACGCGTTCCCTGGCGTAGGCGACCGTCTGGTCGAGGCAGGCTTGCGCGCCGCCGAGCGCGTCAGCGGCGATGGCGAGCGCGCCGGTGCAATGTGCCGCGGCGCGCCCCGCGGCGGGGTCGGCCAGCGCCTCCGCGGCTACCGCGCCGAAATCGAGCCGCGCATAGGGGCGCGTCTGGTCCATGCTGGTGAGCGGGGTAACGCCGAGGCCGGGCGCGTCGCGTTCGACGAGGAATACACCGTCGCCGACCGCGACGACGAACAGGTCGGCGCGCGCACCGTGCGGGACGTGCAGCGCCGCGCCGGTCAGCGCACCGTCGCTTGCCGTCGCGTCCGGCACGGCTTCGGCGAAGCTCGCGACCAGTTCGCCCGCGGCGAGGCGAGGGAGGAGGCGCGCTTTCTGTTCGGCGCTGCCCCCAGCGAGGATCGCGGGGGTGGCGAGGCCGATGCTCGCAAGCAAAGGCAGTGCGGCGACGTGCCGCCCGGCTTCCTCGGCAAGGATGGCGAGCTCGATCATGCCGAGCCCGACCCCGCCCTGATCCTCGGGGATCGCAACCCCGCCGAGGCCGAGTTCGGCGGTGAACGCATACCACAGCGTCTCGTCGATGCCGCTCGCCGCCATCGTCGCGCGAGTTCGGTCGCTCGTCGCATTTCCGGCAAAGAACGCCTTCGCCGTTTCGGCGATCATCGCCTGTTCGTCGGTGAAGGCGAAATGCATCTAGCTGCCCCAGACCTTGCGCGGTTCGGCGCGTTTGGCGAGCAGCCCGTCGACCGCCGCGCCGACATCGGCGGGCGCCCATTTGGTCTGCTGGTCGATCGTCGGGCCGAGCTTCCAGCCGTCCTCGACTGTGATGCGGCCGCCTTCGAGTTCGAAGACGCAGCCGGTGACGTGTTTCGACTGTTCGGAGCCGAGCCACACGACAGTGGGCGCGATATTGTCGGGATCCTGCGCATCGAAGCCGCTTTCCACCGCCGCCATCTTGTCGGCGAACGCGCCTTCGGTCATCCGCGTGCGCGCTGCGGGGGCGAGCGCGTTGGCGGTGATGCCATAGCGGCCGAGTTCAGCGGCCTGCACCAAAGTCAGCGCGGCGATCCCGCCCTTCGCGGTCGAATAGGCCGCCTGCGCGATCGAGCCCTGCAGGCCCGCGCCGCTGGTCGTATTGATGATGCGCGCGTCGACGGGTTTGCCGGCCTTTTGTTGCGTGCGCCAGTAATCGACTGCGTGGCGACTGACGCAGAAATGGCCGCGCAGATGGACGTGCATCGTCGCATCCCATTCCTCGGGGGTTGCCGACACGAACATACGGTCGCGCACGATGCCGGCGTTGTTGACGACGACATGCAGGTCGCCGAACGCAGCGACCGCAGCGTCGACGATGCGCTTCGCGGCGTCCCAGTCGGTGATGTCTTCGTAATTGGCGATCGCGTTGCCGCCATCGGCCTTGATCTCGGCGACCACATCATCGGCCGCCGATGTATCACGGCCCTCGCCCGACAGGCTGGTTCCGATATCATTGACGACGACATTCGCGCCCTCGGCGGCGAAGGCGAGCGCATAGGAGCGCCCGAGTCCGCGCGCCGCGCCGGTGATGATGACGGTCCTTCCGTCGCAGATACCCATGGGAATCAGAGCCTTTCGATGATGGTGACGTTGGCCTGGCCGCCGCCTTCGCACATGGTCTGGAGGCCGAAACGGCCGCCGGTGCGTTCGAGTGCGCCGAGCAGGGTGGTCATGAGGCGTGCGCCGGTGGCGCCGATCGGGTGGCCGAGCGCGATCGCGCCGCCCTGCACATTGACCTTTTCGTGCGGCACGCCGAGTTCCTGCATCCACGCCATCGGGATGCTCGCGAACGCCTCGTTGCATTCGAACAGGTCGATGTCGTCGACTGACATGCCCGCCTTCTCGAGCGCATATTTCGTTGCGGGGATCGGGCCGGTGAGCATCCACACCGGATTGTCGGCGCGCACCGAAAGGTGATGGATGCGCGCGCGGGGTTTGAGGCCATGCGCCTTGACCGCGGCTTCGCTCGCGATCAGCAGCGCCGCGGCGCCGTCGCAATTCTGGCTTGCGATACCCGCGGTGATGACGCCGCCTTCGTTGACCGTCTTCAGCGTCGCGAGTCCTTCGGGGGTCGTCTGCGGTCGGACGGTTTCGTCCTGCTCCAGCCCTTCGAACGGCGCGATCTCGGCCTTGAACCAGCCATTGTCGATCGCGGCCTGTGCGCGGCGGTGCGATTCCGACGCGAACAGCTCCATCGCCTCGCGGCTGATCTGCCATTTATTGGCGATCATCTCGGCCGATTTGATCTGGTTGATCTCTTGCGCGCCATAGCGTGCGTCCCAGCCCTTGGCGCCGATGAACGGGCTGTCGAAGCCATAGGCCTGTCCCGCATACATCGCGGCCGAGATCGGGATCGCGTTCATCGCCTGACTGCCGCCCGCGACCACCAGATCCTGCGTCCCGCTCATCACGCCCTGTGCTGCGAAATGGACCGCCTGCTGCGACGATCCGCACTGGCGGTCGATCGTCGTGCCGGGGACATGTTCGGGGAGACCCGCGACGAGCCACGCGGTGCGGCCGATGTCGCCCGCCTGCGGCCCGATCGTGTCGCAGCAACCCCAGACGACATCGTCGACGAGACCCGCGTCGATGCCCGTGCGTTCGACCAGTGCCTTGATCGGATGCGCGGCGAGGTCGGCGGGGTGGACGGCGGCGAGGCTGCCTTTCTTGCGCCCAATGGGGGTGCGGACGGCGTCGATGATATAGGCTTCAGCCATATTCTTGTTCCTTATGCGAAGCTGTGGCCGGGGCCGATCGGCAGCGCGCCGCCGATGACGGCGGTGTCGATGCGCGCGAGGTGGAAGGCGCGGTCGCCCCATGCGCCGGACAGCGCCCAGGCGCGCTTCATCCAGAAATGCAGGTCGACCTCATAGGTATAGCCCATCGCGCCATGCGTCTGGATCGCGGTCTCGCTCATCGCCCATGCCGCATCGCTGGCAGCGAGTTTGGCGTGGCTGACGTGGACCGATGCGCTGGCGGTACCTTCTTGTAGGGCTATCGCGGCGCGCTGGATCACCGGTTTGGCGAACTCGATCTTCACCACTGCGGTCGCGAGGTGGTGCTTGACCGCCTGAAAGCTGCCGATCGGCTGGCCGAACTGGCTGCGGTTCTTCGCATATTCGGTCGCCTGTTCGAGCATAGCGTCAGCGATGCCGACTAGCTGCGCGGCAGCGATCAGCGCGGCATGGTCGAGCAGCGCGTCGGCCGGACCCGCTTCGCTTCCCGAAGGTTCGATGGGTGAATAGAGACGGCGGAGCGGATCGACGCTGTCGAGCAGCTCTGCGCTGCCGCTGCGCTCGGCGAGGAGCAGCGTGCCGTCCTTCGCCGACAGGATGTGGCTCGCGCCATCCAGATCGGCAACCCACGGATTGACCGGATGCTGGAGCGCGACCTTCGCCTCGCCCGTGGCGATCGCGGAGAGCAGCGCGTCCTGATTGCCCGCCTTGACGAGCAGCGGCGCGGCGACGAGCGCGGTGTCGGCAAGCGGTTCGGCGACCCCGGCGCGGCCGAGTTCGGCGGCGATCAGCACCGCGTCGAGCAGCGACAGGCCGAGCCCGCCTTGCGCTTCCGGGACGAGCAGGCCGGGCAGGCCCATTTCGGTAAGGCCCTGCCAGACATCGGCCGAGCGACGGCTGTCACTCGCGTCGAGCGCGCGCAACAGCTCGGGCGTGTGGACGCCCGCCAGATAGTCGCGCACGCCCTGCGTCAGCGTCGCCTGATCTTCGGTAATTGTGAAGTCCATGGCCCTACCTCGGCAGGCCGAGCAGCCGCTCGGCGATGATGTTGCGCTGGATCTCGTTCGACCCGGCGTAGATCGGGCCCGAGAGCGAGAAGATATAGCCTTCGAGCCACGCATTGAGCGCGCCGCCGTCGAGGTGGCGGAGTTCGGCCGACGCGCCGAGAAGCTGCATCGCGGTGCGGTGCGCGGCGCGGTCGAGTTCGGACCAGAAGATCTTGTTGAGGCTTGCCTCGGCACCGATATGCCCGCCCGCCATGATCTTCGAGGCGACGGCGTAGGTGTTGTACGCATAAGCCTGCGCGTCCATCCACGCCTGCATCACATGCTCGCGCGCGGCGGGCGCGGCCTTGGCTTCGTGCGCGCGGAACAGTTTGACGAGGCGCTCGGCCGCCGCCTGAAAGCGCGCGGGCGAACGCAGCATCAGTCCGCGCTCGAACCCGGCGGTCGCCATCGCGACATTCCAGCCTTCGCCTTCGCCCGCGATGCGGTTCGCGACGGGCACGCGCACCTCGTCGAAGAACAACTCGGCAAAACCCGGATCGCCGTGAAGCTGGCGGATCGGGCGGCGCATCACGCCGGGCGCGTTGAGATCGAAGAGGATGAAGCTGAGCCCCTTGTGGCGCTTCGATTCCGGATCGGTGCGGAACAGGCCGAAGCCCCAGTCGGCAAAGCTCGCGCGGCTCGACCAGGTTTTTTGCCCGCTGATGACATAATGATCGCCGTCGCGGATCGCTTTCGACGTGATCGCCGCCATATCCGACCCGGCGTTGGGTTCGGACCATGCCTGCGCCCAGATCAGCTCGCCCTTCGCCATGGGGGTCAGGAAGTGCGCCTTCTGCTCGTCGGTGCCGAACTCCATCACGGTCGGGCCAAGCAGGAAAATGCCGTTCTGGTTGACGCGCAGCGGCGCCCCGGCGCGATAATATTCCTCTTCGAAGATCAGCCACTGGATGAGGTCGAGCCCGCGCCCGCCATAGGCTTCGGGCCAGGTGACCATGCCCCAGTTGCCGCTCGCGAGCTTCCGCTCCCACTCGACATGCTGGTGATAACCGTCCTCGCGCTCCAGGGTGACGAGCGGCTCCTTAGGGACGTTCGCTTCCATCCACGCGCGCACTTCGGCGCGGAAATTCTGTTGTTCGGGGGTGTAGGCGAGGTGCATCAGAATTCGGCCGCCTTGCCCGTCTCGACAAAGGCGTCGCGCGATTTCTGGCTGTCCTCGTGCATATACATTTCGAGCGTGAAGCCCTGTTCCCAGCGATAGCCGCGATCGACGTCGCGCGCTTCGAGCCCGTTCAACGCTTCCTTCGCGATCACCAGCGCCTTGCGCGACTTGCCCGCGATGATGCTCGCGAAGGCGCGTGCTTCCTCGACCAGCACGTCGCGCGGCACGATTTTCTCGACCGCGCCGAGCCGGTACGCTTCCTCGACCGGGATGTTGCCGCCGGTGAAAAAGGCCGCACGGACCTTGTGCAGCGGCAGCATGCGCGACAGGTGCGACGCACCGCCCATCGCGCCGCGATCGACCTCGGGCAGCGAGAAGAAAGCGTCGTCGGCGGCGATGATCGTGTCGCTCGCGCCGCAGATGCCGATGCCGCCGCCGATCACGAATTTATGGACCGCGACCACGACGGGCACCTCGCAGTCGTGCACCGCCTTGAAGGTCAGATAGTTGCCGCGGTTGAGCAGGGTGATGCGTTCGGGATGCGCCTGCATTTCCTTGATGTCGACGCCGCCGCAGAAACCGCGCGCGCTTTCGGCGGCGCGGATCAGCACGACGTTGACGTCGGGGTTTTGCCCGGCATCGCGGATGATCGCGGGCAGACTGTTCCACATCTGGCTGTCGAACGCATTGACCGGCGGGACGTCGAAGACGATCTCGGCGATGCGGTCCTTGATTTCGGTACGGATCGGCATGGGTCAGGCCCCTGTTGACGAAGAAGATGAGAGGGTGGCGAGGCGCGCGCGCGCGTCGCGCTCGATGCCGGCGAGAAGATCGGCGCAGCCTGGCAGGTCGTCGAGCCGTCCGGCAACGAGCCCCGTGGCCATCAGCCCGCGATCGGGGTCGCCCTCGACCACCGCTTTCTGGATCAGCATCGGCGCCGAGGCAGCCATCATCGCCTGCGGCAGGGTGAGCCCGCCGTGGCTGGTCATGCCTTTGGCGGCCTTGAACAGTTCGGCGAAGGAGGCGCCGGTCTGGCGCTTCATCGCGAGCCCGCTCTCGATCGCGCGGCGCCAGACGCCCAGCCCTGTCGAACGCTCGATGCGATTGAGTAGCGCGTTTTTGATCATCCGCTGCGGCATTCCATCGACCTTGGTCGACACGAGAATATCGTCGGTGCCCGCCTTGACGTACCGCGCCTTGGTGAGGTCGGGAATCGGGCTTTCGCGCGTCATCAGGAAACGCGTGCCCATAGCGATGCCGACCGCGCCGAACGCAAGCGCCGCCGCGAGCCCGCGCCCGTCGCCGAAGCCGCCCGCAGCGATCACCGGCACCTTCACCGCGTCGAGCACCTGCGGCAGCAGGATTGTCGAGGCGACCGATCCGGTATGCCCGCCGCCTTCGCCGCCCTGCACCGTCACCATATCGACACCGAGTTGTACCATCTTCTGCGCATGTTTGACCGCGCCCACTGTCGGCACGCAGAGGATGCCCGCGTCCTTGAAGCGCCCGATCATCTTCGCATCGGGGCCGCGCCCGAAGCTCACCGCGCGCACCCGATCGCGGTGCTTGAGAATGACCTCGACGATCTGGTCGGCGCCGGGTTGGAACATGTGGAAATTGACGCCGAAGGGCTGCTTCGTGCCCTGCTTGACCGCGACGATCGCTGCCTCGAGTTCGGCGGGTTGCATCACCGCGCCGGCGAGAAAGCCGAACGCGCCCGCCTCGCTCGACGCGATCACAAGGCGCGGCGTCGCGATCCAGCCCATCGCGGTCTGAATCACGGGCAGCCGGCAGCCGAGCCGCTCGGTCAGGATGGTGGCGAGCGGGTCCGCCATCAGCCTGCGTCCCGATCCTTTTGGCCAGCGTCCTTCTTGTTGGCTTCGGCCATCTTCTTGCCGTCGAACCCGGCGATATAGTCGCCCTTGACGAGGCTGTTGTTGGCGTGGGCGAAATGATGATAGCCGAACGCCGCGTCGATCCCGGCATTCTTCCCCGCGAGCGTCTCCATATGGTTGCACGCCTGCTTTGCGAGTTGCAGCGCGAGGCGCGGCTGGGTCGCGATGCGTTCCGCAACGCGCTTCACCTCATCGGCGAGGTCGGCGCGCGGTACGACGCGGTTGACCATCCCGGCTTCGCGCGCGCGCTCGGCGCCCATCCGTTCGCCGAGGAACAGGAATTCCTTCGCCAGCCGGACGTTGAGTTCATGGCAATGTGCGAAATATTCGAGGCCCGGGAAGCCCATCTGGAGCACCGGGTCCTGAAAGAAGGCGTCGTCCGACGCGATGATGAGGTCGCACACCCATGCGAGCATCAGCCCGCCGGCGATGCAGCCGCCGTGGACCTGCGCGATGGTCGGCTTGGGGATGTCCCGCCACCTTTTGCACATTCCCAGATATTGTTCATGCTCGCGGGCATAGGCCTTTTCGGCGCCCGCTTTTGTCGAATGGTCGTACCACATCAGCCGGCGCTCGACAGGCGAATGAAAGTCGCGCCCAGGGGTGCCGATGTCGTGGCCGGCGCTGAAATGCTTGGCGTCCGATTTCAGCACGATGACCTTGACCGCATCGTCATCGACCGCGCGGAAGAAGGCGTCGTCGAGCGCATAGGTCATCTGGCTGTTCTGGACATTATGATATTGCGGGCGATTGAGCGTCACCCACGCAATGCCGTCCGCCGCCTCATAGAGAACCGGCGTGTCGGTCTCGTAAACCGGGTTTTCGTCGACCCGCGGGACCAGCCCGTCATTCTGCTCGCTCATGGCTTAGCTCCTCTTGCCCGCAGGGTTGTCCTTGAGCACGCCCGCGCGCAGATTGTGCGGGTCGAGCCGCGCGATAATCGCGAGCTGTTCGGCGGTCGGGGCGGGGGTTTCCTTGATTTCGGCCGCGGCTTCGAGCGCGAAGCCGGTTGCTTCCTGCACCTGATCGAAGGTCACGCCGGGGTGCAGCATCACGACGCGGATCGCATTGTCCTTGCCGCCGAAGTCCATCACGCAGAGGTCGGTGACGATCAGCCGCAGGTCGACGCGGCTGAAGTTGACGCCGGGGGTGCGCCGCGCCGGGTTGTAGCCGACGCTCGACACCATATCGACTTCGCCCTCGACGAAAATGCGCTTCGAATGGGCGGGAACGAACATCGAATTGATATGGCAGATGCTGTTGCCCGGAAAGCCGCGCGCGCCGAGCATCTGCACCTTGGGCCGGCCATAGGTACCGCCGAGGTAGGAGATGTTCGTTTGACCGAAGCGGTCGATCTGGCTCGGTGTCACCATCGCGTGGCGCTTGCCCGACCAGACCGCGGCATCGAAGAAGCGCGAGAAGGGCAGGTAGCCCGCGGCCTTGCGGTCGTCATAGCCGCGCGCGCCCAGCGGTACCGGGTCCTCGACCAGATACGCCTCGCCATCGGTCATCATCAGCTCGGGGGTGTGCGTCAGCTTGGCGAGCGAGGCGGCGAGGCGCGGCGCGGGGCCGATGCCGGTGGCGACGAGTTCGCCATTGTCGCGCCACGCCTCGGACGCGGCGACGATGAGCTGTTCGCAGAGGGTGAAGTCGGGTGCGGTGGTCATGATGTCGGCCGCCTCAGAAAATGGGAAGGGGGTGGGCGGCGACGGCGTCCTTGCCGCCGACGCGGTTCAGATAGCCCGCCTCGTCGGCGCCGATCGTCTCGGCGAGATAATCGTCCCAGCCGCCATCCTCGCGCGCGCTCGCGGCATAGGTCTTGAGATGCTTCATATCCCAGCCGTAGGACGGCGGCATCGAGGTCGGGTGCGCGCCGAGCGGTGCCTCGACGACGGCGTGGACGAAGCAGCGCTCGACGATGCTTGCGCGGGCATCCTCGGGGTAGCTGTGGTCCATCCGGTCGACGACTTCCTCGGCCGAAACGAAGGTTCGGTCGGCGGCGCGCGCGAACCATTCGTCATAATAGGTGTCGGGCCCGAGCGCCTGGATATTGCCGAGCCTGTCGGCGCGATGGACGTGGAGCAGCGCTGCGTCGAGTTTCAGAGCGGGCATCGCGAGCAGCACCTCGCCATCGTCGTAAGGTGACTGTACCGTCTTGAAGTTGCCGTGCGTCATCACGTCGGTGCCGAGCCCGACATGCGTGGGGAGGAAGGGCAGGCGAAACGCGGCGGCCTTCAGTCCCCATTGCAGCATCCCCTCGTCGAGTTCGAGGATGTCGAGCGTGCCCGCCTCGCGCGCCTTGCGGAAATAAGGTTCGAGCGGGATCGCATCCATCGAGACGAAGCCGAAGACCAGCTTTTTCACCTTGCCGGCGGCGCACAGCATGCCAACGTCGGGGCCGCCATAGGTGACGATCGTCAGGTCGGTCAGATCCGAGCGCAGGATCGCGCGCACGAGCGCCATCGGCTTGCGGCGCGGGCCCCAGCCGCCGATTCCGATCGTCATCCCGCTTTTCAGCGAGGCGACGAACTGCTCGATGGTCAATTGTTTGTTCAATCCACTCTCCAGCGCTCATGCGGCGGACGGGCGCGTGCCTCCGCCATTGCCTGAAGCGATTAGGGACTCTGGCGGCGGATCCGATACCGCCATATGGGGGGAGACTTTCTCCCGGCCGGAGCGAAGAGGGGGGGCGAACGATGGAGGCACATATGGCGGACGGAAATCGGCGCGTGGCGCTCGTCACAGGCGGCGGCAAGGGCATCGGCCGGGCGATCGCGGAGCGCCTGCTCGGTGACGGCTTCGACGTGGTGATCTGCGGTCGCAATGCCCCCGCCGAGCCGCCAGCCTACGAAGATGCCGTTGCCGAGTTCGAGCCGTGCGACGTCCGTGTGGCCGACGAGGTGCAGGCGATGATCGACCACATCTTCGCGCGCCATGGCCGGCTCGACCTTGTCGTGAACAATGCCGGGGGCTCGCCCGAGGCCGATGCCGCGACCGCGTCGGCGCGCTTCTCCGAACGTGTGCTCGCGCTCAATTTGCTGGGGCCGCTCCATGTCGCGCAGGCGGCGAATGTGATCATGCAGGCGCAGACCGGGGGCGGCAGCATCGTCAACATCGCGAGCGTGTCGGGGGTGCGGCCCTCGCCCGGGACAGCGGTCTATGGCGCGGCGAAGGCAGGACTGCTCAGCCTCACCGAATCGCTCGCGATGGAATGGGGGCCGAAGGTGCGTGTGAATGCGGTCGTGGTCGGCTTGGTGGCGACCGAGGCGGCGGCCGATCATTATGGCGGCGAAGAAGGCATGAAGCGCATCGACGCGATGCTGCCGCTCGGCCGCATGGCGCGCGGAGCGGACATTGCGGGCGTCGTGAGTTTCCTCGCATCGGGCGACGCCGCCTATGTCAGCGGCGCGCGGATCGCAGTGCACGGCGGCGGCGAGCGGCCGGTCTTTCTGACGCTGGCGCAGACTGGCGGGGGATAGGAAACGAAGCCGCACCCCTGATTTCGTCATACCCGCCATAGGCGGG
>JALDYH010000356.1:0-2675 GCA_032154175.1 Sphingopyxis sp. | reverse complement strand
CTGGCGCATGATGTCGTCGCGGTCGAAATTGCCCGCGACATGGCCCATCGCGCGGTGCGTATGGAACTCCTTGCCGTCGAAGGCGGTGATGCCTGCGGCTTCCTGTCCGCGGTGTTGCAGGGCGTGAAGACCCAGCGCGACAACCGCGGCGGCGCTATCGGCGCCATGAATACCAAATACGCCGCACTCCTCGCGGAGCTTGTCGTCGTCGAAAGGATGGGTCGTCAGCATGTCGTTCCAGGGGCAGGGGCCAGTGACTGCGGCGCATATAGGGAGGGCAATCGCAAATGTCGCCCCCCTAATCACGCATTTGTCACACTGGCCGCGAGCGATGGGGTGACAGCGGCGTCAAACCTGCTCTAAAGCGCGCTTTATGGATGACGAGCGCGACACGACCGATCGATTTCTTCCGCGTTTCGACGCCTCGGGGCTGGTGACTGCCGTCGTCACCGACGCCGATACGCATGTGCTGCTGATGGTTGCGCATATGAACGCCGAGGCGATCGAGCGTACCCGCGCGACGGGGCAGGCGCATTTCTGGTCGCGGTCACGGGCTTCGCTGTGGCGCAAGGGCGAGACCTCGGGCAACGGGCTGGCGCTGGTCGAGATGCGCGTCGATTGCGATCAGGACGCGTTGCTCCTTCGGGTGAAACCCGCGGGCCCTGCCTGCCACACCGGGCGGCGCTCATGTTTCTATCGCCGCGTCGAGGCCGATGGCGGTCTGACCTTTCTGGCGGACGATGCGCAGGGCTAACGCCGCGCTGGCGTTGCTGGCGCTGCTGTTTGCCGGATGCGGTCGGCCTGCGCCCGACGAGAGCGCGAAGGGGATCGACGCCGACAACCCGCTCGAAGTGGCGGCACGTCAGCGCGGCGTTGTGCGCGCCGAAGCCGCAACTCCGGTCGGCGTTTTCGAGCGTACCCACGATCTGGGCCGCGATGCGATGTGCGTCGTTCCCGACGGGGCAGGGAAGTGGCGCTTTGCCGTCACCGCTGCCTTCGGTCCGGGGCTCTCTTGCGTGGCGGCGGGGACGATGGTTCGCGAAGCCGACGGCTGGCGGATGCGTTTCGCCGGCGTCGACGGCTGCGAGGCGCTGGTCCACGAGGAAGAAGACGAATTGCGCCTCCCCGGAAGCCTGCCCCCGCAATGCGCGCGCCTCTGTCCCGATCGCGCCTCGCTCTCCGGTTTGCGCCTGCCGCGCGCGAGCTGGTCGGCAAGCGATGCGGGGGACTTGCGGATCACCGATCGACACGGCAATATGCAGCGTCCTTGCGAGGGCTGAGCTGCCCCGAAATGACCCGCTCTGCCGGTCTTGACGTTCACGTCAACGGAAACTAGTTTCACGGGCATGACCGAACAATATGGCCACGCCCATATCGATACGCCCGACCATCTGGGGCGCGAACAATTCAGCATCACCGACTTGTCGACCGAGTTCGGGGTCACGGCCCGTGCGCTGCGCTTCTATGAGGATGAAGGGCTGATCAGCCCGTCGCGCAAGGGATTGTCGCGCATCTATTCGAAACGCGACCGCGCGCGGCTCGCGTGGATTCTGCGTGCCAAGCGCACCGGATTCAGCCTTGCCGACATTCGCGAGATGATCGACCTCTATGACGTCGGTGACGGGCGGAAGCTGCAACGCCAGGTGACGATCGAAAAGTGCGAACAGCGCATCGGCTTGCTGCAGCGCCAGCGCGACGATATTGACAGCGCTGTAGATGAGCTGTCACGTTTCATCGATATGGTGAAGAAGGTCGACGCCGGCCAATAAGCCGACCTGAGCCTCTCCCCAGGCAAGTTAGACGCTAAACTGCTTTTCAGAAGGATTTCCCATGCCCGTCTATCGCGCGCCCGTGCAAGACACGCTGTTCCTCCTCAACGACGTGCTCGGGATCGAGCGCTATGCCAACCTGCCGGGCTTCGCCAACGCGACCCCCGACATGGTCGAGGCGGTGCTGACCGAAGCGGGCAAATTCTGCGAGGAAGTGCTGTTCCCGATCAATCAGTCGGGCGATCTTGAAGGTTGCACACGCCACGACGACGGCAGCGTCACGACTCCCAAGGGGTTCAAGGAGGCCTATAAGGCTTATTCGGAAGCCGGCTGGGGTCTGTTGACCGCGCCCGAGGAATTCGGCGGGCAGGGGCTGCCGCACGTCATCGGTTTCCCGGTCGAAGAATATCGCAACGCCGCCAACCAGGCGTTCGCCATGTATCCGGGGCTGACGCAGGGCGCGACCGCGGCGATCCTCGTCAAGGGATCGGACGAGCAGAAGGCGACCTATGTCCCCAAGATGATCGCGGGCGAATGGGGCGGCACGATGAACCTGACCGAGCCGCACTGCGGCACCGACCTCGGCCTCATCCGCACGCGTGCGGTGCCGAACGGCGACGGCAGCTATGCGGTGACGGGCACCAAGATCTTCATCTCGTCGGGCGAGCATGATCTGACCGAGAATATCATCCACCTCGTGCTGGCGAAGACCCCCGATGCGCCCGACAGCGTCAAGGGCATCTCGCTGTTCATCGTGCCCAAGTTCCTCGTCAACGACGACGGCTCGCTCGGCGACCGCAACACGCTTTCGTGCGGGTCGATCGAGCACAAGATGGGGATTCACGCCAATTCGACCTGCGTGATGAATTACGACGGCGCCAAGGGCTGGATGGTCGGCGAGGAGAA
>JALDYH010000355.1:0-2684 GCA_032154175.1 Sphingopyxis sp. | reverse complement strand
CCCCCCCCCCCCCCCCCCCCCCCCCCCGCGACGGTGCGTCATGGCCCCTCCGTCAGCGCTTCGCGCTGCCACCTCCCAATGGCTTCGCCACAGGGAGGATCGAGCAGCAGCACCTGTCCCGACAGGCCTTCCTCAGTCGCGGGCGAGGCGCTAGGCCCGGGTCATGCCCTCCGATCTCTCCTTCGCCTGCGACTGCGGAACCGTTACCGGCGCGATGCGCGTCATTTCGGGCGAGGGCGACCATGTCGTCTGCCACTGCACCGATTGCCAGAACCTCACCCACCATCTCGGCCACGAGGAACTGCTCGACGCGCAAGGCGGCACCCCGCTCTATCAGACGCGATGCGCGCGCATGCGGATAGGCACCGGCCGCGAGCAGCTCGCCTGCCTCCACCTCACCGACGCACCGACGCTGCGTTGGTACGCCGCCTGCTGCCGCACCCCGCTGTTCAACACGTTCAAGAACGGCAAGCTGCCCTTCATCACCATCCTGACCGCCGCTTGCGATCAGGCAGGGCGCGAGCAGGTTTTCGGTCCGCCGCGCGGCCATCTCTTCACACAGGACGCGATCGGCGACGCCAGCCACCTGCCCAAAATGGGCACACCGACGCTGATGCGTCGCTTTTTCGTGCGCGCGATCAAGGACATCGTCTCGGGCGACCGCCGGCGCAGCGCGCTCTTCGACGCAAAAACCCTCGAACCGATCGCCAAACCCCACCGATTGACCGACGAAGAAAAGCTTGCCCTTCGTCGCGCGTGAGGCGGCACACGCGGGTTTGTCATTTCAACCGGATGCCCTAAGGGAACCCGATGCCGGGCCCCTCTCCCTTCGCCGCCCACCGCGCCGATCTCGCGGCGCTTGCGGACGACAGCCGCCGCCGCACCCTCGCGCCGCGCGCGGGCCGCGATTTCGCCTCGAACGACTATCTCGGCCTAGCCGATAGCGAAACCCTCCGTACCGCGCTCGCCGCCGGCATCGAACGCGGCCTTCCCGCGGGCTCGGGCGGCTCGCGCCTGCTCCGCGGCAATCACGCCGAGCATGAGGCGCTCGAAGCGCACGCCGCGCGCCATTATGGCAGCGAAGCCGCGCTCTTCTTCCCCACGGGTTTTGCCGCCAACGCCGCGCTGTTCGCGGCGCTCCCCCAGCGCGGCGACCTCGTCATCCACGACGAACTCATCCACGCGAGCGCGCACGACGGCATGAAGCTCGGCCGCGCGGGCACCATCGCCGCCGCGCATAACGACGCGCAGGCGTTCGCCGACATCATTACCCGCTGGCGCGCCGGCGGCGGCGCCGGAACCCCGTGGATCGCGGTCGAAAGCCTCTACTCGATGGACGGCGACCGCGCTCCGCTCGCGCAGCTCGCCGAGGTCGCCGACCGCCATGACGCCGTTCTCGTCGTCGACGAAGCGCACGCAACCGGCGTTTTCGGCCCCGGCGGCGCGGGTCTCGCGCATGGCCTTGTCCGCCGCGACAATCTCATCACCCTCCACACCTGCGGCAAGGCGCTCGGTGCCGAGGGCGCCTTGCTCTGCGCCCCGGCAATCGCCACCGACTTCCTCGTCAACCGCGGCCGTCCCTTCATCTTCTCGACCGCGCCCTCGCCGCTGATGGCATGGCTCGTCCGCCAGGCGATCGAGATCGTCGCGAACGAGCCCGAGCGACAGGCACGCCTCCACAGCCTCGTCCGCCACGCCGCCGAGCGCCTCGTCCCGCTCGGCATCCCCGCCAGCGGCACCCAGATCCTGCCCGTGATCATCGGCGACAACGACCGTACGATGCGCATCGCGGGTAGCTTGCAGGACGCCGGCTTCGATATCCGCGGCATCCGCCCGCCGACCGTGGCGCAGGGAACCGCGCGCCTGCGCATCGCGATCACGCTCAATGTTGACGAAGCTAACATCGACGATATGGCCGGCGCACTGGCGCAGGCGATGGCCGCGGCATGACGCGCTTCGTCGTCACCGGCACCGACACTGGCATCGGAAAAACCATATTTTCCGCGGCTTTGGCGCAGGCGACCGGCGCACCTTACTGGAAACCGATCCAGTCGGGCCTCGAAGAGGAGACCGACAGCGAAGTCGTCGCGCGCCTCGCCGGCGCGCCGGTCCATCCCGAAACCTGGCGCCTCGTCACCCCCGCCTCGCCGCATTCGGCCGCCGAAATTGACGGCGTTAACATAGACGTCGAAACGCTCGCGCCGCCCCCCGGCGATCTCATCGTCGAGGGCGCTGGCGGCGCGCTCGTCCCCGTCACGCGCACCACGCTCTACGCCGACCTCTTCGCGCGCTGGCAAATCCCGGTGATCGTCTGCGCGCGCACCGCGCTCGGCACGATCAACCACAGCCTGCTCACGATCGAGGCACTGCGCGCGCGCAACGTCCCGATCCACGGCATCGCCTTCCTCGGCGACGCGGTGGAGGACAGCGAGGCGATCATATCCGAAATCTCTGGCGTGCGCCGCTTGGGCCGCCTGCCGATCATCGATCCGCTGAGCAGCGAGACGCTGGGCGAAGCGTTCAAAACGAACTTCGATCCATCGGATTTCCGATAGCCACATCGTGCTCCCCGGCGACGAGACGGTCGCGGTCAAGGACCCGGTCGTGACCCACGGGCCCGACGGATGGGAGATGTGGCTGTGCTGCCACCCCCTCGACGTGGTCGGCCACGAGGACCGGATGAC
>JALDYH010000354.1:0-2687 GCA_032154175.1 Sphingopyxis sp. | reverse complement strand
CGCCGACCGACTTCATCGCGGTCGACAGCGTCGCCTCGGCGCCCTTGAACTTTTCAAAGGCAAAGCGCGGGATTTTAGTCACCACATAATCGATGGTCGGTTCGAATGACGCCGGGGTGACCCCGGTGATGTCGTTCATGATCTCGTCGAGCGTGTAGCCGACCGCGAGTTTCGCCGCGACCTTCGCGATCGGGAAGCCCGTCGCCTTCGACGCGAGCGCCGACGAGCGCGACACGCGCGGGTTCATCTCGATCACGATCAGGCGGCCGTCCTTGGGGTTCACCGCAAACTGGACGTTCGATCCGCCCGTTTCGACGCCGATTTCACGCAGCACCGCGATGCTCGCGTTGCGCATGATCTGATATTCCTTGTCGGTCAGCGTCAGCGCGGGGGCGACGGTGATGCTGTCGCCGGTATGCACGCCCATCGGATCGACATTCTCGATCGAACAGATGATGATGCAATTGTCCTTGCGGTCGCGCACCACCTCCATCTCATATTCTTTCCAGCCGAGGAGCGATTCCTCGATCAGGACTTCGGTGGTCGGCGAGGCGATCAGGCCGCCGCGGACGATATGCTCGAATTCCTCGCGATTATAGGCGATGCCGCCGCCGGTGCCGCCCATGGTAAAGCTGGGACGAATGATCGAGGGCAGGCCGGTGCGTTCGAGCACTGCGAACGCCTCGTCGAGCGTGTGCGCGATGCCGCTGCGCGCGCTTTCCAGCCCGATCTTGTCCATCGCGTCGCGGAACTTGATCCGGTCCTCGGCCTTGTCGATCGCCTCGGCATCGGCGCCGATCATCTCGACGCCATATTTCGCGAGCGTCCCGTCCTGCGCGAGCGCCAGCGCGGTGTTGAGCGCCGTCTGCCCGCCCATCGTCGGCAGCACCGCGTCGGGGCGCTCCTTTTCGATGATCTTCGCGACGATCTCGGGCGTGATCGGCTCGACATAGGTTGCGTCGGCAAGGTCGGGATCGGTCATGATCGTCGCCGGGTTGGAGTTGACGAGGACGATGCGATAGCCCTCCTCCTTCAGCGCCTTGATCGCCTGCGTCCCCGAATAGTCGAACTCGCACGCCTGGCCGATAACGATCGGGCCGGCGCCGATGACGAGGATGGATTGGATGTCAGTGCGTTTGGGCATTTAGGAACTCGCTCATTTTGTCTTTTTCAGCTTTTGGATCGCTGATCCACCAGCCGTCGCCATACTCGATGTAGGCTCGATAAAAATCTTCGTCGAAAAGCTCTTCAAGATTTAACTCGTCGCCACATATTTTATTGATTTCATTTATTTTAGGGCGCCAAGAATGCTTGATTGCAGCTAACTGCTCGCCAACCGATTTTTTCAAAGCATCGGGGCCGAAATTGGCGAAATCATCTTCGGTTCCGAAGCAGTCGACACCAGCCTTGTTCGTGACCCACGCAGTGTAGTGCAGGGAATATCCCGCCTCGCCTTCCGGGACTGCGGTAAACAAAATTTGCAAACCGGAACGGCAGAAGTCGAGATAGCGAACATGCCTATTGCCGTTCGGCTTCAGATGGTCTGCTGCGTCGCAATTCACCACCTTATTTGAAGCGGAGGATGCAGACTTATACCTGGATGACATGTCGACCACATTGGGCACGGCACGCGCGTCCTTATCTCCACAACCTGAGAATATCAGGATCAACGGCAGCGCCAGCCCCTTAAATATGTGCGGGTCAAGCATGCCCTTACTTCAACCCGCCAACAAACTTCTCGAACAGATAGAAGCTGTCCTGCGGCCCCGGGCTCGCCTCGGGGTGATATTGCACGCTGAACGCCTTCTTGCCCGTGATCGCGATGCCGCAGTTCGATCCGTCGAACAGGCTCTTGTGCGTCTCGACCACGCCGACGGGCAAAGTCGATGCATCGACCGCGAAGCCGTGGTTCATGCTCGTGATCTCGACCACGCCGTCTTCGGCGCGCTGTACCGGATGGTTCGCGCCGCGGTGACCCTGATGCATCTTCACCGTCTTCGCGCCCGCCGCGATGCCCAGCATCTGGTGGCCGAGGCAGATGCCGAAGATCGGCACCTCGCGTTCGAGCAGCCCCTGGATCACCGGTACCGCATAGTCGCCCGTCGCCGCGGGATCGCCGGGGCCGTTCGAGAGGAAGACGCCCGCCGGGTTATGCCCCAGCACCTCGTCGAGGCTCGCGGTCGCGGGGACCACGGTGACGCGCGCGCCGGCTTTGACGAGGTTACGGAAGATATTGTCCTTCGCGCCATAATCGATCGCGACGACATGCGGGCGCTCGCCGCCGTCCTCGGTCGCATAGCCATGCCCCAGCGTCCACGCGCCGCCGGTCCAGTCGCCCGTGTCGGTGCGGCTGACGCCCTTCGCAAGGTCCATGCCCTCCAGCCCCGCCCAACCCCGCGCCATCGCGAGCAGCTCGTCGACATCGAACGTGCCGTCGGGGCTGTGCGCGATCACCCCGTTCGGCGCGCCCGCGTCGCGGATGCGGCGGGTGAGCGCACGTGTGTCGATGCCCGCGAGGCCGATGACGCCCTGCTCGATCATCCATTCGGGCAGCGTCTGGACGCTGCGGAAGTTGCTCGGCTGCGTCGGCAGTTCGCGCGTGATCGCGCCGAGTGCGCCATGCACGCCGCGTTCCATATCCTCGGGGTTCGCGCCGACATTGCCGATGTGCGGGAAGGTGAAGGTGA
>JALDYH010000353.1:0-2690 GCA_032154175.1 Sphingopyxis sp. | reverse complement strand
TGGGCCGACCGATTTACCGCCATCATGAATGGAGAGACTTTCCCTTGCTAGACAATATCTCGCTGGCCGCCGACGCGGCGACCCTGTCCCCCGTCGCGCTGTTCCTGCAGGCCGATATCATTGTGAAGGCGGTGATGATCGGGCTGCTCGCCGCGTCGATCTATGTCTGGGCGGTGATTTTCACGCATGGCCGCAGCGTCAGCAAACTGATGAGCGCATCCGAACGCTTCGAGCGCGATTTCTGGCGCGCCGACAATATCGACAAATTCTTTGACAAGAATGGCAGCGAAGAATTGCCGAGCGCCAAGGTTCTCGGTGCCGGGATCAGCGAATGGCGCCGGTCGACCAAGACCAAGAATGTCGACCGCGACGGCACGCGCGAGCGCCTCGGCATCGCGATGAACAGCGCTGTTGCGGGCGAAGTCGACCGGCTCGCCGAAAAGATCGGGACGCTCGCAACGATCGGCTCGGTCGCGCCGTTTGTCGGCCTGTTCGGGACCGTCTGGGGCATCATGCGCAGCTTCACCGCAATCGCGGCCGAAAATAACAGCAGCCTCGCGGTCGTTGCGCCGGGCATCGCCGAAGCGCTGTTCGCGACCGCAATCGGCCTGTTCGCCGCAATCCCCGCGGTCATCGCCTATAACGCCTTTTCGCAGCGACTAAACCGCCTCGAATCGCGCCTCGGTCGGTTCGCCGACGGGCTGCACGCAACGTTCAGCCGCGAACTCGAGGTCGACGCCTGATGGCGATGTCCGTACCTTCGGGTGGCATCGGCGGACGGCGCGGTCGCGGCACGCGCCGCGCGCCGATGGCCGAAATCAACGTCACCCCACTCGTCGACGTGATGCTCGTGCTCCTGATCATCTTCATGATCACCGCGCCTTTGCTGGCATCGGCGGTCCCGATCGACCTGCCCGAAAGCCGGGCGAAACCGGTCGAGACCGAGGATCAGGAACCGGTGCAACTGTCGATCAACGCCGACGACACGCTGTATATCGGCGAGGATGTCGTGCCCGAGGCCGAACTTCCGGCCCGTCTCGACGCGATCGCGCGCGAGAATGAAGGCAAGGACAAGCCGCGCCAGATCATGCTGCGTGCCGACAAGGGGCTCGACTACGGCCGCGTGATGCGCGTGATGGGCGAGCTCAACCGCGCCGGCCTGACGCGAATTTCGCTGGTAACGACCGGGTCGGAGGGCGCCACCGAAAGCACGCGCGCCGCGGTCACCGACGGTTCAGAAACGGGGCAATAGGCTGAGACGATGGCCGAACAACGGGCAGTGAGGGGGAATGAAGGACGCGGTTTCGCCATCGCGGTAGTCGCGCACGTCCTCATTATCGGTTTGCTCTCGGTCCAGTGGACCGCGGGCGACCGCCGCTTCGACAACCCCCCGATGGAAGTCGATCTGATCGCCGAGACCGCGGTGCAATCGACCGCGCCGGTGATCAGCGAGACGCCGCCCGCAGCGCGACTGGGCGAAGAAGACAATGTCGACATCGCGGCGCCCGAGCCGGTGCCCGCCCCGCCGCTGCCCGACCCCGTCGTTCGTCCGACCCCGGCGCCGACGCCGAAACAGGTCGCCCGGCCGAAGCAGATTCCGAAAAAACAGCCTCCCGCAGCGCAAAAGGCGCAGCCCAAGGCCGCTCCGAAGGCGCCGCCCGCGAAGAACCGGCCAGCGCGCCCGACCGGCCGCCTCGACGGTATCGCCGAAGGGCTTTCGAAGTCGCAGCCGAAGTCGCCCGCCAGCAAGGGCGCCCCCGCGGCCGCGACGGCGGCCGAAGTCCGGCGCTCGATCGACGTCAGCATCAAGTCGGCGGTCGCGCCGCGCTGGAACGGCTGCCGCATTTCGGGTGTCGACGTCGACCAGCTCAAGACCGTCGTGAAATTCCGCCTGACCCAGTCGGGCGCGCTCGCGGGTTTCACCAGCGTCACGACGTCGGGCGAAAACGACAGCAACAAGTTCCAGGTCCAGCGCCACCAGGAATGCGCCAAACGCGCGGTGGAACTCGCCGCACCATTCGACCTGCCCGAAGAAAATTACAGCTTCTGGCAGAATTACACGCTCGATTTCATCAAGAGGTAAGAAAAATGTTCCTCCGTCCGATCAGCTTGTCGCTCGCCCTGCTGCTGACCACCGCCCCGGTGCTCGCGCAGACCGCCCCGACGCCGCCGGCAGTCACCCAGACCGAACCGCGCGAGACGATCGAGGGCACGCTGTCGCAGGATCGCACCGTCATCGCGATCCCGGCGCTCGCAACATCTTCGGTGCAGACCGTCGCGGGCCTGCGCACCGACAGCCTCGGCCGCCAGATTGCCGAAGTCATCGCCGCCGACCTCGAGCGCAGCGGCCTCTACGATCCGATGGGTCCCAGCGGCATTCCCGCGATCAGCCGCGCCGAGGTGCAGGCGCCGCGCTTTGCCGAATGGCAGGCGCGCAACGCGGAAAATGTCGTCCATGGCTTCGTCGACGCGAGCGGCACGGGCGGCCTCGTCGTCGGCTGCTATCTCTATGACACCGCGCTCGGCAGCGAACTCGTTCGCAAGGGGTTCGAAATCCAGCCCGGCGACTGGCGCCGCGCCGCGCATAAATGCGCCGACGCCATCTATTCGCGCCTGTCGGGCGAGGCGCCCTTCTTCGACAGCCGCGTCGCCTATATCGCCGAGAGCGGCCCCAAGGGGAACCGCATCAA
>JALDYH010000352.1:0-2717 GCA_032154175.1 Sphingopyxis sp. | reverse complement strand
TCGCGATGGTCTTGGCGCTCGGCGTCCTGCTGATCTTCGGCCCGGATGTGATTTTCGGTTTTACAGCGGCGATGCTGTTCGGCGTATTCATCGGCGGCTATTCGTCGGTCTTGATGTCGACCCCGGTTCTGGTGTGGCTGAAGGTCGGACCCGACAGCTTTGTGCCGCGGACCAGTTCGGGAATGGACGGCGGCGAACGCGTCGAGCGCAAGGACGACGGCGCGGTCGTCTGAGGCTCTTTTTCTGCAAAAACCAACGCCGGCACGCTGTCGAAGCGGGCCGGCGTTGTCGTATCTAGAGGCCGGCGCAGCGGCGCAGCTGCGCGGCGAGTTCGCGGCCGTTGCGGTCCCAGTCGAAGCGGCCGCCGAGACTGGCGGCCACGTCCACCGGTGAGGGCGGGTTTGCGAGAATGGCCCGCACGGCCTCGGCGATCGCATCGGGGGTGCGCGCGACGATGCGGCCCGCGACGGAAGAGGTGACCAGTTCGGCGGCGCCGCCCGCGTCGCTGATCACGATCGGTGTGCCGCACGCGAGCGCTTCGACCCATGCATTGGCGAGGCCCTCGCTGGCGGACGGCATGACCACGGCATCGGCGGCGCGATAAAGCCGCGGCAGATCGGCATTGGCGACCGGTCCCATGAAATGGACGCGCGTTTCGACACCGAGCTTTCGTGCGAGCGCGCGGTAGCGGCCCTCTTCTTCGCCGGCACCGGCGAGCCAGTAGTGGACGTCCGAAAGGGCGGGCAACGCCTCGATGACCAGGGCTTGTCCCTTGCGCGCGATGAGCGCGCCGACGGTGAGGATCGCGGGGGCGTCGTTCATGCCGAGCGCGGCGCGGGCGCCGGTTCGATCGCCGGGCGAAAAGCGCGTGCTGTCGATCCCCGTGTAGTGAACCATGACTCTGGCCGGATCGATGCCGATTTCGGCCATGTCGCGGCGCATCGCAGCCGATACGGCGAGCAGGCCGGTTGCGCGGCCGGCGGCGGCGAGAAGTTGCGGGGCGGTGGCGGGGTCGTGGCCGAAATGGCTGATGTCGGCGCCGCGTGCCTTGACCGAGAAGGGGAGGTGCAGTTTCGCCGAGACGCGCATCGCGGCGGGGCCGTCGGGATAGAAGAACTGCGCATCGACGACGTCGAACGATTGGCCGCGAACGGCGGACAGCACGGCCTTTGCGATCCTTGCCGGATTGAAGCGCGCGCCGATGCGCGGGATCAGCGTGAAGCGCGGGCGCAGGACGGTGAGGCCGTTCCGGCGCTCGCTTCGCGGCAGATCGCGTAGCGCGCGATAGCGTTTATGGAGCGAGAGCGGGAAGGGCGGCAGGCCGACCGGAGCGACAATGGTGAGATCGATGCCCGGCTCTGCCGCGAGTGCGCGCAGGCTCTTTTCGACGAACAGGCCGAAGTTCGGCCGCGCGGTGTCAGGGAACAGCGTTGCGATCGAAAGGACGCGCAAGGGCGGTGCGTCGGACACTCAGAGGGTGCGGAGCAGGCGGACGGCGACGGCGGCCCAGGGCGGGTTGCTGACGACTTGCTGACGCTGGCCGGTGCCGAGCGGGAGCAGGTGGAGCTTTTCCCCGTCGACGTTGAGCAGCCGCGCGAAAAAGAAGCGGCCGGCGGGACGGGGAACGAGGAGGTCACGATTGAGCACGCTCGCCCAGTCGCCTTCGATCCGGCGGCACCAGATTTCGTCACCGGCGCGATAATCGCCGATCGACGAGGTAACGCGCACCGCGACCATATCCTCGCCCGGGCGCGCGGTGAGCGCCTGTTCGACGCGGGTGGGCGCCGCGGCACCTTCGGCGCCGAGCAATGCGGTGATTGTGAGCTGGGTATCCTGCGGCAACTGGACAAGTTCGGCGGCATCGACGCCGAGCGCCGCGGCGATGCGGTTCATCCAGCCCAGCGACAGCGTGCGCGTGCCCGTTTCGAGGCGACCGATCGTCTGCGCCGTGGTGGGCGGGACACAGCGTTGGCCGACTTCATCGAGCGTCAGGCCCTTGGCGCGGCGGACGGAACGGATACTGTTGATCACGGCGAAACCTTCAGATAACCAAATCGGTTTCTTCTTTCCTACAAAATATTCCAGTGTCAAGTCCGGCGTGCAGTGAAGGAGAATCGCATGCCAGCACGCCGCCTCGAAACCCGCATCCACCCCGACGACCGGATCGACCCGGGCAAGGCAGGGCCGCAGGTGATGCGCCATGTGACGGTCAACGTCGGCGAAAGCCCGATTGCCTGGCTGGCATCGCGTGGGATGCTGACGGCGGCGCAGCTCGGGGCGGGCGAGCGGCTGCGCGCCGATTATGAGCGCGCGGGGCTGGCGGCGCGGGTGACGATGCGCTGGGATGCCGCACCGCCGGGAAAGAGCCGCGGCGGTGCGCGGGCGTCGGATGCGTCGCTGGCGCGGATCGATGCGCACCGGCGTTTTCATGCGGCGCTCGATGCCGCAGGGCCGGGGCTGGCCGATATTTGCTGGCGCGTGATCTGCGCGGGCGAAGGGATCGGCGGAGCGGAGAAGGCGCTCGGGTGGCCGGCGCGGTCGGGGAAATTGGTGCTGGGGCTGGCGCTCGACCGGTTGGCGCGGTTTTACGGGACGGGGTCGGGATGATGAAGCTGGCCGCTTGCGACCGGAAGGTGCCGATAGGAAACGTGCACCCCGGCGAAAGCCGGGGCCCAGAATTCCAGCGTGACCTGGCGTGTGACCGCACTGGGCCCCGG
>JALDYH010000351.1:0-2718 GCA_032154175.1 Sphingopyxis sp. | reverse complement strand
ATTCGCACGCGGGCGGCGGACATTCTTGCCGCCAATGCCGAAGACATGGCGGCCGGACAGAAGAACGGGCTGTCGGGCGCAATGCTCGACCGGCTGCGGCTCGACGACGGACGGCTCGCCGCGATCGCCGATGCGATCGACGATGTGGCAGCGCTGCCCGATCCGTCAGGCGCCGAAATCGACCGCGTGACACGGCCCAACGGACTGGTGCTCAGCCGCGTACGCGTCCCGCTCGGCGTCGTCGGCATCATCTATGAAAGCCGCCCCAATGTGACCGCCGATGCGGCGGCGCTCGGGCTGATGTCGGGCAATGCGGTGATCCTGCGCGGCGGCAGCGAGGCAGTGCATTCGAACCGCGCGATCCACGCGGCGTTCGCGGCGGGGCTGGTCGAGGCTGGCCTCCCCGCCGATGCGGTGCAGTTGGTGCCGACGCAGGACCGCGCCGCCGTCGGCGCAATGCTGCGCGCGCAGGGGCTGATCGACATCATCATCCCGCGCGGCGGCAAGGGGCTGGTCGCACGCGTGCAGGACGAAGCGCGGGTGCCCGTGCTCGCGCATCTCGACGGGATCAACCATCTCTATATCGACGGCGCGGCCGATCCCGCAAAAGCCGTAGAACTCGCGGTCAACGCCAAGATGCGCCGCACCGGCGTATGCGGCGCGACCGAGACGATCCTGATCGACCGCGCCTATCCGGCGCCGCTCGCGATCGTCGATGCGCTGGTCAAGGCGGGCTGCGAAGTGCGCGGCGACAAGGCCGTCGTGGCGCTCAGCCCGCACGTCGAACCCGCGTCGGCGGGCGACTGGGACTGCGAATATCTCGACGCGATCGTGTCGATCGCGATGGTCGACGGGCTCGCGGGCGCGCTTGCGCATATCGACGCACATTCGAGCAAGCACACCGACGCGATCGTCACCGAGGATGCGGCGGCCGCCGAGCGCTTCCTGACCGGCGTCGACAGCGCGATCGTGATGCACAATGCGTCGACGCAGTTCGCCGACGGCGGCGAATTCGGCCTCGGCGCCGAAATCGGGATCGCGACGGGACGCCTCCATGCACGGGGTCCGGTCGCGCTCGAAGGGCTGACTACCTATAAATGGCTGGTGCGTGGCACGGGGCAGGTCCGGCCTTGAAAGCCACCCCACGACCCCGAGTCACGAAATGGCTCTACGGGTTGGCATTAGCTGCAGTGATCGCCACCACGCCCTTCCTGTGGCTGATCGTCCGCGACACGGTCATGCTGCTGCGTGCCAGCGAGGGTGAAAAGAAGGAAGAAGCGCGGTGGATTTTGGCCGAGCGGCTTGCCCAAACCGTCAGCTACTCGGACATCAGAACCGATGGGCAAATGCCGATGACAGGTGCAGCGGCGCATGAGCCGAATTGCTTCGTTATCGATACTTCCACATTTCGCCCGAGCGATACGCCTCCCGCACGACCGTCCGACGAGAGCTGGCGTTGGTTTGAGCTTGGTGAAATTTTGTCCAAGCATCGGACATTGGCCGAACGTGAAGCATTTCGGATTTCCCAGCACCGGCTTTTTTCGAGAAACTTTTCGACGAACGAACTCGTGCTCTTCAATGCCTGCCTCTCGGCGACGCCGTTCGCGGGTTGGTGCGAAGCGCGGATATCTGATCGTTTGAAAGACCAATATACCAAAAACTATCATAGGGTCGTGGAGTCCCTGGGCCTCATGCTTCGCCGTGCGAGCGATCCGGTCCGATCATGTTTTACAATGCCGCGCGTGGTCAGACCTTGAGCGTCTCCCACGAGCACATCGACTGGCAAAGCCTCCCATGATCCTCACCGGCCTTCTCGGCGGCAGCTTCAACCCCGCACATGGCGGGCATCGCGCGATCAGCCTCAACGCGATTGACGCGCTCGGCCTTGACGCGTTGTGGTGGCTGGTCTCGCCCGGCAATCCCTTGAAGCCCAAGGCGGGCATGGCCTCGCTCCCCGCGCGCCTCGGCTCGGCGCAGCGGATGGCGCGACGCTCGCCGATTCGCGCGACCGCAATCGAGGCCGAACTGGGCACGCGCTACACGATCGACACGCTCAAAAAGCTCGTCCGCAAATACCCGAACCGCCAATTCATCTGGATCATGGGAGCCGATAATCTGGTCCAGTTGCCCCAATGGCGCGACTGGCGGGGGATCGCGCGATTGATGCCGATTGCGGTTATCGCGCGTCCGGGCTATAATGATCGCGCCCATGCAAGACGTGCGATGGGTTGGCTTCGGCGCTTCGTCCGGCCCGCGGACCAGAAAAACCATTGGACGGACTGGAGACCGCCCGCCCTCGTGTTCCTGCGATTTTCGCCCGATGTGCGATCCGCGACTGCGATACGGCAGGCCAACCCCCGCTGGTTCGAACGCTATGAAGGCCGCGCTTTGCGCGACCCGCTGACCCGTTCGCACCTTGTGGACCCGACTAGGAAAGGACGCATTTGATCTCCGCCACCCAGGATGCCGCCAACGGCGCCGCATCCGCCCCAAAGTCTTCGGACGCCAGCGTGGATACGCTCCACGCGCTGATCCTCCACCAGCTGGACGAGGACCAGGCTCAGGAAACCATCTCCATCCCGCTTGCCGGAAAAAGCAGCATCGCCGATCATATGGTGATCGCGAGCGGCCGGTCGACGCGTCATGTTTCGGCGATCGCCGAAAAGCTGGCGCAGCGGATCAAGCAGGAAGCGGGCCGCAGCGTTCGCGTCGAAGGGC
>JALDYH010000121.1:0-12108 GCA_032154175.1 Sphingopyxis sp. | reverse complement strand
CCTGAAACTGGTTAAGATATTGTTGGTGAAGCGCCCAAAGGCCCGCTGCGGCGATGGCTACCCCATAGGGAACCTCGACCGGTCGGTCCGAAGGGCGCAATTTCATATGGATAAGCATCACGGCCGACAGGAGGCCGCCAGCGATCGCCATGATCGTGAGCATCGGCATGAACAGCGGAAGCGGGATCCAGAGCATCACCGCACCGATCATTTTGACATCGCCGCCGCCCATCGCGCCAATTGCGAACAGTCCGGCAAAGACGAGAAAGACCGCAAAGGCCGCGCCGAACTGGATCGGCACGTCGGGCCAGAGCGCAAGCCCGGTCACGATCCAGAAGGGGATCGCCAGCAACGCCATTGCGGCGTTGAGCTCGTTGGAAATGGTGCGCGATTTGAGATCGCTGATCGCGGCGGCTATCATCAGCAGCCCGAGAATGGCCATCAGGCCGAGCGAGATTGCGCCGCTATCCATCGGTCGTTCCCTACGCAACATGGCTTACCAAAGGGTAACCATGTCACACCGGACACATGACTTGCATTCCGCAGTCCAATGGATATGCGGCGTGGCATGACCGCCGCGCCGCCTTCCGCCACCGATGTGCTGATTGTCGGCGCGGGGATGGCCGGCGCGAGCCTGGCGGCCGCGCTTGCGCCTTGGCGCCGCGTGATGCTGGTCGAGGCGGAGGACCTGCCCGGTTATCATGCGACGGGCCGATCGGCCGCCTTCTGGCACGAAAGCTATGGCGGGGCCGGGGTGCAGCCGCTGACGTTGGCGTCGCTGGAGACGCTGAACAATCCGCCGCCCGCCTTTTCCGATCGCGGATTCCTGTCGCCCCGAACGGCCCTGACATTGGGCCGGCGGTCCGAGGCGGCCGCGGTCGACGCCTTCACCGCCGAGTTTGTCGCCAAGGGGGTCGATGTCGAGCGAATGTCGGGCGCGTCCGTCGCCCGCAAGATTCCGCAGCTTCGTTCCGAATGGAGCGAGGCCGCTTTTGAAGCCGCGTGCCGCGATATCGATGTGGGCGGCTTGCATGCTGCCTATCTGCGTGCCGCAAAAGGGGCGGGGGCCACGCTCGTCACCAATGCGCCGCTCCGTCGCGCGCGCCGTGTCGGCGACGGGTGGGATGTGCAGTTGGGTGAGGATCATGTGGGCGCGGCGCTGATCGTCAATGCGGCCGGGGCGTGGGCAGACCGGGTCGCGGTCGCTTGCGGCGTCTCGCCCCTCGGGATTCAGCCGTACCGCCGCACGGTCATGCAGTTGCGGCTTGGCGTGCCGGTTCCCGCCGGCCTGCCGCTGGTTGTCCATGTCGGCGGGAAATTTTACTTCAAGGGAGAGAGCGAGGGACGAATATGGCTAAGTCCCCACGACGAAACCCCGGTCGAACCCCATGATGCCGCCCCCGAAGAGGTGGACGTGGCGATCGCCATCGACCGGATGCAATCGGTAGTCGACTGGCCCGTTGTTGCGGTCGAGCGCAAATGGGCCGGGCTGCGCAGCTTTGCTCCCGATCGCATTCCCGTCTTCGGCGCCGATCCGCACGAGAATAGATTCATCTGGTGCGCGGGGCAGGGCGGGTTCGGTATCCAGACGGCTCCTGCCATCGCCGCGCTGCTCGCGGCCCAGCTGGGGGCGGCCGAGCCCGACGGGGTTATCGGCCGCATCGACCCGTCACCCTTTTCGCCATCGCGATTTGTTTGACGCAGCGGCCCTTGCGCCTCGAATTTGCTGGATTACCATGGCCTTGGTTGCTCCACCCCCGGGGCTGCCCGACCAGTGGAGGGCTTTATGGCTCATTATTTCGAGATCAAGAAGAACAAGGCCGGCGAATTCGTGGCTTATTTCAAATATAATAGCGAACCGATTTTCTGGACCGAAGGCTATTCGAGCAAGGCATCCGCAGTGAATGCGATCGAGTCGATCAAGAAGAATGGTCCCGGCGCCGAAACGCGCGAGGCCGAGTGATCCGGAGCGCGCGGGCGTTCAGCGCGCCCGCGCAACTTCCAGCGCGGCATCGCTCGCGAGCGTGTCGGCGAGTTCGTTGTCGCCATGTCCGGCGTGACCCTTCACCCACAACCACTCGACCTTGTGCCGCGCATTTTCCTTGATCAGGCGCTGCCACAGATCGGCATTGGCGACCGGCTTTTTCGCCGCGGTCTTCCAGCCGTTTTTCTGCCAGCCGAAAATCCATTTGGTAATGCCGTCGCGAACATAGACGCTGTCGGTCGACAGCTCGACGTTGCAACTGCGCTTGAGCGCGGCGAGGGCCTCGATGGCCGCCAGCAATTCCATGCGGTTGTTCGTCGTGTCGGGCTCACCTCCCGACAATGTCTTCACGACATCGCCCCAGCGGAGCACGGCGCCCCAGCCGCCGGGGCCGGGGTTGCCCTTGCACGCGCCGTCAGTGGCGACGATCACGGTTTTTGCGGTGCCTTCGGTCATGCCGCGACGAACAGGCCGGCGGCGTCGGCCGCGCTATAGCGTTGCAGGCGGGCAAGGAACGGCGAGGGATCCTTGCGTGTGACGAGCGCATCGGCGGGGGTGTGCACCCAGTCATGGGCACGCGTCAGGAGGAAACGCAGCGCCGCGCCGCGCGCCAGTAGCGGCAAAACGGCAACTTCCGCGTCCGACAAAGTGATTTCGCGTGCGTAGCCCCGCATCAATGCATCCGCCCGCGCGCGATCGCAGTGCTTGCCGTCGGCAGAAAAGGCCCAGGACGCGTGCGTGATGACCAGATCATAGGCGCGAAAGTCGCTCGCCGCGAAATAGAAATCGATGAGGCCGGTGACGCGGTCGCCGAGCATCAGCACATTATCGGGAAACAGGTCGGCGTGGATGACGTGCGCGGGCAGGTCGGTCGGCCAATGTGCTTCCAGGTGGTCAAGCTCGGCTTCGACGATGGCCTGCAGCCCGGGCAACACGGCATCGAGACTCCCCGTTGCAGTGGCAACGGCGCGCCAGTGGCGGTGGCCCATGCTGTTTTCGCGCGCGCCGGCATAGCCTTCGAGCGCCCGGTGCATCGCGCCGAGTGCCGCGCCCGCGGCCTCGCACTGCTCCGGAGTGGGCTGGGTCAGTGAAATGCCGGGCAGGAACTGGATGACGCACGCCGCGCGGCCCGAAATCTGCTGTATCGCGACACCGCTCCGGTCGCGGATCATCGCGGGCACAGGGCAGTTCCGGCTCGCCAGGTGGTTCAGCAGATCGACGAAGAAGGGCAGGTCGCCTTCGCTGACGCGCTTTTCGTAAAGCGTGAGGATGAAGCGCCCGCCCGTCGTCTCGAGCAGGAAATTGCTGTTCTCGACGCCCTCGGCAATTCCCTTGCACGATACGACGGTCCCGATGTCGTATCGGGCGACAAGGGCGGCAAGATCGTCGGGCTCGACGTGCGTATAGACCGCCATCAGGCTGCTTCGAGCCCGCGCGGCAGTTTGAACACCATATTTTCTTCGGCGGTGATGATGACATCTTCGACAATGGCGCGAACAGCCGCGACGGCGTCGATCACCTCGCGGACGAGCGTTTCGGGCGCGCTGGCTCCAGCGGTGATGCCGAGCGTATCGATGTCCCGCAGCCAGTCAGGGTCGATGTCGCTGCCGCGCTGGACGAGATGCGCGGGCGTACCAAGCCGTTCGGCCACTTCGACAAGGCGCAGGCTGTTCGAACTGTTGGGTGCACCGATCACGATCATGCGATCGCACTGGCCGGCGATCGCCTTCACCGCGTCCTGACGGTTCGACGTCGCGTAACAGATATCCTCGCCGCGCGGACCGGTGATTGAAGGAAACCGGTGCTGCAGCGCAGCGATGATGTCGCGCGTGTCGTCGACCGACAAGGTTGTCTGGGTGAGGAAAGAGAGCATGTCGGGATCGCCCGGCGACAGCGCGGCGACATCGTCGACCGACTCCACCAGCGTCATTGCGCCTTCGGGAAGCTGGCCCAGCGTGCCGATGACCTCGGGATGGCCGGCATGACCGACAAAGATGATATGCCGCCCCGCTTCGAAAATGCGTTCGGCCTGACGGTGGACCTTGGAGACCAGCGGGCAAGTGGCATCGATATAGTCGAGCCCGCGCATCTCGGCTTTCGCGGGCACCGCCTTGGGGACGCCGTGGGCGCTGAACACGACGGGGACGCCATCGGGAACCTGATCGAGCGATTCGACGAAAATCGCGCCCTTCGCCTTCAACGAATCCACGACATAACGGTTGTGGACGATTTCGTGCCGGACATAGACCGGCGCGCCATATTTCTGCAGCGCCAGTTCGACGATCCGGATTGCGCGATCGACGCCGGCGCAGAAACCACGCGGCGCGGCGATCAAAACCCTGAGTTCTGCCGCTTCGTCGCCTTGCGCGGGCGTCATCGGATGGGGAGCGTTCATGATGCGCGCGCTCTAGCGCAGCAAGTCCCGTGGGGTAAAGCCGCTTCGTCCCTATTCTCTTTGTCGTTCTCTTTGTTGCACCGCGTTCATCGCACCGATAAGAAGCGGCGCGCATGAAGCGGGATCGATTGTCCCGTCCGCCTGTCAGCGTGCCTGTTTGGAAAGCCCGATTATCATGATGTCCATTTCGTTTCCGTCGCGTAAGTTCCTGACCGTGCTGTGCTGCACGGCAGCCATGGCGACGGTGGCGGGCTGCGCGAAGGACAATGAAATCGACCTCGCGGGCGGCGTCGGTATTACCGCGACGCGCAGTACCTGCCCGGCGGTGGCGGTGCCGCTGCATACCGGAGACGTCACGCTCTTCGATCCCGCAACGAGCCGCGATGCGCGCGCCGTCGACGTCGTCGCCGCGATCACCAATGTGGTCCCCGTCTGCAACGACACGGGCGAAAAAGTCTATCAGCTGGCAAGTTTCGACGTCGTCGCGACCCGCCGCGACGCTGGCCCCGCGCGCACCGTGACGCTTCCTTACTATTCCACCGTCCTGCAGGGCGGTACCGCCGTTGTCGCGAAGCGTCTCGGCAATGTCGCGGTGACCTTCGCCGAGGGACAGGTGCGGGGTACCGGCCGCGCGCAGGCGTCGGCTTATGTCGATCGCGCCGCAGCGACGCTGCCCGCCGATATCCAGGAACGCATCACGCGCAAGCGGAAGGCAGGCGATCAGGACGCCGCGGTCGATCCGCTCAGCCTTCCCGAAGTCCGCGCGGCGGTGCAGCGTTCCAGCTTCGAGTTGCTCATCGGTTTCCAGCTCACGCAAGAGCAGCTCGAATATAACGTCCGACGATAAGGACCGCGGCGGCGCCACGGCGCCGTTCGCATCGTCACGCCCCGCGCGCCGATCGGTGACGCGGGGCTTTTCGCGCCCGCCCAGCTGCGATAGGGCGCGCGCAAGAGTTTTTCCGATCGAAGATAGGCCCCGCCCGTGACCCTGTTCAGCCGCTTTACCGACCATATCGGCGCCGCGCTCGATGCGCTCGCCGCCCGCGAGGCCCTGCCTGCCGGACTCGATCGTTCGGCAATCAGTGTCGAACCGCCGCGCGATCCCGCGCATGGCGATGTCGCCACCAACGCCGCGATGGTCCTCGCGAAGCCCGCCGGCATGAACCCGCGCGCGCTCGCCGACCTGCTCGTGGCCGAACTTGGCGCACTGGGCGAGGTGACCGAAGCCAGCGTCGCCGGCCCGGGCTTCATCAACCTGCGCCTTGCCGACACCAGCTGGCGCGACGAACTCGCCCTGATCTTCAGCGAAGGCGGCGATTATGGCCGTTCGACGATGGGGCAAGGACGCCGCGTCAACGTCGAATATGTGTCGGCCAACCCGACCGGCCCGATGCACGTCGGCCATTGCCGCGGCGCCGTTGTCGGCGACGCGCTCGCGGCGTTGCTCGAATATGCGGGGCACGAGGTGATCCGCGAATATTATGTCAATGATGCGGGTGCGCAGGTCGACGTGCTCGCCCGTTCGGTGCACATGCGCTATCGCGAAGCGCTTGGCGAAGATATTGGCGCAATCCCCGAGGGGCTGTATCCCGGCGACTATCTGATGCCCGTCGCGGACAAGCTTGCGGTCGAATATGGCGACCGCTTCGTCGGGGCGCCCGAAAGCGCCTGGCTCGGCCTGTTCCGCGCCGAAGCGGTCAGCGCGATGATGGATATGATCCGCGCCGACCTCGCCAAGCTCGGCATCCACCACGACCTCTTCTCGTCGGAAGCCGAATTGCAGGCGGAGGGCAAGCCCGCTGCCGCTGAAAAATGGCTGCGCGACCATGATCTCGTCTACGATGGCCAGCTCGAAGCGCCGAAGGGCGAAACCCCTGAAGATTGGGAGCCGGTCGAACTGCCGCTGTTCCGCTCGACGCAGTTCGGCGACGATCAGGACCGCCCGATCAGAAAGTCGGACGGCAGCTGGACCTATTTCGGTGCCGACCTCGCCTATCATTTCCAGAAAAGCCAGAACGCCGACGAACTGATCGACATCTGGGGAGCCGACCATGCCGGCACGGTCAAGCGGATCAAGGCCGCGGTCGCCGCATTGACCGGAGGCAAGACGCGTTTCGACGTCAAACTGGTGCAGATGGTGCGTTTGCTCAAAAATGGCGAGCCGTTCAAAATGTCCAAGCGCGCGGGGAACTTCGTGACGCTCGCCGATGTCGTGGACGAGGTCGGCAAGGACGCGGTGCGCTTCACGATGCTGACGCGTAAAGCCGACGCGCAGATGGATTTCGACTTCGCGAAAGTCGTCGAAGCGTCGCGCGACAATCCGGTCTGGTATCTGCAATATGCCAACGCCCGGATATCGCGGCTTCGCAAAAAGGCCGCGGATGCGGGGATTGGCTTGCCGCGGCCCGCGCCGGAACGCCTCAATACGCACGAGCTCGGACTGGTGAAGCTGCTTGCGCAATTCCCGCGCATCGTCGAAGCGTCGGCGTCGGCGCGCGAACCGCATCGGATCGCCTTCTATCTGGCCGATGTCGCCGCGGCGTTCCATGCCTGGTACAATCTCGGCAACGACGATCCGGCCTTGCGGATCGTTCTCGACAATGATCCCGAATTGACCGCGACGCGCCTTTATTTGGCCGACGGAATCGGGCAGGTTATCCGAAACGGGCTGCACCTGATGGGGGTAGAGGCGCTCGAGGAGATGGTTTGATGGCCGGCGACAAGAATGCGGAGCAGGGGGATGCGGGCCTCGGTCTCGACGACGAGAACCGTCTGCCCTGGCTCGAAGCGGCCGACGGGTTCGAGGAAGACGGCGAAGTTTCGCCCGCCCGCCTGCTGGTGATGGTGCTCGGCGGGCTGTTGTTGATCGGTGCCGTGCTTGGTGGCCTGTGGTGGATCCAGAATGGCGGAGCGCGCGGCAAGGGTGAACTGATCGCGGCGCAAGAGGGCAACTATAAGGTCGCCCCCAAGCACGATGGCGCGAAGGCATTCGAAGGCGAGGGCGATGCGAGCTTCTCCGCCAGCGAGGGGGCAGAGCCTGCCGGTAGAGTCGATCCGACCCGCATGCCCGAAGAGCCCGCGGTCACGCCGCAGGAGCGCGAAGCCGCAGCGACCAAGGCTTTGGCGGATAAAGCCGCGCCAGCGAAAGCCGCCGCCGGAGCAGCGCCCGCGGACAAGGCGAAAGCCAGGCCTGCGGCTGCGCCGGTCAAAACGCCCGCAGCAGAGGCAAAGCCGGCGCCCTCGGGATCGGCGATGGTCCAGCTGGGTGCGTTCAGCAGCGACGCGGCAGCCACCAAGGCGTGGACGAACCTGTCGAAACGCTTCGCCTATCTCGCGGAACTCAACAAGTCGGTTTCGCCCGCAAAAGTCGGCAACGGCACGGTCTATCGCCTGCGCGTATCGGCGGGAACCGCGGCTAATGCCTCAAGTTTGTGCGGAAAATTGCGCGTCGCCGGTGAAAATTGCGTCGTCGTTCGCTGATTCGGCCCGTTTGGCCGCAGACTCCGTTGGTGCAGCCCTGCCGCTATGGCATGATCCCTCTCTGGTTGCCGCCTGAGGGGGCAGCGGCCGATGGAGTTTGACGCACGATGATACCCGCGATCTTTGGCCTGTCGGGCCTGACCCTCACTGACGACGAGCGCGCCTTCTTTCGCGACAGCGACCCGGCGGGCTATATCCTGTTCGGCCGCAATATCGAGAATCGCGGGCAGTTGCGGCGCTTGACCGATGAACTGCGCAGTCTCGACGGGCGATCCAACTTGCCGATCCTGATCGATCAGGAGGGGGGACGCGTTGCGCGCATGAAATCGCCCGAATGGCCGATTTTCCCAAGCGGTGCTGCGTTCGACGCGCTTTATGATCGCGCACCGGCGAGCGCGATCGAGGCGGCACGGCTCAATGCGATGGCGCTTGCCTTCATGCTTGCCGAAGTGGGAATTACAGTCGATTGCCTGCCGTTGCTCGACGTGCGCCAGCCGGGCGCGAGCGATGTCATCGGCGACCGAGCGCTCGGCAGCGAGCCGATGCGCGTGGCGGCGCTTGGCCGTGCAATCCTTGGCGGCCTGCAGGCGGGAGGCGTCGTCGGCATCGTCAAGCATATCCCGGGTCATGGTCGCGCGCTGCTCGATACCCATGAAGCCTTGCCCGTTGTGACGGCGCCCGATCGTGATCTGCAAACCGACCTCGCACCCTTTGCCGCGCTCCGCGATGCGGCGATGGCGATGACCTGCCACGTCATATTCGAAGCTTGGGACCCCGATCGCCCCGCGACGCTGTCGCCGGTCGTCATCGACAGCGTTATCCGTCAGCGCATCGGCTTTCACGGCCTGCTGATGACCGACGACCTCGACATGAAAGCACTGTCGGGCGATGTGCCCTCGCGTGCCGCCGACGCCATCGCCGCGGGCTGCGACATCGCGCTCAATTGCTGGGGGAGGATGGACGATATGGTCGGTATCGCGAATGCACTCGATCCCATCAGCGCCGTTGCGCGCGCGCGGCTTGAGGGCGCGATGGACCGCATTTCGGGCGGCGGCGACAATCGTCCGTTCGCGACGCTCGTCGATCAGCGCGATGCGCTGCTGGCGACGGCCTGAACGGCCGATGGACGAACTGCCGCTCGATTTCGAGATCGCACCGGCAGGGGCAGAGCGCGACGATGCGTTCCAGCTTTCGTTTGAAAGCTGGGAAGGGCCGCTCGACCTTTTGCTCACGCTTGCGCGCAGCCAGAAGGTCGACCTCAAACAGATTTCAATCCTCGCGCTGGTCGAGCAATATCTGACTTTTATCGCCGAGGCACGCGAGCTGAAGCTCGAGGTTGCCGCCGATTATCTCGTCATGGCGGCATGGCTCGCCTATCTCAAATCGGCGCTACTGCTTCCCAAGGATCCGCTCGAGGATCCGTCGCCCGACGAACTTGCGCTACGCCTGCAATTGCGCCTGCAGCGGCTGGCGGCGATGCGCGAGGCGGCAGCGCGGCTGCTCGCGCGCGACCGCGTCGGTCGCGACGTCTTCCTGCGCGCAAAGCCGGAGGGGCTGCGCGATATCAAGGTGCGGCGCTGGGACGCCAGCCTCTACGATCTTCTGTCGGCTTACGGACAGGTCAAGCTACGCTCCGAACCCGTCGTCCATATGGTATCGCGGCGTCCCGTGGTCACGCTCGATGCCGCGCTTCATCACCTTCAGAGGATGATCGGCGTCAAGCTTGACTGGGCCGAGCTGGCGGATTTCCTGCCAGGCGACTATGACGGCCCGCTCCGCCGTTCCGCGATCGCGTCGAGCTTTGTCGCGGCGCTCGAACTGGCGCGGCAAGGGCGGGTCGACCTGAAGCAGGACGGCGCGTTCGAACCCCTGTATTTGAAGGCCGCAACTCTGGAGCATCGGGCATGATCGACGATCTCGAACGCGCCATAGAGGCGATGCTGTTCGCCAGCGACGAGCCGCTCGACGCGCGGCAGGTCGCGGGGCGGCTGGGCGACGAAATGACGCCGGGCGAAGTGCGGGCGATCATCCAGGCGATTGCGGCGCGCCACGCCGGGAGCGGGATAGAACTCGTCGAGCGCGGCGGACACTGGCATTTCCAGACCCCCGCCGATCTGGCGCACCTGCTTCGCCGCGAGCGGGACGACCCGCGCAAATTGTCGCGGGCGGCGGCTGAAGTGCTCGCGATCGTCGCCTATCATGAACCCGTGAGTCGCGCCGAAATCGAAGCCATTCGCGGCGTCCAGACCTCGAAAGGTACGCTCGACGTGCTGATGGAGGCCGAATGGATCGCGCCCGCCGGGCGGCGCGAGGTGCCGGGACGGCCGCTGATTTACAAGACGACCGACGCTTTCCTGCAACATTTCGGCCTCACGAGCCGCAAGGACCTGCCGGGCATCGAAGATTTGCGCGCAGCGGGGCTGCTCGACCCGGTCGACCTCGCTTTTGAGGACGCAATGGGCGAGCTGGACCTAGTAAAAGACGGCGAAGAGGCTTAGATGAGCGCCTCAAGGAGAATTTAGATGGGTAGCTTCAGCATCTGGCACTGGCTCGTGGTCGGGATTCTCGTCCTGCTCCTGTTCGGCAAGGGCCGTTTTTCGGACATGATGGGCGACGTCGCCAAGGGCATCAAAAGCTTCAAGAAAGGCATGTCGGAAGACGACGCGCCGACCCCCGCGCCCAAGCATATCGAGGGCCAGCGCGCGCCCGACGCCACTCCGATGTCGACGCCGACCGCCGAGCACGACAAGCTCTGATCGCCGTCCGCCTGCGGGGGAAGTTCTAGTTCATGTTTGATGTCGCGCCCACCGAGTTGCTGCTCGTCGTGGTGGTGGCCTTGGTGGTTATCGGCCCCAAGGATCTGCCCAAGGCAATGCGCTTTGTCGGCAAATGGATGGGGAAGGCACGCGGCATGGCGCGCCATTTTCGGTCCGGCCTCGATACGATGATGCGCGAAGCCGAACTCGAAGAACTCGAAAAACAGTGGCGCGAACAGAATGACGCGATCATGCGCGAATTCCCGCGCATCGACGATGTGAACGCATCGCCGGCGACGCCCCCGGCGAATGCAGCATCAACCGAACCGGCGCCGACCGAAGCCGAGATCGACGAGGCGGCTGCGGCCAATCCACCCGAAACACACGCGATACCGCCGAAGGACGGCCCGCTGCCGTGACCGAAGAGACGGCAACCGACGAGGATGGCGCCGGCGGCAAGATGCCGCTGCTCGATCATCTGATCGAACTGCGTTCGCGTTTGCTGAAATCGCTGCTGGCAATTGGCGTCGCCTTTGGTGTGTGCCTTTATTATGCAAAGCCGATTTTCGGCATTCTCGTCCAGCCGCTCGTGAAGGCGGGGCAGGGCAAGCTGATCTACACCCAGTTGTTCGAGGCGTTTTTCGTCGAGATCAAGGTGGCGCTGTTCGCGGCGATGATGATCGCGTTTCCGGTGATTGCGAACCAGCTGTGGAAATTCGTGGCACCGGGCCTGTTCAAGCAGGAAAAGCGCGCATTGCTTCCATTCCTGCTCGCAACGCCGATCCTGTTCGCGATCGGCGCCAGCTTTGCCTATTTCATCACGATCCCGATCGCGCTCAAATTCCTGCTCGGCTATCAGGGCAATGTCGGCGGGATTACGCAGGAAGCGCTGCCTTCGGTCGGCAATTACCTCAGCTTCACGATGCAGTTCATCATGGCGTTCGGCATTGCTTTTCTGCTGCCGATCCTGCTCATGCTCATCGAACGGTCGGGACTGGTCACGCGCGAGCAACTGGTGTCGGCGCGCCGTTACATGATCGTCGCGGCCTTCGCGATCGCCGCGGTCTTCACACCGCCCGATATTTTGAGCCAGCTCCTGCTCGCCGTGCCGTTGGTGTTTCTGTACGAAATGTCGCTGCTTGCAATCTGGTTCACCCAGCGCCGACGCAAAACAGGCGCCGGAGAGGCGCCTGTCGAGCCTCTCGAAGAGGCTTAGGGTAAGTTACCAAAGATTTAGTCGATGGCGTCGCTGCCTGCCTGACCGACCGACTCAATGTCGCGGCCAGCGCCCTTCACCGTGTTGCAACCAGTGACCAGAAAGCTTGCCATCAGGGCGAGAAGGATTGCACGGAAGCTCGTCATTTTTCTAACCTCTCAGGATTTTTTGCAAAATGGCCCGGCACGCTTCGAGGGGGGGGAGGGAATGCGGGCCGGGCCAATGTTGCTGAGCAGCGCTGCGGGGGGGCGATGACCGCTGCTCGAATGGGAAACGA
>JALDYH010000120.1:0-12136 GCA_032154175.1 Sphingopyxis sp. | reverse complement strand
GCTGCTATCGCCGTTGCTGCCAGCATGTTCGCCCTCGCCGCTTGCGGTGAAAAGGCTGCTGAAGAAGCCACCACGGAAGCTCCGGCTGCTGAAGCTGTTGCTGAAGAAGGCGCTGACGCCGCTGCTGCTGGCGCCGACGCCGCTGCCGCTGGTGCAGACGCTGCTGCTGCCGGTGCCGAAGCTGCTGCTCCGGCTGACGCTGCTGCAACCGCTGCTGCTCCGGCTGATGCCGCTGCTGCTCCGGCCGCTGCTGCTCCGGCTGAAGAAAAGAAGTAAGTCGCAGCCCTTCGGGGCGTTGACTGAAACGAGAAACGGGCGGTCTTTCTTCGGGAAGGCCGCCTTTTTCTTTGCCCGCCGCTCAGGCGGGATAGACTTGCGTCCGCACCCTGTCTAAGGCGCGGGCAGTAGTCGGGGAGTAGCGCAGCCCGGTAGCGCGCCTGCTTTGGGAGCAGGATGTCGCAGGTTCGAATCCTGTCTCCCCGACCACTATCTTCCCAGACCAGCCAATCGGGAATTACCCGGCGGAGGTCGCAATCAGCCGCGCGTAGAAATCGATCATCCGCTTGAAGCTGTCGATCGTCATATGCTCGTTGGTACCGTGGATCATCGCGGTTTCCTTGAGCGTGAAATGCATCGGCATGAAGCGGTACACATCCTCTGAAATCGGCTCCATGCTCCGGCTGTCGGTCGCCGCGACGACCAGATAGGGCGCGACGACCGCATCGGGGGCATCGGCGCGCGCGGCAGCAACGACATATTTCCAACCCTGCGACTTGCTCGACGAGACGCGCGACGGCTCGTTCGGCGGTTTGACCCAACTGAGCTCGACCGGGGCATCGCCGACCGCGGCTTTTGCCCTTGCCATCACATCGGCCGAGCTGTTCCACGGCGCGATACGATAATTGATGAGCGCGGTCGCCGATTGCGGCAGCACATTCTCCTTCGGACTGCCTTGCAACATCGTCGGCGCAATGGTGGTATGGAAGGCGGCGGCCGACGAGGGCGAGGCCGACAACTGCTTTTTCAACACCGAACCGAGCAGCCACTGGTTTGCGACGGCCAGTTCCGTCGTGCCCCCCTTGTGCGCCGCCAGCGCCTCGATCATCGCCGCACCGGGGCCGCGCATCTCGATCGGAAACGGGTTTTCGGTGATCGCGAGCACCGCGCGCGCCAGCGTCGTCACGCCCGTTTCGGCGGGCGGCATCGAACTGTGTCCGCCGGGCGCGTTGGCGGTGACCTTGAGCGTCGCATAGCCTTTCTCGGCGACGCCGATCAGGATGGCGGGGCCGTCGATCACCGGCGTGTCGCGGAGCACGACGCTGCCCTCATCGAGTGTGTAGAGCGCGCGGACGCCGTCGGCCTTCAGTTTGGCGGCCGCCGCGACCGCGCCTGATCCGCCCGCCTCCTCGTCATGACCCGACACGAGATAGATGCCGCGCCTTGGCCGGAACCCCTTCCCCGCCAGCGCCTCGATCGCTTCGAACAGCCCGATGAGCGACCCCTTGTCGTCGACGGTCCCGCGGCCCCACACCGACTTTTCGGCGATCGTCCCCGCGAAGGGCGGATATTTCCAGTCCTTTTCAGTTCCCTCGGTGACGGGCACGACATCCTGGTGCGCCATGACGATGATCGGCGCGAGCGACGCGTCGCTGCCCGGCCAATGATAGATGAGGGTGCGGTTCGGCAGGATGGTGCGTGTCATCGCGCGGTGCGTCGCGGGATAGGTCGCGGCGAGCCATGCGTGCAGACGGTCCCATTCGGCGATATCATTCTCTGCCGGGTCCTGATGCGAAACCGTCCTGATCTGTGCTGCCGCGCTGAGGTGCGCGACCGCCGCGTCGAGATCATAGGCCGGCGTGGCGGCAAGCCGAATGTCACTGCCGTCGGCGATATCCTTTGGTGCGAAGGTCGCCGTCCGCACCGCCGCCGTTCCCGCCACAATCGCAATGATCGCAAGACCCCCGAACAGGATCGTCCGCCGTTTCCCCATGTCCCTCTCCTTCTTCGGCGCGCAATGGACCGTTTTCGGTTGCAATTTGCAAGGGAAATACAGGCGTCGGGAGGGAGCGGCGAATTGAGCGCGGCTTCATGACCGGGCAGCGAAGACACGCCGTAGCGTCCACGTCCGAATATGGAAGGAATGGTGGGCCCGGCAGGACTCGAACCCGCAACCTAGCCGTTATGAGCGGCCAGCTCTAACCGTTGAGCTACAGGCCCCTCCCTTGAATCCGGCGGGGATGTGCGGGCGATAGCGGAGGCCGCGCCGCATTGGCAAGCGCCAAGGCTCAACCGGCGGCTTTACGCCCGGCCATCGCCAATATTTCGGCGGCTGTCGTCGGCTCGACCCCGCGGCGCGCGAGGTGATCCAGCACCACGTCCCACCAGCGATAGAAAAGGTCGAGATCGGCGATACTGCGGACATAGGGGGTGTTGCCCGGCTGCAGCGAGGGCGAGTGGAAGGAGAAGTTGAGCACCGGCAGACGCAGGTCGATGGCGATATCGATGGCGCTGCACGCACGCTCGACCGGGATGCCTTCGGGCGTGAGCGCGATCCGCTCGGCGAGGCCGAGCCGTGCAAGCACTGCGTGACTGTTCGACGAGGTGCGATGATAAAGCCAGCGGCCCGCGCGCCCGCACAGACCGCCGAATATCGTTGTCACCGGCATTTCGAGCACCGCCCCGTGCCCGGTGCGGACCCACCAGGGATGCAACGGCGCGTCACGATAGTTGGGCCCGTGGCCGGCGCGATAATCGAAACCGGCACGCACCGACGTATCGCAGCGAAATCCGAGCTCGACGAGCATCGCCGCGGTATCGGGGCCAAGGCCGTAGCGCCCGGCGCGATAGGCGATCGGTGCCACGCCGAAACGGTCGCGAATCGCATCGCGCAGCGCCGTCATCTTCGCGCGCTGCAGGGCGGCGGGCAGGTTGCCGGTATAGCTGTTGCGTTCACCCACCTCCTCGTCGTGCGGCGGCGTTACCCACGGATGAAGTTGCGCCCCGATCTCGCAACGTCCCGCACCCTGTGCGGTGCCGAGGATCTCCACCGCACGGTCGTCGGTGACGATCGGCCAGTCGACCAGATAGATGGGCCGCACACCGGCGCGTTCGAAATAGCCCTGACAATCGGCGAGCGCGGGAACCGAGGCGAGACCGTAGCCGGTGCGCGTAAAGGGCGCATCCCAGTCGAAATCCTCTTCGGTATCGATCGTGACCCAGAAACGCGGCCGTTCGTCCACGTCCAGTTCGATCAGATCCGATGCGGCCGGATACGCAAAGAAATTGCCCGCAGGCTGCACTACGCTCCCCTTTTGCCCCGGCCTATTCGCCTTGCTGGGCTTCCAGCTCGACTTCGGCCTTCGAGTTGGCGGAGGGCAGGTGCAAGGTCAAGGCGTTATGCCCGATATCGAGGCGTCCGCCGCTGCCGCGCGCAAGACTGTCGACGAGGCGGAGCGAGAAACCGAGGCTGAGCACGGCAGCACCGGGTGCCTCGCCTTCGGGGCTGAAACCCGGGTCAAGCAGGTCCGTCGCGGTCGCAAAGCGGATCGTCGCCGGGCGGACGATGCGCAGTTGGAGCATATCGTCGTGCCGCGATTCGGTGACCAGTTGTCCGACCAGCATTACCCCCGGTTCGGATACATCGACCAGCGCGGTCAACAGGCGGCCAACCATCCGGCGCACATCGGCGTCGCTGGCGAACCCCAAAAATGGCCCACCGACGCGCGAAATACAAAGGTCGACGCGCTGATCGGCAAGAAGCGCCGCAAGCTCGTTTTCCACCTGTGTTACCACCGCCCCGATATCAACGACTTCTTCCGAAAGGGCATCGACGCCGGCAGAACCGCTCCGCGCCGCGGTTTCCAGATCGTCGATGATCGCCTGTACCGACGCCGCATCGGCGACGATCGTCTCCGCCATCACGCGATAGCTGTGGCTGACCGGCCCGAACATCTGCCCCGAAATAATCTGCGCGAAACCTGAAATGGCATTCAGCGGGCTGCGAAGTTCATGGATCAGCTGGCGGATCGAATCGCCCGAATCCTCGGCAGTCGGCTGGCCATAGGGTATTTCACTGCGGTTCGGACGACGCGCGCTGGCGCGGTAGCCCCGAAACTGCCCCGTCGCCGGATCGAACCAGGGCAGCGCCGAAAACCGCCATTCGCCTGCCTCCGCCGCCGTCCCTTCCAGCAGCATGCGTGCATTGATGATTTCGGCGCGCTGCCGAAAAGCCCCCGCAGCGACGCCATCGGTTCCCGGTTCGCCGCCAAAGGCCGCTTCGGCGATCGACAGGCCGATCACGGCGCCGCGTGTCACGCCATCGACCCAGTGGATCACGCCATCGGGCCCGGTTTCGAACAGGAAAGCCGCGCGCGGCGTGCGCGGGGCGGCTGGCTGCGTGCGCGCCGACTGATATTTGTCGATCCGGCGAACGAGTTCGCTGATCTGGCTCGGACCACCGTCGGCCAATGGTTCGGGCGCAGCGTCCTCCGCCAGGGCGGTCTGCTCTTGCACCGCACCCTCGGGCTGCGGCAACGCAACCGCGGCGCTGCCGAGGCTTGCCAGTGCGCGATAGACACCGCGCGGCAGATCGGAACGCCCCGCCAGCACCGACCGCGCCATCGCGCTCGTCGCCGGCAGCAGTGCCAGCCAGTCGGATTCGGCGAGCCGCGCTTCGCGCAGCATAATCGCGGACACCGCAGGAACATCGTTGGCGTAAAGCGCGACGAGCGGTGCGAAACGCCCATGGCGGGCGATCGCCCGCGCGCAATCGCGGCGCACGGATTCGGGCACCCGCGGCCGCAATACGGCGAGCGCATGCAAGCTGCGGCGAATATCGTCATCGCGCAGTTGATTGCCGCGCTGAGCCAGAATATCGGTGAGTTGCCGCCAGGCAGTGATGCTGGCACGCCGATCCGCAGGCGCTTGACGCAAGATGGTCGCAATCATCGAGTCAGCAGTCACGCGAAGTCAGCCCCACACCTTCGGTCGTTGGTTAGCATATGCTTACCGGCTAGCGTGAATCATCCGGTCATGAAAGTACCTTAACCTTCCACGTCGCATTGTGGGACAATTGCAATCGCCTGAAATAATATTATGGTCATCGCAGTTTTGGAAAGCGGATGTTTCAATGATGGCTAGTCAGAAATTCGATCAGATTGATTTGCAGATACTCGGCGAACTGCAAAAAAACGGGCGGATGACGAATGTCGAACTGGCACAGATGGTGGGACTGACGGCGCCCCCATGCCTTCGCCGGGTCCGGGCGCTCGAAGAATCGGGGGTGATCCGGTCCTATCATGCCGACCTCGATGCGGCGAAGCTCGGCTATGGAATCACCGTTTTTGCGATGGTCAGCCTGCGCAGCCAGGCCGAGTCCGACCTGAAGGCGTTCGAGGATTATGTCGGCGGGCTCGCCGAAGTCCGCGAATGCTATATGCTGAATGGCGAAATCGACTTTTTGCTGAAGGTCGTCGCGCGCGACCTGCAGAGTTTCCAGTCCTTCCTGACCGCGCATCTGACGTCGGCGCCGAACGTCACCAGCGTAAAAACATCGCTGACGATTCGGACTGCCAAGCAGCTTGCCGGAATTCCCGTCGAATCCTGATCGTTCAGCCACATCGACCGACAAGAAAAGGGCGCCGCTCCATGTCCGGAGCGGCGCCCTTTTCGCGTCAAAGCGGGAAGATCAGCTTCCCGTGGCCGGAGCCGCAGCGGGAGCCGCTGCCGGTGCATCAAGCTTCGCGACCCACAATTGGGCCAGCCGTTTGCGAGCGCCGGTGATCTGGCCGAGGCTTGCCTTCGCGCCCGCCACGTCGCCCGCATGTGCCTGGGCGACACCAAGGCGATAGGTCCACAGCTCCTTGTCGCCGCCGGCTGCCAAAGCGGCCTTGTAGAGCGGGACGGCGTCGTTGTAGCGGCCATAGCCGACCATCGCGTCGCCGGTCGCGCCGGCGACCTTGGGGTTCGACAGCGTCGAAGGCTTTTGCGCATAGGCGGTCAGCGTCGATTCTTCGTCGCCCATCCGCTCGGACTGGCTTTTCAGCAACTCGTCGAACTTTGCGTCGGGCGTCGGGATGACCTTGCTTTGCTTCCCGGTCTTGATCAGCGAGACGACTTCGCCGGGCAAGGCGGCTTCGGTCGCGAGCGCCGCATATTCCAGATATTCGGGGCGCTGAAGCATCGAACCGGTGGCGCGCATCAGGCGCAGGACATCGAGTCCGATCTCCTTGTCGGGATTCTGCGCCAGCATGGTGAAGAGCGTCTGACGCCAGACCGCCGGCTGATTATAGTCGCGCATCCGCAACGTCATCAGATCCATCACTTCTTCGTTCCGGTTGGCCGCCTGCAAGGCCTTGATCGGCCGAACATAAAGTTCGTCCGACGGACGCTGTCCCGCCGCGCGGCTCGCCTCGATGGCGGCCTTGGCGGTTGCGACGCCCTGATCGACCTGCCCGGCGTTCAGATAGCTGTCCATCAGCAGGATCGGTACATTGGCTTCGGTCGAGCCCGCCGCGCGCGCCGCTTCGAGCCGCTTGATCGCCTTGGGATAATCCTTCGCGCCATATGCAAAATTGCCGGAGAAGAAATTGTAGACGGCAAGGTTTTCCGGCGGGGTCAGGCCCGACTCAAGCATCACGTCGAGCCCCTGCCCCTGTACCGCCTGATCCTTGTTCAGGATGCCAAGCTGGAGCTGGTAAAAGCCGACGAGATACTTATCGTCGGGCGTGGTGGCGCTCGCCTGCCCTTCGGTCAAAGCCGCCTGCAACGTAGCCGCATCCTTGGCGCCGGTCGCATCGGTCATCTTCTTCAGCGCCGGTGCGAAGCCCTTGCTGGCGGTCAGGCCCTTGCCCTTCGCAGCTTCTTCCTTTTTCGGCTTTTCCTTGGCGGCAGCGGGCATCGCGGTCGTCATCAGCGCGCAGCCCAGCACGGCGGCCATCGCCGTTGCGGGCATCGAGCGGAAACGGTTGAACATCGAAATCTCTCCTCTGAACTCGGCCGCCATCCTCTGCAGGTTCGGCCGCGCATCACAAACGCGGCTAAACCCGTCGCGTTGCCAAGGCAAGACAGCGGATATCGATATTTCACTGGAAGAAAGCGGCTGAACGGAAATTGAACCCGCTTCGCCGGTCAGGCGATCTCTTCGATGACCCGGTTGATCTGACGCAGTACCGCGGGATCACCGGGAACTCCCGCCATTGCGGTCTCGGCGAGTTCGATCAACGGAATGATCCCGAAGGTAGCGGCAAGCCCCTTCAACCGGAGCGCCGCCATTTCCCAGTTCGCGTCGCAGCGGGCCCGACGCATCAGGTCGGCAAGGTCGCGCGCGCTGCCCGTAAAAGCCCCGCGCAGATCCATCGCCATCGCCGGGTCGTCGCCGAACGCCGCGCTGAGGTATCGATCCAGGGGGCCACTATCGAACGACATTCCACAGCTTTGTCATCTTGTGGTTAAGTTTCCGTTTCATGGCGGGCATTTGATGCTAAGATGCCCGGATGACGGGGGAAAAGAAAATCGTCGGATTGTGGCGGAATTCCGCGACAAACCAAGAAGCGGACAGTGCAGCGCCGACGGACGTCGCGGCGCCCGAGACCGCGCATGCGCCCGATATCGAGGCGCCCGCCGATCGGGATTGGCTCGACATGTCCTCGCTCTCCGGTGCCGAAGAAATCGACGACGCGCCGCAAGCGCCGCCAACGTGGCGCGAGCGCGTGCTCCCTGCATCGCTCATCCTTCTCGCGATCGGCTGGACCGGATTCGCGCTTTCCGCGGCGACCGGCGGTTTCACGCGCAGCCCGGCATTCGCCGAATGGCCGAATGTGGTGGCGACCCTCGCCATGCCGCTGACGCTGCTGGCGGTGCTGTGGATGGCCTTGCTTCGATCGGGCCGGTCCGAACAAGCGCGATACGCCCGCGTCACGGCCGCGCTCCGCGAAGAGAATATGGCGCTGAACCAGTCGATGCATTCTCTCGGCCTGCATCTGGCCGACGCCCAAAAGCAGCTCGGCGATCAAGCCAGGATCGTCCAGCAGCTCGGCCTCGACGCCGTTCTGCGGCTCAACGAGAGCAGCGACAAGCTTGCCAGCAACGCATCGGTCATCGCCAACGCGCATGACCAGCTCGCGCGCTCCGGCGACGTCGCGATGCAGCGGATGGACGGCTTGCTCGCCGGCTTGCCGCGGATCGACGATGTCGCGCAGCGGCTGGCGGTCAATTTCCGCGAAGCCGGACTTGTTGCGCATCAGCAGGGCGCCAATCTCGAGGCGAAATTGGCCGCGCTGGGCGAGGAAGCGGCGAAAGCGGCGGAGGCCGGCCAGGAGTCGACCGCGGCCATGCTGGAAGCGATCGTCGCCTTGCAGGAACAAACGAAGGAAACCGAATCGGAGTTGCTCGCGGCCTCGGCGCAGGTGACGGACGCGCAAACTGCCGCGCTGGGCCGGATGACGAATGTCGCGGCCTCGGCCCGCGGCGACATGGATTCGGCGGTCACTGCGATGACCGAACAGATGGATGCAAGCTGGCAGCGGTTCCGCGAGGGCGTCGACACCGCCGCGGCGCAGATGGATGCAAAGCTCGCCGTCGCCCGCGATGCCGGCGACGCAATGGGTGCGCAGCTCTCGGCGCACGCCGATGCCAGCGACGCGCTGGCATCGCGCATCACCGCGCACGTGGCAGAGGTCGGCGAGCAGCTCGAGGTTCTCGACGTCAGCGTCAGCGCCAGCACCGGAGTCATCAGCCGCGCGATCGAAGACACCAAAGCCCAGCTTGGCGCCTTCATGCAGGAAGTGCAGAGCGGTAATGCGTCGGCGCACCAGCTCATCACCCATGCCGAATCGCTGCTGCTCGCGCTCGATGCCGTGACGCGCGAACTCGACGAAACGCTGCCGCATGCGCTCGACCGCATTGCGTCGCACGGCAAGACGACGCAGACCGCATTGTCGCAGTTGCGCCCGATACTCGACGCATCCGAACTCGTCGCGCAATCAACGGTGTCGCACGTCAACGCAGTCCAGGCGACGCTCAAGTCGAACGAAGAGCAGATGACGGGGCATGCCACCAGCCAGCAGCAGCTCGTCGACCGGATCAACACCGCGCTGGCCGACGCCGAGACGGCACTTGCGAAGCTGCGCGACGGAGCCGACGAATTCGCCGAGCAGGGCGGCGCGCGCATGATAGCGACGCTGGGCGAAGTACGCGCAACGGCGGATTCGGCTGCCGATGAAGCGCGACTGACGCTCGAAAAACTGGTGTCGGGCGCCCGCGAGGCGATGCAGGCGACCGCCACCGATGCGATCGACGCCGCGTTCAAGACCGAGGTCATGGCGCAGCTGAGCGCGATCGAGGATGCCTCGGCGCGCGCCGTGGCGGCCGCAAACGGTGCGGCCGACCGGCTGATGCGCCAGCTGATCACGATCATGGACACCAGCGCGAGCGTCGAACAGCGCGTGAGCGACGCCGAACAGGCGATCGCCGCCTCCGACCGCGATTCGCTCGCGAAACAGGTCGGCCTGCTGACCGAGGCGCTGAAATCGACCGCGATCGACGTCACCAAAATCCTGTCGAGCGAAGTCAGCGATACCGCATGGGACGCCTATCTGAAGGGCGACCGCGGCGTGTTCGCGCGCCGCGCGGTCAAGCTGGTCGAGAATAGCGAGGCGAAGGAAATCCTGCGCATCTATCAGGCTGACGATGGTTTCCACGCATCGGTGAACCAGTTCATCCACGACTTCGAAGCGATGCTGCGGCTGCTGATCGGCGCGCGCGACGGGTCCGCGATCAGCGTGACGCTGCTCTCGTCGGACATCGGCAAGCTCTATGTCGCGCTTGCACAGGCGATCGACCGCCTGCGCAACTGATCGGCAGATAGTCGTGCCGGTCTCCGATTGCGGTCGACCGGGCCAACTTGTCGATTTGCCGGGAGCTGCCATGTCCGAAGCGACAATGACTGAAATCTATCTGATCCGTCATGGCGAGACCGAGTGGAACGCTGCTGGCCGTTTTCAGGGAAAACTCGACTCTCCGTTGACCAACACCGGGGTCACACAGGCAAGGGATTGCGGAGAAAGACTTTCTGCGCTCGGGATCAAGTTCGACGCTCTGATCGCAAGCCCGCTGGGAAGAACGCGGCAAACCGCTTCGATTGTAGCGAGCTGTGGCAGCTTTCCCGAAGCGCGATATGATGATCGACTGGCAGAAGTTTCCGTCGGCTCCTGGGACGGATTGACCCACATTGATATCGACGCTCAATGGCCGGGTCGGCTTGATGGCTCAACACCCTTTGATTGGTTCTTCAGGTCACCCGACGGGGAGAGCTATGAAACTGCTTTCGAGCGTGCAACGCAATGGCTGGGCGATACGCAGGGTTTCGTGGTTGCGATTTCACACGGCCTGGTTGGCCGCATCCTCAGAGGGGCGTATCTCAAATTGCCGAAGAGTGACGCTCTCTGCCTGCCCGTTCCCCAAGATGTGATCTGGCGGCTGGCAAAGGGGCAGGTAGAGGCCATATCGATGGCGTGACGAATCCTGATGCGCCCATTCGCCAGGTTTCCCGCGCCAAACCGGACGGTCCAGCGTGCTCCCCGGCGATGGCGGATCGGCAATCAAACCCGTCGATATTCAGGCGCGCCCGCTGAGAACCTCGGGATCGGCCCAGCCATTCACATAAGCAATATAATACAGACCAAAGGCGATCGTCGCAGCGATCGTCATCTGCAACAGGATGCGCGCGGGACGAAAGCTTGCCGGCGCGCCCGGTTCCTGCCCCCGCACCAGCGGCGTCGCGTCGTCGCTCGCGCGCCGGCCATGGAAGGGTAGCACGAAAAAGGCGCTGAACGCCCAGAACAGCAGGTAGATGGCGAGCGCCGAGGTCCATTTCATTGCAGTCGTTCCCGGATCATATCTCGACGAGCATCACGTCGACGACGGGTTTCTTGCCCGTCCAGTCGGTCGCGACGCGCCGTACGCCGAGGCGGATCGCCTCGCGCAGCTTTTCCTCGTCGCGTGCGGGGCCGGTCGCAGCCTGTTCGGCGGCTTCGCGCATTTCGTCGATAAAGGCTTCGCGCTCGTCCTCGACCGGCACGCCGCGATAGCTGATCGCGCTTTCGACGAAGCGCTTGTCGGAGAAGATCGCGGCGACCGTGATGTGGCCGTGGAGCGACAGCTTGCGCCGCTCGTTGATCGTTTCGCCGTCGGCGGGCAGGATGACGTCGCCGTCGAGGATCAGCCGTCCGGCGCGCACGCGCTCGACGATCTTCGCCGGGCCGGGTGCGAGCCGTACCAGATCGCCATTTTCCTGAATCAGCGCATCCGGAACGCCGCATTCGAGCGCGAAGCGCGCTTGCTCATGCATATGGCGGATTTCGCCATGCACCGGCACGACAAGCTTCGGGCGCAGCCAGCCATAGAGCGCGGCCAGTTCCGGCTGCCCCGGATGGCCGCTGACATGGATGTGCGCCTGCTTTTCGGTAACCGTCAGCACGTCCTTCGCGGCGAGCTGGTTCATGATCCGCCCGATCGCAACCTCGTTGCCGGGAATCTGTTTCGACGAGAAGACGACGGTGTCCCCCGCTTCGAGCTTGATCTGGTGAATGTCGGCCGCCATGCGCGCGAGCGCTGCGCGGGGTTCGCCCTGCCCGCCCGTGGCGATCACCATCACCTTGTCGCGCGGCAGCCTCATCGCCTCGTCGAAATCGACCGTCGGCGGAAAATCCTTGAGGTAGCCGACCGAGCGCGCGACGCCGAGGATGCGATCGAGCGAGCGGCCCGCGACGCACAGCGTGCGCCCCGTCGCCTTGGCGACCGCGCCCAGCGTTGCAAGACGTGCGGCGTTCGACGCAAAGGTCGTAACGACCACCCTGCCCTTCGCCGCGCCGACTGCCTGCTCCAGCCCTTTGCGGAGGCCGCCTTCGCTGCCCGATGCTTCGGGATTGAAGGCGTTGGTCGAATCACAGACGAGGACGTCGATGCCCTCGTCACCGACCGCGGTCAGGGCAGCGGCGGTCGCGGGCACGCCGAGGATTGGTTCCTCATCAAGTTTCCAATCGCCGGTGTGGAAGACGCGGCCGTAAGGCGTGTCGATCACCACCGCGCTCATTTCGAGGATCGAGTGCGCAAGCGGGATCAGGCGGATGCCGAACGG
>JALDYH010000350.1:0-2738 GCA_032154175.1 Sphingopyxis sp. | reverse complement strand
CGAGGTGGACGATATTGTCGGTGAGGTCATGCTCGCCGAAGGTGATGAAGATCTTCTGGCCCTTGATCTTGTACAGACCGGCGTGCTCGCCCTCGGTGACCTTTTCGGCGGTCGAGCGCAGTGCGCCGACATCGCTGCCCGCGGCGGGCTCGGTCAGGTTCATCGTCCCGTTCCACTCGCCGGTAATCAGCTTGGGAAGCCAGGTCTGCCGCTGTTCCTCGGTGCCATAGGCCATCAGCGCGTGGATCGCGCCGGGGGTGAGGATGCTGCAGAGCGAGAAGCCCATGTTCGCGCTGCCGAGCGCCTCGATCACCACCGTCGCGAGGGTGAAGGGCAGGTCCTGTCCGCCATATTCGCCGGGGCCGTCGATGCTGCCCCAGCCCGCCTCGACGAACTGTTTGTACGCGTCCTTGAACCCCGGGGGCATCGTGACCTTGCCGTCCTGCCATTTGGGGTTCTGCGTATCGCCGACGCGGTTCAGCGGGGCGTAGACGTCCGCCGCGAACTCGCCGATGCCGGTGACGATCGCCTCGACCATGTCGGGGGTCGCGGCGGCGAAGCGCTCGTGCTGCGCCATCGCGTCGACGCGCGCGATATGATTGAGGACGAAAAGCTGTTCGGTGGTGGGCGGCGTATAGGTCATGGGCCGACTTTCCTGGTGAATATCGTTGCGCGGGCGCTATAGCGCGGCATGGCCGACGGTCAAACGCGCATGACAACCGATATCCGCCCTTTCGGCGCGGAGGCAATGGCGCGCGCCGGGGGGCTGATCGGGGAGGGGCAGCCGGTCGCGGTGCCGACCGAGACGGTCTATGGTCTCGCCGCCGACGCGCGTAATGCCGCTGCGGTGGCGCGGATCTACGCCGCGAAGGGGCGGCCCGACTTCAATCCGCTGATCGTGCATGTGCCGGACCTCGCGGCGGCCGAACGGCTCGGCGTGTTCGGCGAAGTCGAGCGAGCACTGGCGGCGCGGTTCTGGCCGGGGCCGCTCACCTTGGTGGTGCCGCGCACCGCCGATTGCCCGGTGGCCAGCATCGCGACCGCGGGGCTCGATACGATTGCGATCCGCGTGCCGGGGCACCGCGCGATGCAGGCCTTGCTGGCGGAAAGCGGGGCACCGCTCGCTGCGCCGAGCGCCAATGCGAGCGGCGGGGTGAGCCCGACGAAAGCCGGACATGTCCTCGCGAGCCTCGACGGGCGGATCGCGCTGGTGATCGATGACGGGCCGACGACGGCGGGCGTGGAGTCGACGATCGCGCGCGTGAAGGACGGTGCGGTCGAAATCTTGCGGCCCGGGCCGGTGACGGCAGAGATGCTGGCCGAAGCGAGCGGCTTGCCGGTGACCGGCGTAAAGGGATCGGAGATCGTCGCGCCGGGGATGCTCGCGAGCCATTATGCGCCGGGCAAGCCGGTGCGGCTGGGGGCGAGCGATTTTGCGGACGACGAGTATGGGATCGGGTTCGGGGCGGTTGCGGGCGACTATGATTTGAGCGCGGCGGGCGATCTGACCGAGGCGGCGGCGCGGCTGTTCGATGCGCTGCACGCGGGCGCGGCGAGCGCGAAGGCGAAAATCGCGGTGGCGGCGATCCCGGCCGAGGGGCTGGGCGCGGCGATCAACGACCGGCTGGCAAGGGCGGCGGTGTAGCTGCTCCTCTCCCGCGAGCGGGAGGGGGATTAGGCGGCCGCCGGCTCGATCGGATCGCCGTGGGGCGCCTTGCGCGCGACGATCAAGCAGGCGACGACGATGAGCAGCGCGCCCGCGAAGGTCGGCAGCGTCACCGCCTCATCATAGAAGAACCAGCCGAACAGCATCGCCCAGAGGAAGCCGGTATATTCGGTGGTCGCGAGGATCTGCGTTTCGGCGCGGGCATAGGCCCAGCTCAGCAGCAGGAGCGAGGTCGTCGCGAGAACCGCGGCGCCGATGATGTGCGGCGCGTGGCCCGCGTCGGGAATGGCGAGGAACCACGGCGCGCCGAGCGTGAGGATCGCGGTGACGAAGAAATTCTGGAAGAAGGCGATCTCCATCGGCTCGGCCATCTTCGCCTGCCGCCGCGCGAGGATGAGATTGTAGGCGTAGAAGATAGCGGAGAGGAACACTGCGCCGACCGCCCATAAGGCTTCGTCCGAATAGTCGCCGCCGAGCTTGCCCGCGACGATGACGAGCACCCCGCAAAGGCCGAGGATCGACGCCGCGATCGAGCGCGGGCCGATCTTTTCGCCCAGAAAGATCGCGGCCATGTAGAGCGCCATCAGCGGTGCGACGAAGGCGAGCGCGATCGCCTCTGCCATCGGCAGCCGCGCGAGCGCCCAGAAGAAGCAGAGCGCCATGCCTGCCACGAACAGCGAGCGCCAGGCGTGGATCCGCATCGTCGCCTTGTCCGGCCATTTGGGGCGGCTCGCGAACCAGAGTATGCCGGCGATGAGCGCGCCGGTGCCGGTGCGCCAGAGCACGGCGTTATAGGCGCCGATCTCGATCGACAGCCCCTTCATCAGCACGTCCATCGCCGAAAAGGTCGCGATCCCCGCGCAGGCGATCAGGAAGGGGATGACGGGCGAGGGCGAATCGGGGCGCATCGTCGCGCCTTAGCGGAAGGTCGCCTGTCCCGCGCCGTCGATGTTGAGCTTCTGGCCCGAGCAATAGCTGTTCGCATCGCTGACGAACCAGACGACCGCCGCCGCGACATCGGCGGGGACGGCGACGCGGCCGAAGGGCATTTTGGTGTCGAGGTGGTGGATGT
>JALDYH010000119.1:0-12215 GCA_032154175.1 Sphingopyxis sp. | reverse complement strand
GGGGGGGGCGGGAGGGTGGTCCGTGAAGCCTCTCGCTGAAAGCGTGTTCCCGTCCCGAAACGGATCAATAATCGCGATTGCCGGGTACGGCGGTGATCGCGATCACAGGGGCTGGCAAAGGATTTGCGCGCAAGACAAAGGGCGCCGGAAGCAACCGGCGCCCTTCACCCTGCCCATTAGGGGAGGCAGCCCTAATTCGTCGGTGTTATTTCTTGGCGGGGTCGGCCGGCGGCGTCGTGGGGGCGGTTCCGGTTTCAGACGGAGCGATCTCGCCCTTGTCGTCCATCGCGTTGGCCTTTTCCTCGCCAGCGGCTTCAACCGCGTCGGCCTTGGCCTCGGTCGCTTCTTTGGCCGCGCCTTCGGGCATGGCGTCGGCCTGTTCGTCGATGACGTCAGCCTTGGCTTCGGCCTGATCCTCGACCTTGTCGGCAGCGGGGCTCTGGCAGGCACCGAGAGCGAGGGCCGAAGTGGCGGCGAGGGTAATGAACATCTTGCGCATATTGAGTGACTCCCAAAGTTGACTCGGGGGCTTAACGCGGGATGAACGTCAGGGTTGCAACCAAATCATCATCTTATTGTAATTACTTTATTTTCTTTTTGGAGCGAGTCGTTCGCATCAATCGCGCGGCTTGACCTTTACCCACACATGGACCGTCGCCGCGAATTTTCCCGGGGCGGGCGGCGTGACGTCGATCCGCTCGGCGGTGACCAGTTCACCTGTCGCGAGATTGAAGCTCGCCCAAGGTTTCGGCATGCGACCGAAGGCCATTTTCTGGATTGGCTGGCCGGTCGCGGTGTTCATGATTGTTGCGGTGATACCCATGGTGCGCCGGTAGCGGCCCACCCCCTCGGCGTCCACCCAAGGGGCAAAAAAAGAGGGCGCCCGAAGCGCCCTCTCTCATGCCTGGTCCGGTCCCGCTACTCAGAAGCGCTGTTGACGCTCGTAAAGGTCGCGATAGTGCTGGATACGCGTGACGCGCAGCCCCGGCATGCCACTGCGGTCGATCGACCGCTGCCAGCCGGCAAATTCCTCGAGGGTCAGCCCATAACGTTCGCACACCTCGTCGACGGTCAAAAGACCGCCGTTGACGGCTGCCACAACCTCTGCCTTGCGGCGAACGACCCAGCGGGTCGTCGAAGCGGGGGGCAAGGTGTCCAGCGTCAACGGTTCCCCGAGGGGGCCGATAACCTGTGCGGGCCGGATTTTCTGATTCTCGATCATGCTCATTCCATATTTTCAACGTCGGGGGGGGATGTTTCCGACGCGTTTTTTTCTAAATCCGAGGGCCTCAACATCGACTGAAATCCTCTGGTAAACAGGCTGTTCATAGTTTCGGGCAAGGCGTTCACATCGTCGGACAGATCGAGGAAACGAACGATAGGTGGGGCTTTTTGTTCCACCGCGCGGGTCGATCCGCAAAATATGTCGCGAAGCGCGTTAAGCTTTGCCGCATGGGCTTCGCGATGCGCCTGCGCACGCAGTCCTCGTACCGTCGGCAGAGCGGCCTGACGCGCGCTGGACACAGCCATGATGATGTCGAAGCCGGGCTTCGACAATCGGGCCGCGCCGGCAATGCGCGGAAGTTCGGATGGAACGAGGTTCATGAGACTCGTCTACGCCAGAGGAACTAAGGTCCCGTAAATGCCCGTTTCAGAACCTGTTAGCGAAACTTAACCCGCGTCAATATCTTGACACTCGCGGCGGAAAAGCTGGTATTTTTGGCCCTGCATCCCTAAATGGCGCCGATCATGATCGAGACGATTTCTTCCCCTGCCGGGCTCGCCCGGGCCGACTTTCAGCTCGCCGCGCCGATGAAGGACCGGCGAATCGTCGTCGCGATGTCGGGCGGAGTCGACTCGAGCGTGGTGGCTGCGCTGGCGGCCCGGTCGGGTGCGGAGGTGATCGGGGTAACGCTCCAGCTTTATGATCATGGTGCCAAGGCGAAGCGCGTCGGCGCCTGCTGCGCCGGGCAGGACATCCGCGACGCGCGCGCGGTCGCCGACCGGCTGGGCTTCGCACATCATGTCTATGATCATGAAAGCCGCTTCCGCGACACGGTGATCGACCAGTTTGCCGACGAATATCTGTCGGGCCGGACGCCGATCCCGTGCGTGCGCTGCAACATGGGTGTGAAGTTCACCGACCTGTTCAAGCTGGCGAAGGATCTGGGCGCCGACTGTCTTGCCACCGGGCATTATGTTCGCCGCGTCATGGGAGCCGCGGGTGCCGAATTGCACCGCGCGGTCGACCCTGCGCGCGACCAGAGCTATTTCCTGTTCGCGACGACGCAGGACCAGCTCGATTTCCTGCGCTTCCCGCTGGGTGGGCTCGAAAAGAGCGTCGTGCGCGAGATCGCGCGCGACCTCGGGCTCGGCGTCGCGGGCAAGCCCGACAGCCAGGACATCTGTTTCGTCCCCGACGGCGACTATGCGACGCTCGTGCGCAAGCTGCGTCCCGAGGCCGACGATCAGGGCGCGATCGTCCATGTCGACGGTACAGTGCTGGGTGCGCACAAGGGATTGATTCACTATACCGTCGGCCAGCGCCGGGGGATCGAGATTGGCGGGCAAGCCGAGCCGCTCTATGTCGTGCGCCTCGAACCCGGGACGAAGGCGGTCGTCGTCGGACCGCGGCGTGCGCTCGCCGTGTCGGGCGCGCGGTTGGGCGAGGCCAATTGGCTTGAGGAGGTCGACGGCCGCGACGTGCTGGCCAAGGTGCGCAGCATGGCACGGCCGGTGCCGGCGCGCGTCGAGAACGACAGGTTGATCTTTGCGGAGGCCGAATATGGTGTCGCGCCAGGACAGGCTGCGGTGCTTTATGACGCGGCCGACAATATGCGCGTACTCGGCGGCGGCTGGATCGAAGAGACCTTCGCCGCAGAATAGATTGAACTTTCTACCCCGATGGCGCAGCTTCGCCGGAAACAGGGGAGAATGTCATGGTCAATTGGGTCTTGCGCGGCGCCGTCCTGCTGTGGGCGCTGTTTTTCGTCATTGTCGGGGCGCGGGGGTTGTTCGATCCCGCCAGCTATACCGAGACCTTCGGCATATTGGTCGAGGGGTCGGCAACCAACACGATCCGCGCCGACCTGTCGGCCTTCTTCCTTGTCGCCGCCGGCGCCGCTGCGATCGGCGCGCTGGTGCCGGGATGGCTGCGCGCGCTGCTTGTCCCCGCCGCGCTGTACGGGACCGCGCTAGCGGGCCGATTATTTGGTGTCGCGAGCGGCGACTCCGTTAATGCGGGCATCGTGCAGGCGATGATCATCGAGGCGCTGACCGTGCTGCTGATGGTCGGGAGCTGGTGGGTGTTGTCGCGGCCGGTAACCACGGTCGATGATGCGGCGCCCTTCGACGCGGGATAAAGGACGGTCCGATGACGTTCGCCGATAGCTATCTTGGGAAGCTGCGGTCGCTCGTCGGGAGCCGCTGTCTGCTCGTCCCGGGCGCGCGCGTCGTGATCGTCCGGGGCGATGGATCGATCCTCCTGCAACATCGAAGCGACTTTGAGCTATGGGGCCTCCCCGGCGGAAATGCCGAGGAGGGCGAAGACTTGACGGAGGCCGTGGTTCGCGAGACGTACGAGGAGACCGGACTTCGCATCCAAAATCCGCGCCCCTTCGGTTTCGGAAGCGATCCGGAATATGAGACGGTGTGCTTCCCGAATGGCGATGTTTGCCAGTTTTTCGTCATGATGTTCTATGCGACCGAATTTGACGGCACGATTGAAATCGACGGAACGGAAACGCTGGACCTGCAATGGTTTCGCCCGGAGAACTTGCCGCCGATGCTTGAGAATATGCGCCGAAGTATCGAGGCTTATATCGCTTTTGATAAGAGCGGGTCATTTCAGATGATCTGATGCGCGAACAGCCCGGCGGTACGTTGATATGGAGCCTTCATGTCGGGCAAGCGGGCAAATGGCAGGTTTGACTGGAATCCATCCCAAAACCGACCTCGTCCCCAATCGGCAGCTTTCCGTCTCAAACTTGTTATTTTAACCATTTCGTGCGTTATTGTGCGCCGGGTCGCTTCTGTTTTCCTTTGTGGTGGGGAGGAAGCGTATGGCAGGCGATGAGAACAAAAGGACGAGTTCGGAACGGCGATCGAGTGACCGCCGGACAACTGACGACCCGAATTACAACGGGCCGGATCGTCGCAAGGGCGACCGGCGCACGGGCAAGGATCGTCGATCCGACTGAGCGCGCCGGCGTGCCGGCAGGAGAAGAATTTTGACTGAACCGCGCGTGCCGCGCCTGAGCGTCGACATCGTGTCCGACGTGATGTGCCCTTGGTGCATCATCGGCTGGCTGAAGTTCCAAAAGGTCATGGCGCATTTCGAGGGGCGGCTGGACTTTCGAGTCCAGTGGCACCCGTTCGAGCTCAATCCCGATATGCCGGCGGAGGGTGAGGACGCCGCCGGGCATGTCATGCGCAAATATGGTATCAGCGCCGAGCAGAGCCGAGCCAACAGCGGCAAGATGGCCGGGCTCGCCGCCGACCTTGGTTTCTCCTTCAATCGCGGGCCGGGTTTCCGGATGCGCAACAGTTTCGATGCGCACCGCCTGCTGACATGGGCGGGCGCGCTTGAGGAACCGGAGCAGGATGGGGCGACGGGTGTGCAGACGGCGCTGAAACTAGCGCTGTTCACCGCGCACTTCACCGACAATCGCGATGTAAGCGACCATGATGTACTCGCCGATGTCGCGGCGGCGGTGGGGCTGGATCGCGCGCGCGCGGCATCCGTCCTGGCGTCGGACGAGTTCGGCGAGATGGTGCGCACCGAGGAGGCCTATTGGGCCGACCAGAATATCACTGGCGTGCCGGCCTTCATCCTCGGCGGGCGGATGCTTATCCCGGGAGCGCAGGACACCGAAGTTTTCGTTCGCGTGATCGAGACGAAAGTGCTGACGGCGGCTGCCTGAGGAACCGCCCCGGCGGCCATGCGTTTTCCGACCATCCTCTTTCAAGGAACTGGTCATGGCTGACGATCCCCGCAAAACCGACGCAGACGCCCTCGCCGACCAAGCGCCCGAGGCGCGCAACCGTGAGCAGGATGACGAGGGGGCGCAGGCGCAGAGCGTTGCCGAAGCGGCGCGCCGCGACCGGCCGCAGGAAGACAGCGACAAGGTGAGCAGCGGCGACGCTAGCGACGATGTGCAGGATCTGGTCGATCATATGCGCCAGATGGAGCGATCGGGCGTGATCGACATGGATGCTTATCGCGGCGAGCGCAGCGACGACGACGAGGATGACGAGCTTGGCCCTGGCGGAATCGAGGATGACGAACCGCGCGGGGCGCCGTAAGTTTACGACCAAAGCGACGCCGTACCGGGCACGATTGGCCCGGTTTGGCGGTCATAGCGGAGCCGCCTCGTTGGGATTTCGCTAAGCCTCCACCGCTAGGGTGGCGGCATGTCCGGACCCGATTTTCACCATTCGCAACGCCGTGCCGCTCGTCGCCGCAGGCCGGCGCGCGGGCGGCGACGCCATGTCGGGTCGAGCCCGTGGCTGGCGCCGGTGATGGCGGCTGCCTTTTTGGCGGCGCTCGCTACCTTCCAACGCCTTCCGGGCGGAGCGACCACCGCGGCCTTGTCCGCTCCCCTCGCCGCACATTTTTCGCGCGGCGAGGCGACGGTGGCTGCCGATGCACTGTCGGCGCGCTTCGGATTTTGCCACAGCGGTGGCGGCAGCAATTGCGTCGTCGACGGAGATACTTTCTGGTTTGCGGGCGATAAATATCGCATCGCCGACATCGACACCCCGGAAACGCACCCCGCGCGCTGCGCCGAAGAGGCCGCGCTGGGCGATGCGGCGACCGGGCGGCTCCGGAAGTGGTTGAACGCGGGCACGTTCAGTCTGGAAAGCGCGGGGCGCGACGCCGATCGTTACGGCCGCAAGCTGCGCATCGTCACGCGCGGGGGGACAAGCGTCGGGTCGGTGCTGGTCGCCGAAGGGCTGGCGCGGCCGTGGGAGGGACGCCGCCGTCCCTGGTGTTAATCCTCGCCGGGGGTTCCCCACAGCGCCTCGTGCACCGTGCCGCGGCCGAGCGATGGTTTGAAGATGAAGGCGAAGAGATAGGCGGCGAGCGCGATGCTGATCACTACCAATCCCCCGACCGGCTGGACGAGGCCAACCACCGCGCCGCCCGCGGCGGCGAGCGAGAGCAAGGTCAGCCTTGCGTGCGCCTTGACGTCGTGGCTGGGGCGGTTCGGATCGCGGCCGATAATCGAAAGCGCGACGCGCGCGATCGGCGGCAGCGCGAAGGCGAGCGCCATCCACAGCCAGTGATCGGCGTTGTTGCCCGCGTCGAACAAGCGGCCGACGAGTCCGGTCGGCGCGCCGCCGAACACGCCGATCGCGGCCATGATCGCAGCCATCGCGAGCGTTTCCAATATGTCGACGGTGGCCTCGGGCGCGTGGTAGCGAAGCTTGCCGTCGGGTCCGGGAAAGGCCGCGATCGCGCCCTCGCCATATTGCGCGCCGAAATAGAGGAGCATCAGCAGCGCCGCCCAGACGTGCAGCGCGTCGGGGAAGGGGGCGGTGAGCGAGCCATAGATGAAGCTGCCCAGAAAGCCCGGATAGATCAGGCTGTAGACATAGGTCGGCAGCCGCATTGGCGGGTCAGGCCTCGGGACCGGAGATGTCGGGTTCGACCGCGACATCGGTCGCATCCGCCGCGGCTTCGGCCGCCTCCATGACGCCATCGGCCGTCGCTTCCTCCGTCTCGGCCGCGGTTTCGGCGTCGGCGTCATCGGGCGGCTGGGGCAGATCGTCCCGCAGCGGGGCATTCGGTCCGGCGAGCTGGCGGTCGATGTCGGCGGCGATCAGCTGCGCCACCGGATCGTCGTCGAGCGCGCCGAGTTCGTCCCGCCGCGCGGAGAGCGGGGCGGCGCGGTCTTCTTCGGGCAGCCTCGCGACTTCGATATAAAAGCGCACCGCCTGGAGCCAAGGGGCATCGTCGGTCAGCACATCCTCGGCCCAGCGGCTGAACGGGCCGCCGGCTTCGCGCCAGGTGCCGTCCTGTCGATCGAGGAAGAAGAGCACGCGCGACCCGCGCGGAAAGACATAGCGGACGCAGGCGCCGGCGAGGCTCTGCGGATGCGCTTCCGCAAGTTCATAGGGATTGCTGAGCTGTATCCCGGCGTCGGTCGCGATCATCGCGGGCAGCGCGATCGGGGCGTTCGGCATCGCGCCCTTGAGCGCCTCGACCGGTTCGACCGCGATCATCTGTTGCGGCTCGCTGTCGGGTTCGAAGTCGCCGTCGGTGACGGTGCCGAGCAGGATGAGGTCGGCGCGTTCGACCAGTTCCATGTTGGTCGGCACGCGGTAGCCGGGTGCGACCGAGCAGGCGAGGGCGGGGAGCGGCGCGGCCAGAAGCGCGAGGCCGGCGAAGGCGAGGTGATTGCGCATCGCGAGAGGGTAGCGCCGTGCGGCGGGATTGGGAAGCGGGCGCGGCTTTGGGGCGGCTCGTCCAAGCCTATGGAGCCGACTCGTCATCTGCGCGTATGATGGTCAGGCTCCCCTCCCCGGAGCGGCAAGGAGAATGACCATGGCAGAGCATGACCATAGCGCGATCAAGGAAGATATGAACGTCATCGGCGCCGACGGCGTCCACATCGGCACCGTCGATCATCTCGACGGCGAACGCATCAAGCTGACCAAGGCCGACAGCGGCGACGGCAAGCATCATTATCTGCCCGCGGGTCTGGTCGCTGCGGTCGAAGGCGACACGGTGCGCCTGTCGGCGAACGCCGCGAACGCGGTCGACCTGTTCGAGGAAGCCGAATAGTCCATCCCCACCGGACAACAGAGGGCCGGCGGCGCAATCCGGCGCGCCGGCACCCGGACTGGCCCGCCCCTTCCCCGGGGCGGGCCATTTTCTTTACAGGTCAGAAAGCCGATGTGACGCGGCCGAACGCGGCGCGGCGCCGATAGCGCGAAAGCGGGCCGCATCCCGGCCCGCTCCCCGATCGCAGGCACGACGGGTTTCGCGAAGAGCGAAGAAGAGGGGAGCCGAGTGCACCCGGCTCCCCGCGCGCGGCAACCTCCCTTTTTTGCAAGGGGTCGCCGCGGCTTGTTCCGTTCAGCGCGATTCGATCGCGGCGGTCGTGCGCGCCTGAATCTCGGCGCGCGACAGCTTGGTCACGAGGCCGTGCGTCGCGCCGACCGCGCCATGATAGATTTCGGCGACGGGCACATTGTAGAGCTTGCCGTCGCGGACCACGACCGCGGTGTCGCCATCGACGCTCTGCACCGTGCCGACACTGTTGCCGCCGGTGTCGTAAAGCTCGGCGCCGGCCCGCACCTGTTCGCGGGTGGCGAGGGTCAGGTTGGCGGTATCGACCGTCTTGCCGACTGCGCCATCGACCCGGTCGACCGTGCCGCCGACGGGATTGGTCACGCCATCGACCGCGGTTTCGACCGCGCCGCCGTTCAGTCCGACCTTGCCGACAAGATTGACGTTCGCGCTGCCGTCGGGCGCGAGCTGGGCGAAGGTGGGGAAAGCGAGGAGGGCGGGGGCGACCGTCAGAAGGGCAAGGACTTTGCGCATGTCTGTCTCCATGGTTAGGCATCGGCGCCGCCCCGCGGGGGGGAAGGGGGCGGCGCCGATGCCTTGACCGAAGAAACTTGCACAATGTCCGATTGTTGCACGGGGTGCGGCCGATTGCGATGGATGGCCGCGTGCGGGCGACGAGTGGCTAGTTCGGCTGCTGTCGGGGCGTCCTTGCGATCAGCTTGTTCAGCGTCGCGAGGCGCCGGCGCGCCGTCGTCCAGTCGCGTTCGGGATGCGCCTGAATCTGATCGAGGAGGACGCGAACCTCCTTGCGGCGGTCGCCTTCGGTTACGGCCTGCATGGGCTTTCTCCTTTCGGGCGCAGTATAGCAGCGATCGCGCCGGGCGGACGGCGGCTCACCGCAGCGCCGGGGCGGTTAGCCCCGCTGCGGTCGGCGGATTTCGACACGTCAAAGAGCAAGCGGCGAAGGGCCGGCACGCCGGAGCGACGCAGGAAAGAGACGCGGGTCCCGTTTCGATCCTGTACGCGGACTGGCGCCGCGTGCCTGCGCTTCCTATGTACGCCCGCGATGACAGGCGGGTTTTCCAGACAGATCGTGATCGGCCGGCTGAAGGCGAAGCCGCTGCTGGCGGGGCAATTGCTGTGCGGCCTCGCCGCCGCGGCGCTGATTGGGCGGCAGGCGAGCGTCGCGTGGGGCGATAGCGCGGCCGACATATTGCGCGCGATCCTGTTCGGCAATCTGCTGGCGAGCGCAGGCATCATAGTGGCGCTGCTCGGCTTCGCGGCCTTCTATCGCGCCTGGCGGCGGCGGGGCGCCTTTATATGGCACGACGGCGCGCGGCTGTACCGCGGCAGCGAGGATAGCTGGCCGCTGCCGCTGATCCGCGACGTGGTGATCGCGAAGAACGACCTCGGCATCGCGTCGCTGCGGCTGGTCGTCGACGACGACAGCGAGGTGACGCGCGAACTGGTGAAACTCTACCTGCTCGAGGATTCGCCCGAGGCGGTGCGCGGCGGGGTGATGTTCGCGGTCGCGGGGCTGCGCGGGTTTCCGGCGGGGTCGGTGATGAATTGAGGGGGGGGGGGGGCGCCCCCCGGCGCCGGAAGCGCGCACGGGCTTGAGCGTCACTCGCTATTTTGGCCCGCGAACCGGCATCGACGACGCGCAACAATATTCCAAAGGTCACGAAGGTCACGCTACGTCCCGGTATAATAATACCCGTGGTGGACAGGGCGCTGCCGGCGCGCGCCGTGCCGCGACACTGCCCGCACAGGGGCTGCGACCGTTTTTTCCGACAAGATCAAAGAGCCGGAAAGAAGGCTGGCATGGCGCGATAATGTAGGAAAGCGAATATTTCGCGGGGTGGGCTGCGAGGATTTTCTCCTCTTCTTCCTTCTCCTTGTCACCCCGGACTTGATCCGGGGTCCATGGCCGACCGCTAATGGTACATTTATTCTTCACCTTTTCCACTGTCGCGATCAAAATAATGTATGGGCTCGGCTTCGGGCGAATGGCTCTCCGTTACAACTTTCGACCCCTCTCGGTCTGTAATGCTGATGCTGCTTTCAACCTTTTCTCCTAATAGTCGAGAAGGGTGTTCAACGAAGCGCGTGACCAAGCCGTCCCGTAGACGGCTGCTCAGGCCGGAATCATCGCTCATTTCATCCCTATAACCCGAGTAGGCCAGCGCGGTTACAGCTTTTGCAGCATAGTCCATTTGAAGAGTCTCGAGATAAACAAACCGCTTGTTAGTAAATATTAGCGCCCAGAACGCTGGTAGGACGATCAAGATACGCACGAAAAGAAGTAGGCCGCTTTCGCTTATCGTGACAGCCTGATTTTTGTGGTTGAGGATAATTTCGCTGGCGATAGGTACGATGAATACGGCAGCGTATAGAACTACTAGAGAAATAATTCCGTAAAAAGCGCAGGCAAAATAAAACTGCTGCTTGGCAAGCTTGTCTCTTTCTAGCTTATATGCTCCTGCGAGTCCTGCCTGCGTAGCATTATTAAGAATGTCATTCGCTTTAACATCTTGTTCCGCTAACCGCGACATTGCCTCATTTGCGGATTTCTCTAAAGCGGAGATGGATTTTTCTTTAGTCTCAATTGCGGCGAGTATTTTTTTTGCGTTATCCCCGTTCTCATCAAGCTCATTTATTTTGATCTGTGCTTCTTTGATTAGTGTTGATAGCGCCGGACTAGTCTTGGTGCCTGAGCTGAGACGAGCAGCTATTGTCCTTATTTCTTTGATCTTTTTTGCGTCGACGTCAGCCTCTTGGGCAAGGTGGGAAATAGCCTCCTTGCTTGCTTTGGCCTCTTTACCTGCTGCTTCGGTGCTGGATTTGGACGCGAGAATTTGGGTGTAGGCGTTCTTTGACCAATCTGTGTACTTTTCAATAGAGCGGAGCTGGCTGGATTTTATCTCTGCAGCCCGTATCTCATTTATCCCAACGGCCTTTGACAACCCCTCGTCGACTAAAACCAGATCGGGAAGAACCGAATTTATAAAATGTGTGATTCCGCTATCGTTTATAGCAGAGGGAATTGACCCTATTAGCTGTATTGCTTTTTCAGGGAATGACTGGCCTTTCCCAGCTAGGAATACCGGATGATTGATTTTGCCTTCGTCAAGTTTCTGTAAAGATGTGCTTATTCGTTCTAACAGGCGACGTACATAGGCGGGGTCAAAGCCGTAAAAATTATTGCGGAAATCTTCTCTCTTCCCGTTTAGCGCCTGCATTGCGATGTTCGTTTGCTCGTCAAAGCGAGCCTTATAGTTAGTCAATCGCCCCTCCGATTGCTTTATTGTAGTATCGCAATCTTAGTAACGTTTTAGGCAGTCATTGTCACTGTCTGTTTGATTCGTTGCAAACCCGTTTAAGAACGCGTTTGGAAAAGAATAAACTCTAAACCGAAAACCCGCCAGAATTCCGCCGGTTCGAGTTCGCCGCCAGCACCTTCTTGCCCGTCGGGGTCAGTGCCCATTTGGCGCCCTGTTTGACCACGAGGCCCAGCGTGACGAGTTCGTCGCGGGCGGGGTCGGTGGGGAGCTGGGGGCGGCGGTTCGACAGGCCTTCGAGGGTTGCGCGCTGCGGCTGGCTGAGGATCAGGAGTTTCTGTTTTTTTTCTTCGGTCATTTTGGCCTCTGACGTCTTGTTGGCCTGCGTCCGGTCGCGGGCGTGGCTCTTTGGTCGGTGGGGCCCCGGCTTGCGCCGGGGATCACAAATCGGTCCCTCCCGCTCGGGGGAGGGGGCATGGCTTATTCGGCGGCGATGCCGGCTTGCTTGAACATGTCCTCGCCGTCGCTTTCGGCGTCGTTGACGGGGGCCGCGTCGTCGCTCGTCTTGGCTTTCTTGCGGCTGTCGAAGCTGTTCCACACGGTATTCCACTCGCCGCGCGTCGCGCCCTTCGAATATTCGGTCGCGCGCGTTTCGAAGAAGTTGGCGTGCTCGACGCCGTTGAGCAGCGGGGCGAGCCAGGGGAGCGGGTGCTCGTCGATCATGTAGATCGGCTGGAACCCGAGCTGGCCGAGGCGCCAGTCGGCGATGTAGCGGATGTAGCGCTTGATCTCCTTCGGCGTCATGCCGGGGACCGGGCCCTGCTCGAAGGCGAGGTCGATGAACGCATCCTCGAGCCGCACCGTCTTCTGGCAGGTGTCGATGATGTCTTCCTTCACCGCCTTGGTCAGGCAGCCGC
>JALDYH010000349.1:0-2754 GCA_032154175.1 Sphingopyxis sp. | reverse complement strand
TGCCGCTGACCATGCCGACGAGGCCGTTCGCCTTGTCGCGCCGGTCCTCGGGCACCAGCAAGGTCACAAGCGTCGGCAGCGCGATCATGCGGATATTGCCCACGATGACGGCAAGCATCGAGACGAGCACGAAGAGCCAGAGCGTGATGCTTTTAACGTCGGCGCCGCGAATGTCGGGATCGAGCATGTAGCCGCCAAGGGCCAGCGCGTAGAGGATCAGCGAGGCGATACTCGACGCCATCATCATGCGGCGCTTGCCATGATGGTCAACAAGGCTGCCGAACCAGATGCCCAGCATCGCTGTCAGCACCAGGTAGATGCCGGCAATCATACCCGTCGCGAACACCGACCGCGTTTCGAGGAACGTCCAGAAGGTCAGCGCGAACCACACCGTGAAATTGGTGATGTTGGCGATCAGACTATTGGCGAGGAGATGATGGAAGGGCTGCATGGGCGCGGTAATCTAGCAGCGCCTTTCGATCTGGCTATTCCAAAATCCTCTCGTTCCTGCAGCGGTCTAGATCGTTCCGACCACCGCCGCGAGCGCGCGCAACCGCGCATCGTTGCGGCGATAGAATATCCATTGCTTGATGCGCTTCGCGGTCACCAGATCGCTGCCCTGCAAGACGCGCATATGCTCGCTGAGCGTCGACGCATTGATGCCGAGCTTCTCGGCGATCGATTGCCCGCAGACGCCGTCGTCGATCAGGTCGCCGTCCCTTTGGGGCGGGAAATGGGCGGCAGGGTCTTTCAGCCAGGTGAGGATCTGAAGGCGGCGCTCGTTCCCCAGCGCGCGGAACAGGTCGGCGTCAGTCATATTGTTAATTTGCCAATTAACGAACTATATGTCAACGCGAACGCTCCAGCCGAACGGAGTTACACCATGTCCCTGCTGCCCTTTGCCACCGTCGATGTGTTCACCGAAACCCGATTCGGCGGAAATCCGCTGGCGGTCGTGACCGGCGGCGAAAACCTGCCCGATGCGGTAATGCAGGCGGTGGCGGCGGAATTCAACCTGAGCGAGACGACCTTTGTTCTGCCGCCCGCCGATCCGCGGCACACCGCCCGCGTTCGCATCTTCAATCGCACCGAGGAAATGGCCTTCGCCGGTCATCCCATGGTCGGAACGGCGTTCGTCCTCGCCGCCGCCGACCCGGGTCTTGCGACAGCGACGTTCGAGGTTCCTGCCGGGATCGTGGAGGTCGAAGTCGAACGCGATGCTGACGGGGCACCCGTCGGCGCCAAGGTCGCGGCGCCCCAGCCACTCAGCCTCGGCGAAACGGTGGTGCCCGAAGTGGTTGCCGGCATGTTGCGGCTCGCGCCCGGAGATATCGTGGTGACGACGCATCCGCCGATCGTCGCGTCGGTCGGCAACCCCTATGTCATCGCCGAAGTGGACGGGGCGGCGCTGTCGCGCTGCGATCCGGATCTGGCGGCGTTCCGTGATGCATTGGCGGCGCGTCCGCACTTCGGCACGCGTCTGTCGATCCATGTCTATAGCAAGCAGGGCCGCACGCTACGCGCGCGCATGTTCGCGCCGCTCGCGGGAACGTGGGAAGACCCGGCGACGGGCAGCGCGAATGCACCGCTCGCCTGCCTGCTCCTGTCGTTCGAACCTGCGAACGACGAGGCGCGGTTCGAAATCCACCAGGGCGTCGAAATGGGGCGGCCGAGCCTGCTCGACGTCACGGCCCGCCGGACGCCCGACGGCATCCGCGCCACGCTGCGCGGGACATGCGTTCCGGTGATGCGGGGTGAGATCGACTGCGGCTGACGCGTCCGGCATGGCGAATGAAGAAGGGGCCGGTCGCATCGCTGCGCCGGCCCCCTGTTTTCCGTATCGGGGTTAGTCAGAACAGCTTGGTCACCGTCGCGCTGCGGCGTTCCTGCTCGACTTCGCCCGTGTAGAGGCTGACCATCGGTTCGTCGCTGACGACATGGGTCTCGTCGGCGCCGAAGCCGTTGAACTTCGTGCGCATCGCGCAGCCATAGGCGCCGAGCATGCCGATTTCGATGAAATCGCCCGCCTTGATGTCCGCCGGCAGGAAGAAGGGGCCTGCCATATGGTCGAGATCGTCGCACGTCGGGCCATAGAAGCTGAACGGCACCATCTCGGCATCGCTCTCCACATCACGCTGCAGCGTGACGGGGAAGCGCCAGCCGACGTGCGCGGCGTCGAACAGCGCGCCATAGGCACCGTCGTTGATATACAGTTCCTCGCCGCGGCGCTTTTCGACACGCACGATCAACGAGCTGTACTCGGCCGACAGCGCGCGGCCCGGCTCGCACCAGAGTTCGGCCGAATAGCTGATCGGCAGGCTTTCGAAGCTGCGGTGGATCGTCTCGAAATAGGCGTCGAGCGGCGGGGGCTCCATGCCCGGATAGGACGAAGGGAAGCCGCCGCCGACATCGATGATGTCGACCGTGACCGACGCCGCGACGATCGCGGCGCGGACGCGTTCCATCGCCTGCGCATAGGCGTGCGGCGTCATCGCCTGGCTGCCGACGTGGAAGCAGATGCCGAGCGCATCGGCCGCCTGGCGCGTCGCCATCAGCAGTTCGACGACCTCGTCGGCCTCGGCGCCGAATTTGGCAGCGAGACTGAGCTTCGAATGATCGGACGAGACACGCAGACGCACGAGCAGGTTCAGATCCTGCGCGCCTTCGGTCGCACGGACGATCTTTTCGAGTTCGTCGAGCGTGTCGAGCGAGAAGGTGCGCACGCCATGCTTCCAATAGGCTTCGGAAATCGCT
>JALDYH010000348.1:0-2756 GCA_032154175.1 Sphingopyxis sp. | reverse complement strand
CCCCCCCCCCCCCCCCCCCCCCGCCTAAGGCCGCACGCATGATCAAGGCCCCTGCCCTGCTGCCCGAAGGTTTGCGCGACCGCCTCCCCCGACAGGCGGAGGCCGCGTCGCGCGTCACCCGCGCGCTCGTCGATGCGATGCGCGCGCATGGCTATGGCCGGGTGTCGCCGCCGCTCGCCGAATTCCGCGAGACACTCGGCGGCGAGGACGAGCGTTCGACGCGCGACCTGCTCCGCTTCACCGACCCGGTGTCGCAGCGCACGCTCGCGCTCCGCCCCGACATCACGCGGCAGGTGGGGCGCATTGCGACCTCGCTGCTCGCCAAGGCACGGCGCCCGCTGCGGCTCTGCTACGCCGGGCAGGTCGTCAAACTGCGCGCAAGCCAGCTCCGCCCGGCGCGCGAAATGCTGCAGGTCGGTGCCGAACTGATCGGCAGCGACAGCGTCGCCGCAGCGCGTGAGATCGTGACCGTCGCGATTGATGCGCTCGAAGCGGCAGGCATCGGCCCCGTCACCATCGACTTCACCCTTCCCGACGTCGTCGACCTGCTCGCGGGTGGCCCGCTACCCGTCGCTGCCGACATCCAGCAACTGCGCGACGAGCTCGACGCCAAAGACGCCGGCGCGCTCACGCGGCTCGGCGCCGAAGCCTATCTGCCTTTGCTCCGCGCTACCGGTCCCTTCGATCAGGCGATCGCCGATCTTCGCGCGTTCGACACCGGCGGCGTACTCACCGCACGGATCGACGCACTCGAAGCCATCGCCGCCCCGATCCGCGACCGCGTGACGCTGACGCTCGACCCGACCGAACGCCACGGCTTTGCCTATCAAAGCTGGTTCGGCTTCCAGATATTCGTGCCGGGCCAGGGCGACGCCGTGGGCCGCGGCGGCGGATATTCGATCCCCGTCGGCGAACAGGAAGAATCGGCCGTCGGCTTCTCGCTCTATCCTGATCCGCTGATCGACGCGGGCCTCGGCGCCGAAAATGACGCCGAGCGCCGTATCTTCCTGCCACTCGGCCACGATCCCGCGCTCGCAGCGAGTCTTCGCGCCGATGATTGGCAGACGGTCGCGGCGCTGTCCGAAAGCGACGATGCCCGGGCGCTCGGCTGCGGGTTCACGCTCGGTCCCGACGGGCCGGTCGAAGCCTAAAAGTCCGAAATTCCGAAACGCGGAATGCCTTGGTTGATCCCGGGTGGATCGAGCACGGTCACGTCGAGTTCGACAGGTTCGCCGATCCAATGCGCCAGCGTCGTATGATCGGCAAGGTCGTCGTCGGTCAGCGGATGCACCAGCGCGCGCAGCCCCGTCGCTTCGATCGCCGCGACCACCGCCGGAACCGCCGCACCCTGAAAATGCACCTCATATTGCGCGATCGGATGCGGCCCGGCGGGGCCGTCGGTCATATCGCCGACGAAGAGGATCGCCGAGTCGCGACCGAAACCGTTGCGCAGTCGAGTGGCGGCGGCGCGTTCCGTATCGTCGAAATAGATATGGGCATGATAGGGAGCATCGGGTTCGATCATCACGGGCATCCTTCTTTCCGCCTCGCTACCCTGCCAAAAAGAGCGGCGCAACCATACCACCGCCCTTGCCTCTCCGGCCAAATCCGCTAAGGCCGCGCCGGGTCAGGATGGCCCCGCACAGCAGGACATTGTCATGGCAAATGTTACCGTCATCGGGTCGCAATGGGGCGACGAGGGCAAGGGCAAGATCGTCGACTGGCTCGCCAGCCGCGCCGACGCCGTGGTCCGGTTCCAGGGCGGTCACAACGCCGGCCATACGCTCGTCGTCGGCGAACAGGTCTACAAGCTGTCGCTTCTCCCCTCGGGCATCGTGACCGGGACGCTGTCGATCATCGGCAACGGCGTCGTGCTCGACCCGTGGGCGCTGCGCGACGAGATCACCAAACTGCGCGGCCAGGGCGTCGCGATCAATCCCGAGAATTTTGCGATCGCCGACAATTGCGCGCTGATCCTGCCCTTTCACCGCGACCTCGACGCGCTGCGCGAGACCGCCGCGGGCGCGGGCAAGATCGGCACCACCGGGCGCGGTATCGGCCCCGCCTATGAGGACAAGGTCGGCCGCCGCGCGATCCGCGTCTGCGACCTCGCGCATCTCGACAAACTCGAACCGCAGCTCGACCGCCTGACCGCGCACCATGATGCGCTGCGCGCCGGTTTCGGCGAGCCGCCGATCGACCGCGAGCGGCTGGTCGCCGACCTCGCCGAAATCGCCGACTATGTGCTCGAATACGCCCAGCCCGTCTGGAAGCGCCTGAAGAAAGTCCGCAAGGCTGGCGCACGTATCCTGTTCGAAGGCGCGCAGGGCGTGCTGCTCGACGTCGATCACGGCACCTATCCGTTCGTCACCAGCTCCAACACCGTGTCGGGCACCGCCGCCAGCGGCTCGGGCCTCGGCCCTTCGGCGACCGGCTTCGTGCTGGGCATCGTCAAGGCCTACACCACCCGCGTCGGCTCGGGCCCGTTCCCGACCGAACTGGAGGACGAGACCGGCCAGCGTCTGGGCGAGCGCGGCCACGAATTCGGCACCGTCACCGGCCGCAAGCGCCGCTGCGGCTGGTTCGACGCGGTGCTGACGCGCCAGTCCTGCGCGATCTCAGGCGTCACCGGCTGGATCTCGACTCCGAGCCAGCCACGCTGCACCGCGCCGTCCTTGATCAGGTCCTGAACCACCTCGCGGGCGGTCGAGGCCGGGATGGCGAAGGCGATGCCGACATTGCCGCCCGACGGCGAG
>JALDYH010000118.1:0-12254 GCA_032154175.1 Sphingopyxis sp. | reverse complement strand
TGCGAACAGCTTCGGCAATCTGGCGCAGCGCAGCTTGTCGATGATTTTCAAGAATCTGGATGGCGCGCTTTCGGCCGATTATACGGCTTCGCAGGACGATATCGATCTGCTTGCCGACCTCGCCGACATGGCGGCGGTCCGCCTGCCGCGCGAATTCGAGCAGCTCGCTTTCTCGGTCGGCATCGAAGACTGGATCCGCGCCGTCTTCGCCTGCAACCAGTATGTCGACACGCAGGCGCCCTGGGCACTGCGCAAGACCGACCCCGAACGCATGCGCGCGGTGCTGATGACCCTGTTCCAGGCGGTGCGCACGCTGGCGATCGCGATCCGTCCGGTCGTGCCGGCGGCCGCCGACACGATGCTCGACCAGATGGGTATCGAAGCGCGCGATTTTGGCGCGCTTGGCGACGCGGAATGGTTCGCGAAGCTCGCCGCCAGCGGCTTCACGCTTGGTCAGCCTCAGCCGATCTTTCCGCGTCTCGACCTGCCCGAAGGAGAAGGGGAGGCCTGATGCTCGTCGATTCGCACTGCCACCTCAACTACAAGGGCCTCGCCGAGCAGCAGGACGAGGTACTGCAACGCGCGCGCGCGCGCGGGGTCACCGCAATGCTCAACATCGCGACGCGCGAAAGCGAGTGGGAGGACGTGCTCGCGACCGCCGAAGCGAACGACGATGTCTGGGCCAGCGTCGGCATCCACCCCCACGACGCCGACCACCACCCCGACGTCGACACCGCCAGGCTAATAGAACGTGCCGCACATCCCCGCATAATAGCCATAGGCGAAACCGGGCTCGACTATTATTACGACAAGAGCGACCGCGCGCGGCAGCAGGACAGCTTTCGCCGTCATGTTCACGCGTCGCAGCAAACCGGCCTGCCGATCATCGTCCATACGCGCGATGCCGAGGCGGACACGTTGGCGCTGCTCGGCGAAGAAATGGGCAGGGCGGTGTTCCCCGGCGTGATCCACTGTTTCACCGCGAGCGACGATTTTGCGCGGCATGCGCTCGACCTCGGACTCTTCATCTCGATCTCGGGTATCGTCACCTTCAAGAACGCCGCCGATCTCCAGGCTACGGCAAAATGGCTGCCGCTGGACCGGCTGCTGATTGAGACCGATTCCCCCTTCCTCGCCCCCGTCCCGCATCGCGGCAAAACCGGCGAGCCCGCCTTTGTTGCCGATACGCTCGCCTTCCTTGCAAAGCTGCGCGGCGAGGACGAAGACGCGCTGAGTGCCGCGACAAGCGCCAATTTTTACGCGCTTTTCAATAAGGCGCGGCAATGACGTTCGACGCATCATGAGGTTGCGAATCCTCGGCTGCGGGACGTCTTCAGGTGTTCCGCGGATCGGCAATGATTGGGGGCAGTGCGATCCCGACAACCCGCGCAACCTGCGCAGCCGGGCGTCGATCATGGTGTCGCTCGGCGGCTTTCGTATCCTTGTCGACACCAGCCCCGATATGCGGTTGCAATTGCTTGATGCCGGCGTGGGCGAGATCGACGCCGTCATCTGGACTCACGAGCACGCCGACCATACGCATGGCCTCGACGACCTGCGTCAAGTGATGCACCTGCGCCGATCGGCCGTTCCCGTCTATGCGCGCGACCATGTGCTCGACATCCTCAAATGGCGCTTCACCTATGCCTTCGCGGGCAATGCCGGCTATCCGGCGTCGGTTGATCCAATCGACCTGCAGGATCATCAGTCGATCGGCCCCATTGAAGTGTCGGCAATCGAAATGCCGCACGGGCCGATCAAGGCCAGCGGCCTGATCTTCAGCGATGGCGCGCACAAAATTGCCTATGCAACTGATTTTTCAAAGTTTACTGATGAAATGGTCGACTTCTTCCAAGGCGTCGACCTGTTCGTCATCGATGCGCTGCGCCGTTATCCGCATCCGACGCATCCGCATCTGGCAATGACGCTCGAAGGCCTTGCCAAGGTCGGCAATCCGCGCGCAATCATCACGCATATGGACAATACGATGGATTATGACGACCTTGCGGACGAATTGCCGCCGGGGGCCGAACCCGGATATGACGGTCTGGAGGTGCAGCTATGAGTGGCGACACGACGGTTCAAATCCTGTGGTTCGCGGGCGCGTTCGCATTGGTTCTGAGTTCGTTGCTAGCACGGCGCTTGCCGATGGGCGACTGGCTCAAGATGGCGCTGGCGTGGGTGGCGATCTTTGGGCTCGCGTTCCTCATGATCCGCACATGGCAGGCGGTGACGTAGCGAAGGGGCCTTCCTCTCCTGAATCTCAAGTTATTTAACATAATATATATTATCGGATAAACATATGGCCGAGACGGCAGCCCAATCCCCCATCGACCGCCTGCTCACCATCATGCGCCAGCTGCGCAATCCCGATGGCGGCTGCGAATGGGATCTGGCGCAGGATTTCTCGACGATCGCGCCGTACACGATCGAAGAAGCCTATGAGGTCGCCGACGCCATTGCCGGTGGGGATTCTGCCGAGATTTGTGACGAGCTTGGGGATCTGTTGCTCCAGGTCATCTTCCACAGCCAGATTGCGGCGGACGACGGGCTGTTCGGTTTCGACGATGTCGCCAATGCCATCAGCGACAAGATGGAGCGCCGCCATCCGCATATTTTCGGCGGCGGCAAGACCGGCGATGTCCGCCAGCAATGGGAGCAGATCAAAGCGGCCGAGCGCGCCACCGATGGCCCAGCAAGCGCGCTTGCCGGTGTGGCGCTGTCGTTGCCCGCCTTGCTCCGCGCGCAAAAGCTGCAAGGCCGCGCCGCACGTGTGGGTTTCGATTGGGCCGACGTCGATGGCCCGCGCGACAAGATCGCCGAGGAACTCGCCGAGGTCGCGGCCGCGGCGACCGACGCCGAACGCCACGAAGAGGTCGGCGACCTGCTGTTCGCGGTGGTCAATTATGCGCGCCACCTTGGCGTCGACGCCGAAGGTGCCTTGCGCGATGCCAATGGCAAATTTGCGCGGCGTTTTGCCGCCATGGAAGATCGCGCCGGGGGAAGTCTGTCAGGCTTGCCGCTCGACGCGCAGGAAAGCCACTGGCTGGCGGTTAAGGCGTCGGAGCGTCCGTAGCCGGCCAGAGGCGCTCGAAACGCGCGCTGTCGGCGGGATCGAGCCGCACCGTCAGCACATGACCTTCGGCTTCGGGCTCGTCGGCCAGCACCTCGCCGCGGGCATGAAGCCACGCCGCCGCTTCGCCCTGGCTATAGCTCAGATAAATGCGCTGTACCTTATGCAGCGCGGTCAATTGTGACGCCATAAGGGTCCGCGCGGCTTCGACGCCCTCGCCCGTTACGGCCGATATCACCGCGACGTCGGGGCGCCGCGCCGCCATCTCCTCAATGGCCGCGCGTCGTTCGTCGTCGGCCGTGTCGATCTTGTTCCAGATTTCAATCTGCTGAATTACCGGCGACGCATCGCCCGCCCCGCCGTCCTGCGGTCCATTGACGCCAAGCGAGTTCAGAATGGCGCGCACGTCATCATATTGCGCTTCGCTGTCGGGGTGAACGATGTCACGGACATGGACGATCAGGTCGGCGGTGGTGACTTCCTCCAGCGTCGCGCGGAACGCCGCGACGAGTTCGGTCGGCAGGTCGGACACGAAACCGACGGTATCCGACAGGATCGCCTTGTCGATGCCGGGCAGCCGGATCTCGCGCATCGTGGGATCGAGCGTCGCGAAAAGCATGTCTTCCGCCATGACGTCGCTTCCGGTCAAGCGATTGAAGAAGGTCGATTTCCCGGCGTTGGTATAGCCTACGAGCGCGACCACGGGCCACGGTGCGCGCTGCCGTTTCGACCGCTGCAGCTGGCGGGTGCGCCGGGCATCCTCGAGGCTGCGCCGGATACGCGCCATGCGGTTGCGGATCATCCGCCGGTCGGCCTCGATCTGCGTCTCACCAGGGCCGCCTAGAAAGCCGAAGCCGCCGCGCTGGCGTTCGAGGTGGGTCCAGCTGCGCACCAGCCGTCCCGCCTGATAATCGAGATGCGCGAGTTCGACTTGCAGCCGCCCTTCGGCGGTCGCGGCACGCTCGCCGAAGATTTCGAGGATGAGCCCGGTGCGATCAATCACCTTGGTGCCGAACGCGGTTTCCAGGTTGCGCTGCTGGATCGGGCTGAGCGCCGCATCGACAACGACGAGCTGCACATTCTTTGCCGCGATATCGGGCGTGATCGCATCGATCTGCCCGACGCCGAGCAAAGTCGCGGCGCGCGTCTGACGCAGCCGAAGCGTATGCACCGCAACAACGTCGAGCCCGATCGCGAGCGCAAGCCCCCTCGCCTCCTCGGCGCGCGCGTCAAGGTCACGCGCGAGGCGCTGGCTATGCCATTCGGGCACGACGATAAGCGCGGCGGCGCCGCGCGTTACCTCGTCTTCATTGTCGATTACCGGGTCGATCAGGCGTTGTCCGCTTCTGCGTCCGGCTCGCTGTCGGTCAGGTTGATCGGGCCGTTCGGCTGAACGGTCGAAATCGCATGCTTGTAGACGAGTTGAACCTGGCGCTCGCGCTCGAGCAGCATGCAAAACAGGTCGAATGCGACGATATCGCCTTGCAGCATCACGCCGTTGACGAGGAACATCGTCACTGACTCGTCCGACTTGCGCACGGCATTCAGGAACACGTCCTGCAACGCTTTGCCCTTGCTCGCGGGCGCGTCGCGCAGATTGCCGCCGAGAAGCGACAGGTCGAAATCGTGCGACGGCATCACCGTCGAGATCGCGTGCTTGTAGACAAGCTGCGACTGACCATCACGGCGGAGCAGCAGCGAGAAGTTGTCGAACCAGGTGATGATGCCCTGCAGCTTGACACCCTTGACCAGGAACATGGTCACCGGGGTCTTGCTCTTGCGGAGGGCGTTGAGGAAAATATCTTGGAGATTCTGATTTTTATCGGACACATTTGCCTCCTGTTTTTGGCGGTAGAACCGCGGGTACGGCGCCGGTTTTCCGGCTTTCAAGACCTTCTTCTTGCGTGCAATATGCGGCAAAGCAAGAGCAAGGTCTAGCGCAAAGCCGCTATCCCTCGCCGTCCGAACTCTCGGTGAGGCCCAAAAGTTTCAGTTTGCGGTGTAATGCGGAACGTTCCATTCCGATGAAGGTCGCGGTGCGCGATATATTGCCCGAAAACCGGTTGATCTGGATCCGCAGATATTCGCGCTCGAAATTCTCGCGCGCCTCCTTCAGCGGAATGGCGGTGATCGATTCCGAATTGGGCAGGATGTCGGTCCCGCCGCGCACCAGCTCGGCAGGCAGCATATCGGCGTCGATCCGCGTCAGGCGATCGCTGGGCGCGAGGATCATCACGCGTTCGATCACATTGCGCAGTTCGCGGACATTGCCCGGCCATTCATGCGCCTGGAGCGCTGCCATCGCTTCCGAGCTGATCTCGGGAGGCGCGACGCGACGGTCGGCGGCATAGCGGCGGATATAATGATCGCACAGGCTGGCGATATCGTCGCGCCGCTCGCGCAGCGGCGGGATATGCACGGGCACGACGTTGAGCCGGTAATAGAGATCCTCGCGAAACCGGCTTTCGGCGATTTCGGTCATCAGGTCGCGCGCCGAGCCCGAAATGATGCGAACGTCGACGCGGATCATCGTCCGCCCCCCGACGCGCGCGAAGCTCTGGTCGGTCAGGACGCGCAAAATCTTGCCCTGCGTGGTCAGCGGCATGTCGGCAACCTCGTCGAGGAACAGGGTCCCGCCATGCGCCTGTTCAAGCAGGCCGACGCGGATCGATCCGTCCTCGGCTTCGGACCCGAACAATTCGGTCTCGACCGTCTCGGGATCCATTCGCGCCGAAGAGATGACACGAAACGGCGCATTCTGCCTGCCGCTCCATCCGTGAAGCACGCGCGCGGCAACCTCTTTGCCCACCCCGGGCGCGCCCGTGATCAGCACGCGGCTTCCCGTTCCCGCGACGCGCTTCAGCGTCGCGCGGACATTGTTGATCGCAGCGCTGGTGCCGGTCAGCTCATCCGACGGCCCGGCCTTTTCACGCAGCTGCTCATATTCGAATTTCAGCCGCTCGTTTTCGGTCGCGCGCGCGACAAGGTGGAGCAGCCGCGAGGCTTCGAACGGCTTTTCGATAAAGTCGAACGCCCCGCGGCGGATCGCCGCGACCGCGGTATCGAGCCCGCCATGGCCCGAAATGACGATGATCGGCAATGTCGGATCGAACGCCTTGATCGCTTCGACGAGCCCGAGCCCGTCGAGCCGCGAGCCCTGCAGCCACACGTCGATCAGCGCGAGCGACGGACGCCGCTGGCGGATCGCCTCGAGCGCCGAATCGCTGTCGGACGCCGTGCGAGCTTCATAACCTTCGTCTTCCATGACACCGGCGACGAGGTCGCAAATGTCGCGTTCGTCATCGACGATCAGAATATCAAGCGCCATGATCTTCTCTGTCCTGCCGGTTCCGGATGCGTCCCGGCACCGATTCACCATGCCCCATGCCTGCTTCCCCCCCCTTGCCGGCAAGCGACCGCAACCGGTCGGGGTGGAGCGTCAGGGTGACCTGCGTCCCCTGCCCCGCCGGATTATCGAAAAACTCAAGTTCGCCATAATGTTGCTCGACGATCTTCTTGACGATCGCGAGCCCGAGGCCCGTCCCGCCCTGCCGCGTCGTCATATAGGGTTCCGCGATCGCATCGCGCGCTTCCGGCAAGCCGATCCCGTCGTCGGTGACGCGAATCGTCAACTCGCCGCCGGGACTCGCATCCAGTTCGGCATCGATATGACCGATCGGCACCGAATCCGAATCTTTTGACCTTTCTTCAATCGCTTCGACCGCATTTTTCACGATATTCGTGAGCGCCTGGGAAAGCAGGCGGCGATCGCAGACGAGCGGCTCGATCTGGTCGGGAATTTTGATGGCAAAGGCGATGTCGGGCTTCGCCACCTCGAACAGGAACACCGCCTGGCGCAGGATATCGCGAACATCCTCAACGCCGAACGTCGGCTTCGGCATCCGGGCGAAGCTGGAGAATTCGTCGACCATCCGGCGCATGTCGTGAACCTGCCGGATCACCGTGTCGGTCAGTTTGCGGAAGGTAGCGGCATCGCCTTCGACCTTGTCGCCAAAGCGCCGCTGGAGCCGCTCGGCGGCAAGCTGGATCGGCGTGAGCGGATTCTTGATCTCGTGCGCGATACGCCGCGCCACATCGGACCAGGCCGCGCGCCGCTGATCGAGCAATTGCTGCGTGATATCCTCGAAACTGAGGACAAAGCCGTCCCCCTGCGCCACCGCTTTCGCCGCGAGCGTCGCGGGCTCGGCGTCCTTTCGGGAGAGCTGAACAATCGCTTCACGCTCGTCGCTGATCAGGAGGCGCGCCAGTTCGGGGGCGACATCGTCGAGTGGCTGACCGGTCAGACACTCTGCCGATTGGCAGATCAAACGCTCCGCCGCGGCATTGGCGAGCAGGATGCGGCGATCGGCATCGACCGATACGACCGCCGACGACACGCCGCTCAGCACCGCTTCGATGAAAATGCGCCGGGCTTCCAGCTGCTCGTTTACGTTGACGAGTGCGCCGGTCTGCCCTTCGAGCTGTTCGGTCATGCGATTGAAGGCGCGCGTCAGCACGGCGATCTCGTCATCGCGGACGGGCGGGGTCACGCGGACCGAAAGGTCGCCGTCCGCCGCGGTTCGCGTGGCACCGATCAGCGTCCCCAGCGGACGGACGATGCGGTCGGCGACGACGATCGCCGCGATCACGGCGAGCGCGAGGAGCAGAAGCGAGCCGAGATAGAGCGCCCCGTTGAATTGCAACTGCAACTGCTGCGATCTGCCAAACAGCGCATTATAATCCGCGAGCACGCTCCGTGCGCGATCGAATTGCTGGAACCCGAGGATATCCGCATCGCGCGATGCATAAACATAGGCATTCGGCCTTCCGGGAAGGCGGGTCGCAGCCTCGATCCGGTCCGATTTCCGCAGAACCACGACCTCTTCGCCCTGATTGAGCCGTGCCACGGTCTGTGGCGAGATACGCGTTTCCGCGGCGCGATTATCGGGATCGACCATCACCGGCGTGCGCGCGATCCCGTCGGAGCCAATCTCGATAATCGCCGATTCATTGAGCTCGCGGAGTATCACCTGCCGCCCGTAGGCGTTCTGGAAAGTCACGCTGTCGATCGGATAACGCGTGAGATAATCGCTGAGGTCCTTTGCCATCGTGGTCGTGTTCAGGCCGACCGACTTCTGGCTGTCCTCATAAAAGGCCTGCGCCATGCTTGCCGCGTTTTCGAACATGCCGCGCGAGCGATCCGAGTACCAGAAATTGACCCCGTACTGGAAAAGCAGCGAGGCGAAAATCACCACGAGCAAGGTCGGCGCGGCCGCGATCAGGGAGAATAGCGCAACGAGCCGGACATGGAGGCGGCCGTTGCCGCCCGCCATCGATCGCACGGCCCGCGCCCGCGCAACCCGGCTGCCGATGAGCACGATCAGCGCCATCGCCGGAACGAGGTTGGCGACCATGATCGCGGCCACCAGCGCCGGCGTCAGAAGCCGTTCGCTCTGCGCATCCCCCGTCACGACGATATAGGTCGCGATCGCGACGCTGATGATGACCGCGAGCGTATAATATTCGGGGCCAGCGAAGCGCCAAAAGCCCGAACGTGCCTCCTGACCGTCCGAATCCATATCGAAAGTCAGGGAGGACGACTGCGCCATTGTTGCTGCGTTACGACAATCCTGTTGCATAGAAAACACACAATCTGCGTGTATGTCGCCCAATTGCCCCGAATACGGGACTATCTTCGCCGATCACGGGTGCGCCGGGTCGATGTCGAGCTGTCCCAGCCGCTTTCTGAGCGTGTTGCGATTGATGCCAAGACGCCGTGCCGCCTCGAGCTGGTTGCCCCGGACGTCACGCAGGACGCGGCGAAAAAGGGCGGCCTCGACAATGGCCTCCAGTTGTTCGTGGATATCGCCGTCGCATGTCGCTCCAGCCATTTGTTCGCGCGCCCAGTCGTCGACCGCGCGCGCGATCATGGCGGCGGGTTCGACGGCGCCGCCGCCCTCGCCGTTTTCATGCAGCACCGTCTCGACATCGCGCACCGTAACGACGGTATCGCGCGACAGGACCGCGAGCCGCTGGACGACATTGCCGAGTTCGCGGACGTTGCCCGGCCAGTCATAACGTTCGAGCCACTGCATTGCCGCGGGCGCAAATTGCCGGTCGGGCAGGCCCGAACCCCGCCCGACGTCGACGAAATGGCCGACGAGCGCGGCAATGTCGCTCCGCCGGTCGCGCAGCGGCGGCAGCGTTACCGGAATGACATTGAGGCGGTAGAACAGATCCTCGCGAAATCGCCCGTCGGCGACCAGCGTACGCATGTCGCGGTGCGTCGCGGCGATGACGCGTACATCGGCGCGCAGCGCCTGATTGCCGCCAACGGTGGAATATTCGTTGCTTTGCAGAACGCGCAGAAGACGCGTCTGCGCCTCGAGCGGCATGTCGCCGATCTCGTCGAGGAAGAGCGTCCCGCCGGCCGCCTGTTCGAAACGTCCGGCATTGCGACTATGCGCGCCGGTAAAGGCGCCTTTCTCGTGCCCGAACAGTTCGGCTTCGATCAACTCGCGCGGGATCGCAGCCATATTGATCGCCACGAACGGCCCGGCGCGACGCAGCCCGGTCGCGTGGATGGCGCGGGCGACGACCTCCTTGCCGGTCCCCGATTCCCCCAGGATCAGCACCGCGAGATCGTTCGAGGCGAGGCGGGCAATCGTCCGGTAGACCGCCTGCATTGCGGGGGCACGGCCGACGAGACCATGGCTGTCGGCTGGCGCCGCAGCATCCCGCGCAGCGGGCTCCGCCCGGCGTTGCAGCGCGGCGCGGACGCTGGCGGTCAGCTCGTCGAGATCGAAGGGTTTGGGCAGATAGTCGTAGCTGCCGATACCCGTCGCGCGCACCGCGGTATCGAGCGTGTTCTGCGCCGACAGGACAATCACCGGCGTCGCTGGATCGACCGTCGCCCGCGATAGCGAATCGATGCCATCGCCGTCGGGCAGGACGACGTCGGTGATGATGAGATCGGGGCGGTTGCCGGCGAGCCACGCGTTGCGTTCTGCGAGGCTGGCGACCGACGCGAAATGACCGCATTCGCCGACCAGGGTTTCGCGAATGATCATGGCGATCGCCGGATCATCCTCGACCAGCAGGATCGTCTTGCCCTTGCTCATGCGGCTCGTCCCTTTTGCGCGACGGGCAGGTGGACGCGGAAACGGGTCCAGTCGCCGTCACGGATATGCTGGACGGTGCCGCCCATGTCGCGCGCGAGCTTGGCGACAAGCGCAAGGCCAAGCCCCCTTCCCTCGCGTTTGGTCGTGACGAACGGATCGAACAGGTCGCCGCGAATATCCGCGGGAACGCCGGGGCCGTTGTCGCTGACGCTGACCTCGATCGGCAGCGCGATACGCCCGCGCCCGTCGCCATTGTCGATCGACAAGCCGTGCCGGTAGGCGGTCGTCAGCCGGACGACGCCGTCGTCGCGACCGCCGAGCGCCTCGCAACCGTTGGTAAGCAGGTTGAGCAATATCTGCACCATGGCGTCATGGTTCCCGTGAACCAGCGGCAAGGAGGGGTCGAAATCCTCGGCGAAGCGGACTCCGGCGAACTGACGTGCACGCGCGGTTTCCATCGCCTGATGGATCGGCTGGTAGAGATTGATCGGCCCGCATGCGATCGGCTGACCGCGCGAAAAATGTTCCATCTGGTCGATCAGCGTCGCGATCCGGTCGACCTCGGCGCAGATGAGGGTGGTAAAGCGTTCGCCGCCGGCGTCGATCTTGCGCGCGAGCAACTGCGCCGCGCCCTTGATGCCGGCGAGCGGGTTCTTGATCTCGTGTGCCAGCATCGACGCCGCCGCGCCCGCCGCGCGGCCCGAACGCCCGATCGCGCCGCCCATCAGTTCGGCATCGCTTTGCGACGGCACGAGCGCGAGAATGCGGTGGCCGCTTTGACCATAGGGCACCATCTGCATATCGACGAAGAACGAGCGGCGCCCGCCAGCCGAAATTTCGGTGCGATGCGCAAAGAGCGCGGAGGTCGACGCGTCGCTCATCCGCTGGCGGTAGCTGCGGTCCATTTCGATGACGTCATAGATGACGCGGCCGACCATCGCCGACCGGCTGACATTGCAGAGCTGCTCGGCGGCGGCATTGACGAACAGCACGACCCCGCCGCCGTCGATCAACAGCGTGGGAACGGGGTGCGACTGGATCAGTTCGTCGTGGTCGAAGCTCGGGATGCTCGACGTGAGCGCGGTCACGCGGCCGCCTTGCTCAGGAACGGCGTGTAGAATTGCTCGAGCGCGTCGAGGACGTCGCGGCTGCCGGGGATCTGGTTGACCTTGTTGCGGAATTCGGCCGATCCATGCACGCCCTTGACATACCAGCCAAGGTGTTTGCGCGCCATATTGACGCCCGTCACTTCGCCATAATGGTCGATCATCGCACGATAATGCGATGTGATGACGTCATATTGTTCGTCGATGCCGGGGTCGGGGCGCGGGGTTTCGCCGCGCAGCGCCGCCATGACCTGTCCGAGCAGCCACGGGCGGCCATAAGCGCCGCGACCAATCATGACGCCATCGGCGCCGCTCTGTTCGAGCGCAGTGCGCGCATCGTCGACCGAACAAATGTCGCCATTCGCGATCACGGGGATCGATACCGCATCCTTGACCGAGCGAATGAAGCGCCAGTCAGCCTCGCCGCGATACATCTGGTTGCGCGTGCGGCCATGCACCGTGACCAGCTTCGCGCCCAGATCTTCCGCGATATGCGCAAGTTCGGGGGCGTTCAGGCTGTCGTGGCACCAGCCCATGCGCATCTTGACCGTCACCGGCACCTTCACCGCCTTGACGCAGCTGTCGATCAGCGCCGCGGCGAGTTTGAGGTCGCGCATCAACGCCGAGCCCGCATCGCCGTTGGTGACCTTGCGCACCGGGCAGCCCATGTTGATGTCGATGATCGCGGCGCCGCGGTCTTCGTTGAGCTTCGCCGCCTCGCCCATTTCATAGGGGGTGCAGCCGACGAGCTGCATCGACACCGGCTCTTCGACCGGGTCCCATGCCGCTTTCTGGATCGACTGGCGCGTCTCGCGGATCGCGGCCTGGCTCGCGATCATCTCGGTGACATTGAGCCCCGAACCATAATGACGGACGAGCTTGCGGAAGGGCAGGTCGGAGACGCCCGTCATCGGCGCGAGGATCACGGGATCCGCGATGGTGATGTTGCCGATC
>JALDYH010000347.1:0-2773 GCA_032154175.1 Sphingopyxis sp. | reverse complement strand
TCAGCACCTTCTTGCGCTCTTTTTCCTTGAGCCGCTTCGCGATCTTCGCGGTCGTGGTGGTCTTGCCCGAACCCTGCAGGCCGACCATCATGATCACCGCGGGCGGGGCGACGGCAAGGTCGAGTTCGGCGGTTTCGGAGCCGAGCATTTCGGTCAGCGCGTCGCTGACGATCTTGACCACCTGCTGCCCCGGGGTGACCGAGCGCAGGACATTGTGGCCGATCGCGAGATCGGTGACCTGATCGACGAAGCTGCGCACGACGGGCAGCGCGACGTCGGCTTCGAGCAGGGCGATTCGCACCTCGCGCATCGCGGCGCGCACGTCGGCCTCGGTCAGCGCGCCGCGGCCGCGGAGCTTCCCGAAAACATCGCCAAGCCGATTGCTCAGACTGTCGAACATGCGCCTCAAATCCTTGCCTACGACGCCCGCAACGCAAAACACGCCGGTGAGCGAAACCTCGCCAACCAGCGGTATCCGTGGACAGGTTTTCCGTCGCGGATGTCGATATGCCCGAACGCAAAATGCGCGCGAACGCGGCAGCCTCTACGCAAAAGGGCCGCCAAAAGCAAGCGCCCCCAAGCGGCTTCCGACCACCACTTAACCCAAATTTCACCGCTTCCCCCCATAAAGCCCGCAAGGGTGGGACAAATTCATATGACATCGACGCCGAAGCCATTCGACCGCAGCGAGGGCGCCAAACGCGACATTATCGCCGGGGGCATTGTCGTCGCCGCGATCCTGTTGTTCGTGGGGACGGGCAGCAATGTGATGCAGGCGGCCGTCCGCGCGCTGATCGGTATCGGCGGCGGCCCCGATCGCGCGCTGGCCACCGCGCTCGTGCTCAACGTCGCGCTGATCCTGTTCGGCTGGCGCCGCTACAAGGACCTCAGCCGCGAAATCCGCGAGCGCACCGAGGCCGAAGAGCGCGCGCGCTACCTTGCCGACACCGATCCGCTGACGGGATTCCTCAATCGCCGGGCGCTGCTCGCGACGGGGCAGCGGCAGATTGCGAGCGCGATCGCCGAAAAGCGCCAGGTCGCGCTATTCCTGCTCGACCTCGATCATTTCAAGACCGTCAACGACATCCACGGCCATGCCGCGGGCGACCGCGTGCTGCAGGTGGCGGCCGAACGCATCTCCGCCGTTCTGCCGCCCAATGCCACCAAGGCGCGGCTCGGCGGCGATGAATTCGTCGCGATGCTCGTCTTCGACCCCGCGGCGCGCGCCGACATCGACGCGCTGGCCGCCGAACTCGTCATGGCGCTCGACAATGTCGTCGCGCACGACGCGCAGCAGATCCGCGTCGGCGCGTCGCTCGGCATCTCGCTCGCCGACGACGCCAGCGTGACAATGGAAACGATGGTGCGTCAGGCCGACATCGCGATGTATCATTGCAAGGACGAGGGGCGGAACCGCTTCTGCTGGTTCGAAGCCGGCATGGAAATGGCGGTGCAGGTCCGCAACCAGATCGAGACCGGCATTCGCGACGGCATGCCGCGCGGCGAGTTCATTCCGCATTTCGAACCGCAGGTCGACATCGCCAGCGGACGCCTGATCGGCTTCGAAATGCTGATGCGCTGGGAATCGCCCGAATATGGCATGATTCCGCCCGAACGCTTCATCCCCGTCGCCGAGGAAAGCGGCCTGATCGGCGAACTGTCGCTGCAGGTGATCCGCGAGGCGATGGAAATCGCCAAGCGCTGGGATCCGTCGATCATGCTCGCGGTCAATATCTCGCCGCAGCAGTTGAAGGATCCCTGGTTCAGCCAGAAACTGACCAAGCTGCTGATCGAGGTCGGATTTCCGGCCGCGCAGCTCGAGGTCGAAATCACCGAAAGCTCGCTGTTCGAGAATCTGCCGCTGGTGCGCTCGATCGTCACCAGCCTGAAGAATCAGGGCGTGTCCTTGAGCCTCGACGATTTCGGCACCGGCTACAGCTCGCTGTCGCATTTGCGCGCGCTGCCGTTCGACCGGATCAAGATCGACCGCAGCTTCGTCGCCGCGATGCGCGGCAGCCCCGATGCGCAGGCGATCGTCGTCGCGATCGTGCGGCTGGGCGAAAGCCTCGCGATGCCGATCACTGCCGAGGGCGTCGAGGACGAGGCAACCGCGATCGAGCTGACGCGGCTCGGATGCTCCAAGGGGCAGGGCTGGTATTTCGGTCGCGCCGCGTCGGCGGCCGACACCGAACGCCTGCTCGCCGACCGCGGCCTGCTGCGCGCGCCGATGGTGCCGCCGACCAACCCCGGTGCGGGCTCGGACGCGGCCGAAGCCGAACCGCTACGCAAGTCGGCCTGACGCAGGCGGGCCGGGCCCGCATCGCTAGACTTCGCGCCCGCGCGCCCTTACATGCGCGGCTATGGCAGACCGCTTCACCAAGATGCACGGCCTCGGCAACGACTTCGTCGTGATCGATGCGCGCGAGCACAGCGTCGAGATGACGCCGGCGCGCGCGCACGCGATCGCCGACCGTCGGCATGGCATCGGGTGCGACCAGCTGATCCTGCTCGAACCGTCGACGACGGCGGACGTACGGATGCGTATTTTCAATGCCGACGGCGGCGAGGTCGAGGCATGCGGCAATGCGACACGCTGCGTCGCAACGCTGATCGGCAAGCCCGCGGTGATCGAAACGCTGGGCGGCATGCTGCGCGTCACGCCGGCCGATGGCGGTGCCGAGGTCGTTCTGGGCGAACCCGAATTCGACTGGGAGCATATCCCGCTCGCGATGCCGATGGACACGCGCGACATGCCCGTCGCGTGGGACGAGCT
>JALDYH010000117.1:0-12486 GCA_032154175.1 Sphingopyxis sp. | reverse complement strand
TCGAACTTCTGGCCGACCTGGTAACGTTCGGCGCGCTGTTCGTCGCGGTCGCGGCCAAGGTCGGCGCGCTTGATGAAGCCGGTGGCGCCATCGTCGCCGGCCTGGACTTCGAGGCCGTTGTCGCGGACTTCGAGGACGGTGACGGTGACGACGTCGTTCTTCTTCACCGAACCCGCAGCAGCGGCACCGCCGCCAACGGCCGGAGCACCCTTTTCAAGCTGCTTGATGCCGAGGCTGATGCGTTCCTTCTCGACGTCGACGTCGAGAACGACGACCTGCACGGCCTCGCCCTTGCGGTGGAGGTGCAGCGCTTCTTCGCCCGAGATGCCCCAAGCGATGTCCGACATGTGAACCATGCCGTCGACGTCGCCCGGCAGGCCGACGAACAGACCGAATTCGGTCGCGTTCTTGACTTCACCTTCGACGACTGAGCCCACCGGGTGGGTATCGGCAAACGCGCCCCAGGGGTTCGACTGGGCCTGCTTGAGGCCCAGCGAGATGCGGCGCTTGTCGCTGTCGACTTCGAGGACGATGACGTCGACTTCCTGGCTGGTCGAAACGATCTTGCCGGGGTGGACGTTCTTCTTGACCCACGACATTTCGCTGACGTGGACCAGGCCTTCGATGCCGGCTTCGAGTTCGACGAACGCACCGTAATCGGTGATGTTCGTGACGGTACCCGAGAGCTTCGCACCGACGGGGTATTTGGCGGCGACGCCTTCCCACGGATCGCTTTCGAGCTGCTTCATGCCGAGGCTGATGCGCTGCGTGTCGCGGTTGATGCGGATGATCTGGACGCGGACGGTGTCACCGATGTTGATGACTTCGCTCGGGTGGTTGACGCGCTTGTAGCTCATGTCGGTGACATGGAGCAGGCCGTCGATGCCGCCGAGGTCGACGAACGCACCATAATCGGTGATGTTCTTGACGGCGCCTTCGATGATCTGACCTTCTTCCAGGTTCTGGATCAGGCCCGAGCGCTGTTCGGCGCGCGTTTCCTCGAGGATGGCGCGGCGCGACACGACGATGTTGCCGCGGCGGCGATCCATCTTGAGGATCTGGAAGGGCTGCGGCAGGTCCATGAGCGGGCCGACGTCGCGTACGGGGCGGATATCGACCTGCGAACCCGGAAGGAATGCCACGGCGCCGCCGAGGTCGACGGTGAAGCCGCCCTTGACGCGGCCGAAGATGACGCCTTCGACGCGGGCTTCCTTGTTGAATTCTTCTTCGAGGCGGTCCCAGGCGGCTTCGCGGCGAGCACGGTCGCGCGACAGCATGGTTTCGCCATTGGCGTTTTCGACGCGGTCGACATAGACTTCGACTTCGTCGCCGACATTGATGTCGGCCTTCTGGCCCGGCATCGCGAATTCGCGAAGCGGCACGCGGCCTTCGCTCTTCAGGCCGATGTCGATCACTGCCAGGTCGTTTTCGATCGCGGTCACGGTGCCCTTGACGACGCGGCCTTCAAAGCCGCCGTCGGCACCACCAAGCGATTCATCGAGCATCGCGGCGAAATCGTCGCGCGTCGGGAAAGCCGTAGTGGCCATAGATGATATTCCTTACTTCATTTGTTCCGGCCAAGCGGTTGGTTCCGCTGGTCTTGTGGCCGATCCGCCACGCCTGCCGGATGCAGGGCGCAGCATCCTTCGAACCCCTCGCCGGCAAGTCATGGACAAACCAAAATGGGCGCGACGGGGACATCCCCTCGCGCCCGACGCTCGGGTTCGAGCGGCGGTTTGACCATGCCTCGACCCGCTCGAAAGCCCGTCGGACGGCGCGCATATAGTCCTCGGCCTCGGTAAAGGCAAGGCGGAAAGCCGGCTTTAGCCGCGGTGCTTCAGCCGTTCTTCGACGAAGGCAATCGCGGCGGCGAGTGCGGCATCGCGATCCATGTCGCTGTTGTCGAGCAGCATTGCGTCGGCCGCCCGGACCAGCGGAGCGTCGGTGCGGCCGGTATCGCGCGCGTCGCGGGCATGAACGTCTGCGAGCACGGCGTCATACGTCACGTCGACGCCGCGTCCGCGCATTTCGGCGTGCCGGCGGCGGGCGCGTTCCTCGGGGCTCGCGGTGACGAAGAGCTTGGCGTCGGCGTGCGGCGCGATGACGGTACCGATGTCGCGCCCGTCGAGCACCGCGCCGCCCGGCTGGTTAGCGAAATCGACCTGGCGCTGGAACAGCGCCGCGCGGACCCGCGGATGGATCGACACGCGGCTGGCGAGGCCGCCGGTCGTCTCGTATCGCAGCGCAGGATCGTCCAGCAGGCTGGCCGGAAAGTCGCAGGCGGCAAGCGCGTCGTTCGCATCATCCGCATCGCCATGATTAAGCTGCGTCTGATAGCCGACCGCACGATAGAGCAGCCCGGTGTCGAGCACTGGAAGGCCGAAATGCTCGGCGAGCCCCCTGGCGATCGTGCCTTTCCCCGACGCGGTGGGACCATCGACAGCGATAATCATCAGTTCATCTGGAACGCGTCGATGCGCGCGCTCGTCAAGCGGTTGTCCGCGCCGAACAGCAATTTGATCCAGCCACCATTTCCGAACGTGCCGCCGCATGATGCGATGCCTTCGCCTTCGCCGGCCTTGCCAGGCTCGAGGCAGTCGATCGCGATTTCGGGCAGGAAGGTGCTAACCTTGGCGAGGACGTCCTTGCGCGCGCGCGCGCCACCGATATCGAGCGCGGCGATATTGCGGTTGCCCAGCATCGCGACATCGACCGTTTTGATCGCGAGAATATCGCCCGCGAAAATATGATGGACTCCAGCATCGTCTTCCCACTCGCAGGCGATGCCTTCGTCGTCATCGTCGCAAACATCGCCGTTGGTCAGGCGCCCGACCGCCTGCGGCGTGCCGGGCAAATTGAGCGGGTAGCGCGAGAAGCTGGCGTCGGCGCGGTCGAAGGGATCGGCGATGCGTTCGCCGGCGTGTGCGATGCCGCTGAGCGACGAGAGGAGCAAGGCGGTGGCCATCGAGGCGGCGTGGATGAGGGTCATCGTGGGAAATCCTTGGTTTCTTCAAAATCGGGTGAACCGGTCGCATCTTTCTTGCCACGGACCGGGGCAACGATCGATGACTTTGGTCACAGCCTTATCCGCCCTGCAATTCAGTCAGAAGCGCCTCGAAATTGGGGAAGCTGGTTGCGACGGGGGCAATGTCGTCGATCGTCACCGGCGCGCTGCTGACAAGCCCCGCAATGGCGAAGCTCATGCAGATGCGGTGATCGAGATGACCTGCTACGTTCGCGCCGCCGGGCAGCGGGTCGCCGCCGGTGCCCTCGATGACGAGGCCGTCCTCGGTTTCCTCGACGCGCGCGCCGATCGCCTTGAGGCCCGCCGCCATCACGGCAATGCGATCGCTTTCCTTGACGCGCAGTTCGTCGAGCCCGGTTGTGACGGTGCGACCGTCGGCTAGCGCGGCTGCGATGAACAGGACCGGGAATTCGTCGATCATGCTCGGCGCGACGGCTGGGTCGACGTCGATGCCGTTAAGGACGCTGTGGCGGACACGCAGGTCGGCGACGGGTTCACCGCCGACTTCGCGCGCGTTCTGCAATTCGATGTCGCCGCCCATCTGCTTGAGGACGTCTACGAGGCCTGCGCGTGTCGGATTGAGGCCGACATTGGTAATGGTGACGTCCGAACCGGGCACGAGCAGCCCCGCGACAAGGAAAAATGCTGCGGACGACGGATCGCCGGGAACGACGATGGTCTGTGGCTTCAGTTCGGCTTCGCCATGGATGCGAATATGGCGCGTGCCGTCGGCGTCGGTTTCGACGATCAGATCGGCGCCAAAGCCGCGCAGCATGCGCTCGCTATGGTCGCGCGTCGGTACGGGTTCGATCACTTCGGTGATGCCCGGGGTGTTGAGCCCGGCGAGCAGTACCGCGCTTTTGACCTGCGCCGATGCCATCGGAAGGCGGTAGGAGAGGGGGATGGCGGGCGCGAGGCCGCGCACCATCAGCGGCAGGCGGCCACCCGGAGAGGCCGAAATATCGGCGCCCATCTGCGCCAGCGGATCGATGACGCGGCCCATCGGGCGGCCCGACAGGCTGGCGTCGCCGACGAAAGTGGCGGTGATCGGATGGCTCGCCACGAGACCCATCAGCAGGCGGGTAGAGGTGCCGCTGTTGCCCATGTCGAGCGCTTCGCGCGGCTGGAGCAGTCCACCGACGCCGACGCCGTGGATGCGCCATTCGCCATCGTCACGCCGCTCGATGGTCGCCCCCATCGCGCGCATCGCGGCGGCGGTCGCGAGGACGTCGTGGCCCTCGAGCAGCCCGGTGACGCGACTCTCCCCTATTGCGAGGGCAGAGAGCATCAGCGAGCGATGCGAGATACTCTTGTCACCCGGAATCGCGATCCTACCTTGAAGCGGAACGGAAGCGGAAAAGCTGCGCGGCGTGGCGGTTTGATCGGTCATGGCGTGCGGCTTTTGACAGCGGCCTTGCAATCTGGCAAGGCGCACGCCGATTTGACGGATAGCTATTCAGGCCCCGTCGCTCTTCCGATATTTCTATCCTGTTTCCAAAGGGTTACGAGGCATATATGATCAAGGCTGAATGGGGCACGAAGCGTAGCTGCCCGAAATGCGCAACCCGATTCTATGATTTGACCAAGGACGATCCGATCAACTGCATCAATTGCGGTTATAACTGGATTCCGGAATCGGTGCTGAAATCGAAGCAGCCGATGCCGTTCGAGCAGATCGAAAAGCCCGGCAAGGTCGTCAAGGAAGAGACCGCCGACGAGGATCTGGATCTGGACGTCGATGTCGACGAGGACAGCGATTCGCCTGACAATGACGTCGACCTTGGTGGCGACGACGATCTGGGCGTTGCCACGAGCGACGACGACGACGTCGAAACCTGATTTTTTCGGCGTTTGGTTTCAGGGGGGCAAAAAAGGCATTGCAAGATGCATTTGGCCCCTTGCATCACTCGATGGCGCTGCTAAAGGCGGCGTCCCGGTCGCAGCAGCCAAGAGGATTGGCCAGGGCGACACGATGAAATGGCACGGGGCCTTAGCTCAGCTGGGAGAGCGCCTGCATGGCATGCAGGAGGTCAGCGGTTCGATCCCGCTAGGCTCCACCATTTAAAAAAAAAGGCCCGCGAAAGCGGGCCTTTTTTTGTTACGGACCTGCCGAAACGCGGTAACGCTATTCGGCCGCCTCTTCCTTGTCGAAGAGGGGTTCCATCTTGATCGGGTCGGCCAATGTGATGCGGTCAAGGATCGACGCGGTGTCGTCGCGCACCTTCAGCATCAGGCTGCGCATCCGGCATTCGGACTCGGGCAGGCAATTCTTGCAATGTTCGTGCGCGTTGCGCGCCGCGCAGGGGACGAGCGCGAGCGAACCGCGCGTCAGCCGGACGAGGTCGCCATAGCTGATGTCGATCGGCGGCAGGGCGAGCTGATAGCCCCCGTCGCGCCCGCGCTGCGAAATAAGCAAGCCTTCGCGTGCCATTTCCGACAGGATCACGGTCAGGAATTTGGGCGGGATGTTCTGCGCCTCCGCAATATCCGCGAGCTGCACCTGCCCCTTGCCCCAATGGTCGGCAAGATGCTGGAACGCGCGGATCGTATAGCGGGTCTTTTGCGAGAGCATGGCGGCGTTACTGTGACATATTCAGCGTTAATTCAACCTGTCTGGATGACATAAGTTGCAGAGTTGATGAAAATCACAGCGGGTGGCATGAACCACCCCTATAAAGGTCGCATGGTTGCCCGGCATCGGGCGCGGCAAGGGTGGACAGAATGATGCGTAAAATATTGGCGACCCCGGCGGTGCTCGCGGCATGCCTGCTGGCGGTTGCGCCCGCACAGGCGCAGTTCGGCAGCCTGCTTCGCAAGGTGACGACGCCTGCGCCCAAACCCAGCGAAGAAGGCAATGGCGGCTGTCCCAAGGGCAAGAAGGGCAACAGCATCGGCCGCAACATCCTCGGCAATGTGATCAACGACGCCGTGGCCGACGCGGCGAGCAAGGCCGGCGTCTACAGCTATGTGCCGATCGGCGAGGTCAGCGGCACGCTCACCGACGCGATCGCCTGCCGCCTCGACCCCGCCGAGCAAGTGCAGGCGGCCGCGGCGACCGAGGAAGTGACGCGCGGCGAAGAGGTCGGCGCGACCGCGAACTGGACGAGCGAAACGCGTCAGAATGTCAGCGGGTCGTCGACGGTTGCGGCAAAGAACGAACTCGCCGATGGGTCGCAGTGCATGAGCGTCACCGATATCGTCATCGTCGAGGGCGAGGAGACGCGCGTGTCGAAGCGGATGTGCAAGGGGCCGGGCCAGGCGCGCTATGTCCTTGCGGCGTAAAGTCTTTCGTATCGCGACGGCCGCCGGGCTCATCGCCTGCCTCACCGGTGCGGCGAAGCCGGCGATGGATCCCGCGAACCCGACCTGTCCGCTGACCCCCGACTGGTCGGCGAATGCGACGATGAAGCTGACGCCCGTTGCGAAGAAGGGCGGCAAGGTGCTGCTGGCCGAGGGGCGGATCGACGCGGGACTTCCCGACCGGCTGAAAACGGTGCTTGCCGCCAATCCCGACGTCGCCGAGGTCTGGCTGCGCTCGCCGGGCGGCGACGCGCGCGCGGGCAATGCGGCGGGGCGGATCATCCGCTCGAACTTCGGCCTGACGACGCGCATCCCCGCGGGCTGGGCCTGTTTCAGCGCGTGCAATTTCATCTTCATGGGCGGCCAGCCGCGCGTGATCGACCCCGGCGGGCTGTTCATCGTCCACATGTTCACGCGCACCGGCGACCGCAGCGCGATCGACATGAGCGTCGCGATGGGGACCGATGCGACCAAGGAGCTGATCGGCGACATCGAACAGGATGCCGCGCTGCTCGCGAGCGAGGACAATGATTTCCTGATCCGTATGGGCGTATCGCGCAAGCTGCTGACCGAGGTCATGTACCAGCAAAAGGCGCTCGCGAACGCCGAGGACAAGTCGACGCGGCGCTGCCTGACCCAGGCCGAGGTCAAATCGTATAACGTTGCAAATAACAACGAATAGGATAGGCTGCCCCTCAAAACAGGAGAGGCTGCCATGAACGAGATGACGCACGATCACGCCACATTCCGGTCGATGATCGACGGAACGCAGGAAGATTGGGATATCATCGCGCGCGAACAGAAGGAGTTCGCACCGAACAATGGCAAGCGCATCCTCGATCATCTGAAGCTGCTCGGCGGCGATTACGGCGGCTTCCCGGTCGACCGGCTGGAACATTGCCTGCAGACCGCGACCAGGGCGCACAGGGATGGCCGCGACGAGGAATATGTCGTGATGGCGCTGCTCCACGACATTGGCGACACGCTGGGCGCATTCAACCATCCCGACGTCGCGGCGGCGATCCTGAAGCCCTTCCTGTCCGAGGAAAATCTGTGGATCGTCCAGCATCATGGTGTGTTCCAGGGCCATTATTTCTTCCACTATCTCGGGCTCGACCGCGACATGCGCGACCAGTTCCGCGATAGCCCGCATTATGCGGCCTGCGCCGAATTCTGCGAGAAATATGACGCGCCGGCGTTCGATCCCGATTACGACAGCGAACCGCTCGAGTTCTTCGAGCCGATGGTGATGCGGCTCTGCTCCTATCCGCGCACGAGCATCTACAAGAAGGTGATGGTCGAGGAAGCGGCGGAGTAGTTCCGGTCCGACGCGTCATTGCGGCGAAGGCGAGGCCGCCGACATGGCAACTCGGTCCACCATCAGGTTTCGGACTGTCGTTTACGAAGTCCAAGGTGGCTTTCAACTTGCCGTGCAGTGTCGCGTGGACCTCGCCCTCCTTTGTCAGTCCGGGGGGGGGGGGGCCCGCACTCTTTCGTCTATAATTCCTTCAGCACGATGACGACCGGGGTGGGTCGCCCAACGATCTCCAATGTGACGCCAGATCCGATGCTGCCTTTCAGCCGGGCGCGCAGATCCTTCATGGCGATTCGCGATGCCGCCACTCCATCCACTTCCGTGATAATCTCGTCTGCCCGTAATCCGGCAACCGCGGCCGGGCTTCCCTCGGCAACATAGACGATCCGGAACCCTTCCGCCGCGCCTTCGAGGCGGAGGCCCGACCGATCCGCAAGATCGGGGTCGCCCAGCGTATTATTGGGTTCGAAATAGGCGACATCGTGCGGATAGTCGAAGACGAGGTTGAAACGTCGCAGCACGCCTTGGCCCAAACTGCCGGCTGTGGTCTTGTCGGTCGCGGCACCGGCGCGCGCTTGCGACAGATAGGTCACAGGCCGCTCGATCCGGCTTCCGGCCAATTCCAGGAGGTTCGCGCGCGCCAACAGGGAAAAGACCGGTCCGCCGATCCCGACACCGGACATGATGCGCGTGCGTGCACCGTAGCGAGCGGCCAGGCCGTGCTGCTCGGCAAAGGCAGGATAGAGCGTCAACGACCCGGCGCTGCCGGTATCGATCGTGAAACGACCAGCTACGCCGTCCACCTCCGCATCGATCTGCGGCTTGGTACCCTTGAACGTCAGGGGCACCGGCCGGGCGGCGCCGGCATAGCGCCAGCCCGGCGGATAGAAGGTCAGGGTCGACGCCTCATAGTCGATCCGGGTTGGAATCTTGCCAAGCCAGCCGTGACCGATCAGTCCGTCGACTTGCCGCCCGGTTACAGCTGCGGATGGCAGTTCGACGACATAGAAGTCCTGATCGGTCAGCGTGACGCCACCGATCGCGACGCTGGCGACCTTGGTCCGGGTCGCCTGTTGCGTGCCGCCCGTTCCGGTCGCACTGATCCGCTTGCCTTCGGGAAGTGCCAGCCGTTTCGCCAACGCGGGAGTCAGCACGTTGACCGCGCCGCTGTCGAGCAGGAAGTGGAACGGCCCCTCGCCGTTAATCGTCACATCGACCTGCAGGTGATCGGCGTCGATGGTGATCGGCACGGTCACTGCTTCGGACGCCCGGGGTTGTACTTCCATGGCGGATACCGAAACAAGGCATGCAAAGGGCACCGCCATCAGCGGCACCATCATTAAACCGGCTTTGCTAAAATGCCGCCGTGAAGTCACTTGGTTCTTGCTCCATGCAGCATGCGGCACCCGCGGCCGTCGGTCCATGTGCCTTCATTCTCGCCACAAGGAAAGAGTTTCAATCTGACCCAATGATGCTCGCGATTGCCTGTGCCGCATGCTCTTTCAAAATAGACTCGGGCCAGGACGCTGCGCCGGATCCCGGTCCCCGACTTCAGGAATGATCGATGGCCAGGGGGCAGTTGTTGCGACCCGGATACCATCGGTGTTCCCGCGAAGGCCGGGGTGACGAAATGGTTGAAGCGATTACTTGCCCTTGAACTCGGTCTTGCGCTTCTGCTGGAAGGCCATGATGCCTTCCAGCGCATCGGCGGTGCCGCCCGCGACGAACTGGCCCTTGGCTTCGGCGTCGAGCGTGGTCGAGAAATCCTGCGACAGGCCGTCGCGAAGAACCTTGCGCATCGTGCCGAGCGCGATGGTTGGACCGTTCGCGAGGCGGGTGGCGAGCGCCTTGGCTTCGGTCATCAACTCGGCATCCTCGACGCATTTGTAGACCATGCCCCAGTCGGCCGCCTGTTCGGCACCGATCTTTTCGCCGAGCATCATCATCTGCAGTGCGCGCGGTACGCCGACGAGGCGCGGCAGCAGCCACGACGAGCCGCCGTCCGGAACAAGGCCGATATTGACGAAGGCCTGAAGGAAATAGGCGCTCTTGCCCGCGATCGTGAAATCGCCCGAAAGCGCGAAGCTGCAGCCGACGCCTGCGGCAGGGCCATTCACCGCTACGACGACGGGGATGTCGAGGTTCGCGAGCGCGAGGAGCATCGGGTTGTAATGGCTGCGCAGCGCATTACGGCTCCGCGCGCCGCCGCCGACTGCGTCGCCTCCCGATCGGTCGCCCGCCAGATCGGCGCCCGAGCAGAAGCCGCGGCCTTCGCCGGTGATCAGCAGCGCCCGCGCGCCGAGGCCCGGCAGATGATCGAGTGCAGCGCGAATGTCGTCGGCCATCGCGGGCGGCATCGAATTCAGCCGGTCGGGGCGGTTGAGCGTGATCGTCGCGACATGGTCGGCGATTTCGAGCTTGATCGTGTCGAAGGTCGGAAGGGTCATGGGGAAGAATCCTCTCGCGGGTGCTTTACCTTTACGTTCACGTAAAGATGTGACTCATTTGAAGACCCAGTGCAAGAGGGAAGGGACGCGACGTAACGCGTCCCTTCCAACCGATCGCGCAGGTTGGCACCGTTTAGCTCGCTGACTAAAAGCAGATCACAAGACTAAGGACGATGACGATGACCGAAGCGCTGGACGAGGGACCGTTTTTTCACGGCACAATCGCGGATTTGCGTGTGGGTGATTTTCTCACCGCAGGATACCGATCGAATTATCGTCCTGACGTAGTGATGAACCACATCTACTTCACTGCTACTGTGGACGGCGCCGGGCTTGCCGCTGAAATTGCGGCGGAACTGACCGAAGCCGGCGCAGCTCCACGTGTTTATGCCGTGGAGCCGACCGGGACATTCGAGAACGACCCGAATGTGACCGACAAGAAATTTCCCGGCAACCCCACCCGCTCGTATCGCAGCGGTGCACCGCTCAAGGTCACCGGCGAAATCACAAACTGGACCAGATTGACGCCCGAAGCGCTACAGATGTGGAGAGAACGACTGATCGTACTGCGCTCAGACGAAGAAGGCGAAATCATCAACTGATGCCCGGCGGCGGCGCGCACCTCCTGCAAAGTATACGCTCGAATCACCAAAGGAGACGGTCAGAAAACCACCCCAAAGACGACATTCGCTAAGCGGCCAAAAAGCGCTGTCCTGCATTCGTTCTACATTATCGCGCGCGCTTTTGTGGTTTTAAGGGTTCCCAAGCCGCACGAACCGCATGTCGCCCTCGGCGCGATGCAGCGTGAGCCCGCGCTCGGTGCTTTCGGCACAGGCGTTGTCGAAATCGACCACGCCGATATCGTTGGGCTCGATGATCACGCGCAACTTGCCGCCGTCGGCTTCGGTCAGCTCGTACCGCGGCGCGGTGATGCCATAGACTGGTTCGCGCACCTCGACCCAGCGCGGAATGCGCGTGTCGTCGTCGGGCATCGCCCAGCCATAAACCTGGGTATAATCCTCGACGGGGTCGCCGCTGTCGAAGCCGATCGTAAAATCGACGCCCGGAATGCCTCTTCCGTTGGGCCAGGTAACGAGCAGGGTGGGGACTGCGTCGTCGACTTCGATCAGCGCGCCCTTCTCCATCGTGGGCGGCACCGGCTTCGGATCGGTGGTCAGGCATATCATGTCGCCGCGCGCCTCCCAGCGACCCTCCGCACGCTCGTCGAGCGCACCCGCGGCCAGTACATATTGGAAGCGGCCGTCGTTTCGGACCAGCAGCCCGCCACCGACATCGGGGCCTTCTGCCAGGCCATATTCGCCGACGAAGGGTGACTCCTGCGCGGTGGCAGGGGTGGCGATCAGCGCGGCGGCGAGGAGAAAGCTTCGCATGAGCCGATCATGCGTCGGGGGCAGCGCGGACGCCAGCCCCTTTCCACATCTCGCCCCACCTGCTAGGCGCCCGCGCCATGTCCCAGAAGCATCCCGACCGCCGTACCTTCGCCATCATCTCGCATCCCGACGCGGGTAAAACGACGCTGACAGAGAAATTGCTCGTCGCGGGCGGCGCGATCCATATCGCGGGCGAGGTCAAGGCGCGCGGGCAGGCGCGGCGCGCGCGTTCGGACTGGATGAAGATCGAGCAGCAGCGCGGGATTTCGGTCACATCGTCGGTCATGACCTTCGAGCATGCGGGTCTCGTCTTCAACCTGCTCGACACACCGGGGCACGAGGATTTCTCGGAAGACACCTACCGCACGCTCACTGCCGTCGACAGCGCGGTGATGGTGATCGACGCTGCGAAGGGCATCGAGCCGCAGACGCTGAAGCTGTTCGAAGTGTGCCGCCTGCGATCGGTGCCGATCATCACCTTCATCAACAAGGTCGACCGCGAGGGCCTGCCGCCGTTCGAACTGCTCGACGAGGTCGCCGACCGGCTCGCGCTCGACGTCTGTCCGATGAACTGGCCTGCGGGCATGGGCGGACAGTTCGAGGGGATCTACGACCTCGCGGATCCGGCGATCATGCGACCGGGCGGCGACGCGTCACGCATGTACGAAGGTCACCGCGCCAAAGTTGCGGGGCTCGACGATCCGGCGCTGGCAGCAGAGCTTTCGGAGCGCGCGCTGGCGTTGCTCAAGGAAGAAACCGAGCTGGCGTCGGCCTGTTACGCGCCCTTCGATGGCGCGGCATACCGCAATGGCGACCTGACGCCGGTCTATTTCGGGTCGGCGCTCAAGGAATTCGGGGTCGTTGATTTGCTCGCGGCGCTCGCCAACCACGCGCCGGGGCCGCAGCCGCAGCCCGCTGAACCCGCGCCGGTGCAGCCGGGCGACGATGCCGTAACCGGCTTCGTGTTCAAGGTGCAGGCGAACATGAACCCCGCGCACCGCGACCGCA
>JALDYH010000346.1:0-2815 GCA_032154175.1 Sphingopyxis sp. | reverse complement strand
TCGTCCACACCTCGCGCCGCATCGCCGAGGAAACCGACAATGCGATCTGGGCCAATCAGTTCGACAATATCGCCAACCGCAAATCGCACATCTTCGGTACTGCCGAGGAGATATGGGAACAGATGGACGGCCGGATCGACGGCTTTACCTGCGCCGCGGGCACCGGCGGGACGATCGCGGGCACCGGACTGGGCCTCAAGGCGAAGAATGCCGACATCGTCATCGCGCTTACCGATCCGCATGGCGCGGGACTCTATAATTACTATCAGTGCGGCGAGCTGCGCGCCGAGGGCAGCAGCGTCGCCGAGGGGATCGGCCAGAACCGCATCACCGCCAATCTCGACGGCGCGCCGATCGATACGCAGTTCCGGGTTTCGGACGCCGAGGGGCTTGCCGTGGTTCGTCAGCTGCTCGACGAAGAGGGGCTGTGCCTTGGCCTGTCGTCGGGGATCAACGTTGCCGGGGCGATGGCGCTCGCGCGGCAGCTCGGCCCCGGAAAACGCATTGCAACCATCCTCTGCGACAGCGGGTTTCGCTATCTCTCGACGCTCTACAACCCCGAATGGCTGGCGAGCAAAGGGCTGGAGGCAGCGGCATGAGCGTACGGATCGAAAGCAGCCCGGCACCCCGGCCACAGCCCGCGCCGCCTCCGGTCGTGCCCGTGAACGATACGATGCGGCGGCTGCAGATCGGCATCGCCGGGGTTCTCACCGTATTGCTCCTCGTCGGAATGGCGGGGCTGATCGGCGAACGTGCCCGCGAAAGCGCCGCCAGCGACGCTGCGGCCATCGCCGAGGTCAAGATGCCGGGCGATAGCCAAAAGAGCAGCGGCGCCCCCCTGGAGGAGTTGGGCGTCCAGCCGGTATCGCCCTCGTCGAAAGACGAGAATGCGGCAACGTCGGTGAAGGTGCCGCAGGCGGCACCATCCTCTTCGAGCGTGCCGGACCTCGAGCCCGACCCCGCTCTGCAGCGCGCGCGCCAGTCGAAACAGTGACGGCGGCCTTGCGCCGGCCGGTGCTGCGCGCTTTCATCGCCACCGTCACGATCATTGTGCTGGCCTGGATTGCGGGCGGGCAGGCGCTGCTCGGTCGCATCGACCCCGCACTCGCGGTCCCGCTGCTTGCACCGCCGATGCTGCTTTTCGCCTGGTGGTGGCGCGATGAGCCCGCCGCGCTACGGCGGCGCACCTGTCTTCACAGCCTCGCTCTTCTCGCGTTGATGCAGGGGCTGCTCGCTATTATCCTGGCGGGATCGGCAGCTTGGCTTCAATTGCTTCTGACAAGCGTTGCGGGGGCGATCGCGGCAGGGCTTGCCGATCTGCTCGTTCAGCGGCGTAGCCGGTTCAAATTCCTGCCGTGGCTGGCTGGATCGGTGTTCGTCATCGGCTGGTTCGGGGCAGGGCATGTGCTGCTCGCCACCCTCTACCGCCCAACCGCTGCGCCTGCGGACGCGCCCGCCGTCACCATGCTCACCGGCCTGCCGCTGCGGTGGTCGGGGAACCGGACCATCGCGGCGATGATTGCCGAAGGCGCGAATGACGACCCCGCGCTCGCGCGACTGACGGCGGTCGGGCCGGTGTCGCTGGTCGACAGTCTCGTCGACCATGTCCCGCCGCCGGGCGGGGCGCTGCTCCTCGCTCACCCGCGGGCTCTGGCACCACAGGAACTCGTCGCGATCGATGCATTCGTTCGCGGCGGCGGGCGGGCGGTCGTGCTGGCGGATGCGCTGTCCGGCTGGCCGGGACGTCATCCCCTCGGCGATTCGCGCAACCCTCCCGTTACGAGCCTGCTGACGCCGCTGCTCGATCATTGGGGCGTGGTTCTTGCTGCCGCATCCACCGCGGACAACCGGGTTCGGGCAATCGACGTCGACGGCAATCGTCTGCGATTGTTCAGCGCGGGTCGATTTGTGCGTCCGTCGTCACGATGCCGCAGCTTCGCGGGCTACCATATTCTTCGGTGCCGGATCGGCAAGGGCGAGGCGTGGCTGGTCGGCGACGCCGACCTGCTGTTCGTCCCGCTCTGGCAGCCGCTTGTCCCGGGGGCCGAGCACCTGCGACAGGCCGATACGATGGAATGGCTCTCGGCGCGGCTATGGCCGGGCGCCGGCAAGGGTCTGCTGCATCCGCTCTGGATTCGCGCTCGCCCCTGAGTCGGCGCCTCCGCCCCAATTTGCCCCGATCAAAGCTTGCCCCGCGGTGCCATCCTGCGCCGTGGGACCGGTATTTACCCAATTCGGTGGCCATTTTGCGGTAAATGGGGGCTAGATTCCCTATTTCACCCTAAATTACCCCTTTTCACCCCGATCTATAGTTGATACTCAGGAATCGGAGAGGGGCATTCTCCACCCGTGCCGAACCATCTGGAATCACGCGATTCCGGGGACGGGAAAGTTTTGCCCGGTGACGCGATACAGGGGGCAGAGCGATGGCGATTGTGACGCCCGGCCAGTATGCGGGCACCAGTTTCGCCGCGATCGATGGCAAGGGACGGATCGCCGTCCCCTCGCAGTTCCGCAACAATGTGCCCCTCATTGCGGACGGCCAGCGCGTGCTTTGGGTCGGCTTTCATGAAAAGCTGCCGTGCCTTGTCGCTTACGGCCAGGACCAGTATGACCGATTGAACGGTGAAATCGAGCGCGACCGCGAAACCGCGCGGCTGCGCAACCTCGACTTCGACGAGGACGCCGAGTTCAAGAAGCGCTTCAGCTACACCGAGCCTTATACGCTCGACGACAGCGGTCGCTTCCTTCCCAGCTTCATCCACCGCGACCGCGTCGGCGATGCCGGCGCGACGGCTTTTGTGGGGTCGGGCCG
>JALDYH010000116.1:0-12587 GCA_032154175.1 Sphingopyxis sp. | reverse complement strand
AGCGCCGAGGCGAACATCGGGCTGCCGCTGAAATAGCCGAGCGGATTCGCCGGATGCTGCATCGCCTGCGCCCCCGCGGTCGCCAGCGCGCTCGCCCCCGCGAGCCAGTTCTTCTGCATGTCAAAGGCGTGATACAGCATAATCTTGTCGTTCCTTGCGATGCCCCGGCAGCACTCTTCGGTGCCTGCGTGTTGGTTAGCAGTCTAGGGGATCATCCTCATTGTGCAATGCATCAAAATCATTGCGGGACAGTCCGATTGCGAATATCCTGCACCCGCGGCGCATGATGCGCCGATGGAGTGAATATGTCTGAGATTGCGGGCAACCGCTAACATCCCGGCGTAATCGGGATGTGCGCAGCGTGCGGACCTTGGGGTCGGCGCGCCTTTGTTGCTTGAAAATCCCGGACATATCCCATGAATATTTCGAAAGCGGAGCAGCGTATGCTCCATGTGCTGGCGCAAGGCGGCATGATTCGCCATCGCCGCGACGAAACCGGCCATATCGTCGAAGCGCTTTGCTTCACGCGCGACGGGCATGTGCTCGCCGATACCGGCCTGTCCCTGTTCAACCGCCTGCGACGGCGCGGCTTCATCGGTTCGCTGAACGGCGCGCCATATCGCATCACGCAGGCAGGGCTCCGCGCCGTGCGGGCGCAACTCGACAATCGCTGAGGACGAGGGAAGCGCTGCGCCGGTCGCGGCGCTTCCCTTTCGCCCGCAATGCAGTGCCGCTTCATAGCACATGAAGCACAGCAGCATTCTGCATCGTTGAGCGCGGCCACTGCCGCTGCTAGGGCCGGTGCGATGGCCAGCCAACCCGACCTTTCCTCCGCGAAAGCTTCCGCCGAACCCCGCCGCAAGCTCGGCAGCCTGCGCATGATCTGGCATTATGCCAGCCGCTATCCCTTGCAATTGCTGATTGCGGCGGTCGCGCTGGGAGTGGCCGCGATCGCGACGCTCGCGATCCCGTATCAATTCAAGGAAATGATCGACAGCGGCTTCGTCGCCGGCGGCGGCGATGTGAGCCCGCATTTCCGCTTCTTCTACGCCATCGTCATCGTGCTCGCGGTCGCCACGGCGCTGCGCTTTTATTTCGTGAGCTGGCTCGGCGAACGCACCGTCGCCGACATCCGCCAAGCCGTGCAGCGCAACCTGCTCCGCCTTGCTCCCGGCTTTTTCGAGGAAAACCGCCCGTCGGAAATCGCCTCGCGCATGACGTCGGACACGTCGATCATCGAACAGACCGTCGGCACGACGGTATCGGTCGCGCTACGCAACACGGTCATGGGGATCGGCGGCATCGCCTATCTCTTCTCGCTCTCGCCCAAGCTTACCGGTGGTATCTTGCTCGGCATTCCGGTGATCATCATGCCGATCGTCCTGCTCGGCCGGAAGCTCCAGAATGTCTCGCGATCGAGCCAGGACCGCGTCGCCGACATCGGAGCGACCACTGCCGAGCAACTGGGGGCGATGAAGATCGTCCAGGCTTTCGGCCAGGAAGATCGCGAGGCCGAACGCTTCACGACGGCGGTCGAGGCGAATTTCGCGACCGCCAAACGCCGCATCCGCCTGCGCGCCATGATGACCGCGATCGTCATCGGCCTGCTCTTCGGCGCAATCACGACCTTGCTCTGGTACGGCGCCGCAGGCGTCGCAGCGGGAACGATCACCGGCGGCACCATCGCCGCCTTCGTCCTCACCGGCGGGCTCGTCGCGGGCGCCTTCGGCGCGCTCACCGAAGTCTATGGCGACTTGCTCCGCGCCGCCGGCGCCGCCGAGCGCCTCAGCGAGCTCCTGAACGCCGAAGCAAGCATTGCAGCTCCAGCAAAGCCCCGCCTCTTTCCCGAACCGCCCGTCGGCACGCTCGAGTTCGCCAATGTCGAATTCCACTATCCGACCCGCCCCGACGCCCCCGCGCTCCACGATTTCAGCCTCGCGATCCGCCCGCGCGAGACCGTCGCGATCGTCGGCCCATCGGGTGCCGGCAAATCGACGCTGTTCCAGCTCGCCGAGCGTTTCTACGACCCGCAGGCGGGGCAGATCCTGCTCGACGGCGTCCCGCTCACCGATGCTGATCCCGCCGATATCCGCGCGCGCATCGCAATGGTGCCGCAGGAAACGGTGATCTTCGCCGCGTCGGCACGCGACAATCTGCGCTACGGCAATTGGGCGGCAAGCGACGACGATCTCTGGGATGCCGCGCGCGCCGCCAATGCCGAGGAATTCCTCCGCAAGCTGCCCGAGGGGCTCGACACCTTCATGGGCGAAGGCGGCGCGCGCCTTTCGGGCGGCCAGCGCCAGCGCGTTGCAATCGCGCGCGCGCTCTTGCGCCGCGCCCCGCTCCTGCTGCTCGACGAGGCGACATCGGCGCTCGACGCCGAATCCGAAAAACTGGTGCAGGACGCGCTCGAAACCTTGATGCACGACCGCACGACGATCGTCATCGCGCACCGCCTTGCGACCGTGCGCGCCGCCGACCGCATCATCGTGATGGACGACGGCCGTATCGTCGAAGAGGGCAAGCACGACGCGCTCGTCGCTGCAGACGGCCTCTACGCGCGCCTCGCGCGACTCCAGTTCCAGGACAATCTTGCCGCCGCCTGACTACCGAAGGATAAGACGATGCTCTATGACCTGACCGTACCGGCCTGGCAAAATGGCCTGAGAGCCTTGTCGGGCGAACTGACCCGCGCGCTCGCATGGGGCACGGATAATGGCGTCGGGGAATTGCAGTTTGCGGTTGCGCGCCTCGCACCCGACATGTTCCCGCTCGCATCGCAAATCCGCTTCACCTGCACGCAGGCGCTTCAACCGCTGTCCCGGCTCGGTATCGGTGATGTCCCGGAATTCGCCGGGGACGCGGTCGATTTTGCCGGTATGCAGGACCAGATTGCCACGGCGCTGGCGTTTCTCGATACGGTGGATCCCGTCGCGCTCGGCGACGACGCGGACCGGCCCGTCAGCTTCACGCTGCCGAACGGAATGACTTTCGACATGACTGCGTCCGGCTATCTTCGCGACTGGGCGCAGCCGCAATTCTATTTCCATCGGGTCGCCGCCTATGCCGTGTTGCGCCACATGGGCGTGCCGCTCGGCAAGGCCGATTATGTTAGCTATATGATGCGCTACCTTCGGCCCGGAACGGCCCCCGCCGCCTGAGGCAGCAGGAACCTGCCAGCGATCAGATCAGGCTGGCGTAATTGTGGATGCCGGGGAAGCCGAGCTTTGACCCGCCGTTACGCCGGATCGCGCCAATGGCTTCATCGACGCGCAGATAGCGTGCCCGCGCGTCGGGTTCGAGCAGGATCGTCGCTGGTTCCGGTCGGTCGGCTGCCTCTTTGACCAGCTTCCCCAACTGCGCCAGATCGACGGCCTCGTTGTTCCAGCGGATCACGTCTGACGTATCGATCGTCACGCGATTTTCGTCGAGCATCTTGGCGAACGGCAGCGGCTCTCCGGGCAGGTCGACGTCGACGCTGTGCGTCGGCGGCGGGATGGTAATGATGAACATCACCAGCATGACCAGCATCACATCGATCAGCGGCGTGGTGTTGATGTCGGGATCGCCATTGGGGTCGGCGCGAAAAATGCTGCGATGAAACATGCTGCGACGTCTGCGCATCGTCTCTCTCCCGCTTGGGGAGAACCCCCCGCTATGGACGGATGCCCCCTCCTTGAGGGCCCAAGACCATCCCGCGCCCCTATGTAATGGTATATCATAATACCGTACGAGCAACAAGAAACTGAACATCGCCACCAGACAATCGTCGTGCGCAAAGCGCCGGCAAAGAACGCATAAAGAAAGGGCGGCACCTTGCGGTACCGCCCCTCTTTTTCTTCCAGTCCCTGTCGGGAGTGGAAACCGGTCTTACATGCCCGAGTTCGGACCGTAAGTGATTTCCACGCGACGGTTCTGGTCGTTGCGGACGCCATCGGCGGTTGCAACGGCCGGGCGGCTTTCGCCGAAGCCCTGCGCGCTGATCGAGCCATCCGAGATACCGCGAGCGGTGAGATAGCTGCGAACCGCGGTGTTGCGACGTTCCGACAGGCCGACGTTGTACTTGGCCGAACCCGAACGGTCAGCGTGACCGGCGAGCATGACCTGCGTACCCGTGCAACCACGGTTGTAGGCGCTGATCGCGTTGTCGAGCGTCGAAGCCGCTTCCGGCGTGATGTTCGACTGATCCCAGTCGAAGTACACGATGTACGGTCCGGGCGCGCATTCCACAACCGGCGGCGGCGGCGGAGGCGGCGGGGGCGGCGGGGGCGGCGGGGGCGGCGGGGGCGGTGCCGGTTCCCCCGGCGCCGGAGCACCACCGAAGTTGAACGTCAGCGTTCCGAGGATCGAGTGCGAACGGAAGCGCGTCGAAACGTCGCGACCGACCTGGTCGACCAGATCGAGGTTGTCGGCGTTGAAGAAGCGATACTTCAGGCCAACGTCGATGTTGTCGCTCAGCGGAGCGCGGACACCTGCGATTGCCTGCCAGGCAAAGCCCGTGTCCGAATCGTCGAGGAACGGACCGGCGTAGACGGGTTCAACCGAAACGCGGGCGACACCGGCACCACCGCCGACAAAGCCCTGAAGGCCGTCGTCGTCACCGAAGTCGAGCATACCGTTGACCATGAAGCTCAGAACGTTCGAATCGCCGTTCAGCGGAACCGAGCCCGTGGCGAGCGCGCCAGCGCCGTTAGCCGTCTGCGGGATGCCGGGGGTCGTGAAACGGCCCGACTTGATGTCGGCTTCACGAAAGCCGACTTCGACTTCAGCGCGGAAACCGCCGAAATCATAACCGACAGTGCCTTCGACATCATAGCCAGCGCGATGATCGAGCGAACCGGCATCGTTGAAGGTGCCGATATCGAGGTCCAGATCCTCGACGAGCATTGCGCCAGCACCAACACCAACATACCAGGAGTTGTCGCGCGCCAGAACCGGCGACGCCAGGGTGGTGGAGGCCAACGCCACAGCGACGGCAAGCTTCCTCATAGTAATTCCCCTTTCAAATTGAGATATACGTCTCGGCAGACGTCCTACTCGCCGCTTTGGTTCCGTGCAAGTGAACAAATCGTCAATCTGTTGCCAAAAAGTCGCACTGGCCTTGCCATCGAACAGAAATTCAGCCTGATATCAGAAGACCCTGCGCCGCGAGGTGCAGGATCAGCAGAGATATCACACTACGCGCCTCGGAATCGATTGTCGACCCGCCCGAGGGTGCTTCGATCGATGGCGGCGTGGTCCACGCGCCGCCATCGAAACGAAGCCGCGCACCATCCGTCAGGCGCGTTACCGCCATGGCTTCGCGCGGTGCGGCAAATCGCCAGCCACCCGGGGTCCAAAGCGCGATCCTGTTGTCCTGTCCCGCCCAGGCGCCCGTCGGCGCGGCATCGACGATCCAGCATTGCCCCTCGACCGGGCTCGCGGGGGGCACCGCAACCGGCCCGTCTTCGACCGCCGCGTGCACCAACGCATCCAGCAGCGTCAGCGCTTCGTTGTGCGTCACCTCTTTCTGGGCCTGCGCCACCGCGAGTAACGGTAACGCGAAGCGCGGTGTAGCCGGCATATCGGTCATGGCTTTATCCTTTCATGTCAAAGGCAGGAAGAGAGGCGGAGACAGCGCGAAATCCCCCGCCTGGCGTATTTCCAGCGCGCAGCCGGGTGGCAGTGCCGCCCATTCGGCCGCGCTGAAACTCAGCGCAGGCGACGTCCGCTCCCATGGGCCAAGACCCGGCACGGGCGGCGACAGTGCGATGCGCCACGCCTCGCGACTTTCGCCAAGTGGCTGGTCGACATGATCGCGCCAGCCGGTGTCGATCCGGCTGCGCCTCGTCCATCCGATCGTCGCGCCTCCCGCCCCGTCCGGGCGGATCTGCCCGTGTACGGGGGCCAGCGGCCGCAGTGCCCGGCCGGCCGGCGGGATGTCGATCCCGGTCAGCATCGTCCCGCCGCGCGGTGCCCACTGAAGAACCGCCCCGGCGCCCTCGGCCCATCCCGCGAGCATCCCGGGCAATATCAACAGCGCCGGATCGTCGAGCAGGACGAAAGGAGCCCCTGCCGAATGCGACATTTCACTCCCGGTCCCGCCGCGCCCCCGGAGCAGGCGCGACAGGCGCCATATCCCCGGCTCGACGATGTCGGCGGTGCCGAATTGCAACAGCTCGCCGCCCACCATCGCCCGGTTTGCACCGCCCAGCAGCGCCGCGTCGCCGACCGATTCCAGCGTCATCGCCGGATTGACCAACTCGACGACGATGGCGCCCGAAAGATCGAACAGACAATCGCTCCCTGTGGCCAGTGGCTCGACAAGCGAGCCCAGCGCCGACGCCGGACGCACCGTACCGGCCGGAATCGGCTCGGAACCGGCCACCGGAACGATCCAGCAGTCGGCGCCGCGCCAGCCGTCATTGCTACCGCCGCCCGCAATCAGTATCCGCGGCGCCGATGCCGCCGGACTGCCCTCGTTGGGAAGGTCGAACAGACAGACCGTGCCAAACGCGTCGGGCCAGTCCGGGGCGCCGACCGGAATACCCGGCTCCGCGGGCAAATCGGTGACGGGCAGCGGCTGGTGCCGCTTCAGTTCCAGCAATATTTCGCCCCCGCGAACCGTCCTTCCCGCCAGCCGCCAGACACTTCCGTCGGCCAGCGCGACCTTATGCCCGACGGTCAGCGCCAGCGCCGCAAGATCGCCTTGCCAGACCAGGGTTTCGCGCCCGTCCGCGGCGGCGGCGGCCAGCCGCTGCGCCAGCGCCCGCGCCGACGTCGCCGGCAATACCGCGGGCAAGTCGATCCGTTCCTCGCCTGCCCCGCCTCCTGCGACCTGCCCGGTCTGCTGTCCCAGCTGATAATCGCGTCCGGGCTCGTAATGCCGCAGCCGGATCGTGCCCGGCAGCGAAGATAGCGGGGTGCGGCGATGCTCGGTCCTGTCGCCCGGTGCGTCGGCTCGTCGCGCCTCGCGAAAACCGGCCAGTGCCAGCGGTTCCCCGGCCAAAGCCACCGGTGCCAGCCGCCACCCGCCCGGCCCGCTCGCCAGCCGCACGCCGTCTGCCTCGAACAGCGGCGCAAGTGCATCGCGCAGCCTGTCGCCCGATGCGGCATAGCCCGCAAACGACCAATCACCGGCGCAGCGCCCGGATTCTCCCATCAGGCGGTCACCGACCAGCCCCACGTCGACATTTGCCGTGTCGGCCTCGACTTCGAACGTCAGCGAGGGAATCCGGTTGCCGAAGGCGCCCAGTTCCAGCTCCTCGAACACCGCATAGGCAAGCCCGCGAAAGGCGCTCGCCGACGCCATGCCGAGTGCCGACGCGATCAAGGGATCGGCCGCCTGATCCTCGCTTCCGTCATGCCAGCGAAAGATACAGCGCTCCTGGAACGTCCCGCTCGACCCGCGTAGCAGGTTGCCGTCGGCCCAGATGCGCCCGATCCCGCGGATCGGCCGCGACGACAAGGCCACCGCAAGCGAAACGGCATAGCTGTATTCGGTCGTCGACGGCCGTCCCTTGCCCCCGCCGCGCTTGTTCCTCCGCTCGATCAGATCGGTCGCCCAGATCACGCTCCCCGCGACGCGCATCGTCCCGAAAAGCTGCGGGATCTGCTGTCCATAGGTCGACGCCTGGACCTTCAGGTCGGCAAGCCGCGGCCCTTCGCGCCCTTTGGGTTTGAAAATCGCCGCATCGATTTGCTGGCCCATCGTCGCGCCGATCGCCGCGCCAATCGGTCCCCCGACAAATCCGCCAACCACCGTCAGAACCAGAGTCGCCATTAATATGCTCCCGACAAGAATGATCCTCCCCTCCCGCAAGCGGGAGGGCTGCGAGGCGTGCGAGCTTGCTCGCTAGCCGCAGCGAAGAGGGCAAAGCGGCAATCGCCAACGCGCAGCGTCACACGATCGACCGACCGGTGTCTCGACCACCCGCCGCAGCGCCGCATGCGCGTGAATCATCCGGTCCGTTCCCGTCACGCCCAGATGGAACTGCCCGGCGGCGAACACGATCAATGCGACATCGCCCTCGCGTCCGCTCCCGACGGCCGGCACGAAGCCCGCACGAACCAGTCCCGCTTCGACCTGGGCGCGCGACCAGCCACGTAACGGATAACCATGCGGGCGTTCCAGCACGCACCCCGCCGCTGCGTAAGCCGCCCACACCAGCCCCACGCAATCGAGGCCGGTCACGGGGTCGCACCCTTGCGGCCGGAACCGCGTCCCGACCATCGTCCGCGCCGCCTCGAACGCGCGCGTTCCAGTCTCATCCACCGGGATAGCGGGTCAGCAAGTCGTTGCCGGGCAGATGGGCTTCTCCACGAAAATTGGCCGCATTGGCAAAGCGGTCGCGGCAGGTCGCAAGTTGCTTGTCGCATCCCTCGGTCAGCCGCACGCGTGCTGCACCCGGGGGCTCGAACGGCGGCGCCTCGGCAAGGTGCAGAGCCACGCCGTCGACCGAAATCACCGGGCTCGCCAATCCGCAGTTCGCGCCCTCCATCCACAGCAATTCGCCAAACGCCATCGCGGGGGCGGCGATGTCCAGCGTCACCCTGCGCCCGTCGACAGCCACCACGCGCCGCATATGCGTACGCGGCGCCAGGTCGGCGCGGCACGCCCGGTCGCCCAGCATCGCACGGCACGACGGCGAGGTCGCCGGGCACACCGGCCGGTCGAGCAGCCTGGTCACCCCCTGAAGCTCCGCCGCAAAGGCTTCGCCGCGCCGCTCGATCGCCCCCAGCGACCCGCGCGCCACGGTCACCGGCGCAGCGTCCGGCGCGCTCCAGTCCGTGACGAACAGCGCCAGCTCCGCCCCGTCCCACCGCCCGGCATCCAGATCGCGCGCGGCAATCGCGTCGCTGGTGACCGCGCCCTCCAGATCCATCGTCGCCACGTCGAGGCTGTCGCTCGTCTCCAGTGCCGAAGGCTTCATTCCCGGCGCCGCTCTGTACATCGTCCCCCCGACGATCAGGTCGCGGTCGTGCGAGGTCAGCCCGACCACGACCCCGTCGCGCCGCGCCAGCCGCCAGCACCACGCCAGCGTCACCAGCTCTTCGCGGAGCCAATCGGGCGCCGCGGTCATCGTCAACCCCGGGCTCACCATGGCGCGCGCACCTCGACCAGCGGCACGCTCGCCATCTCGCCCGCCAGAAAGGTCGCGCGGCTCACCTCCAGCCGGTCGTCGGCGAAGCGCACCGGGACGTCGAACAGATATCCCGCGCGCACCGCAATCCCGGGGGCCGGCGCCGCGTCGAGGAGCACCTCGCCCTCGCCGGTCACCAGGAACGACGCCGTCTCCAGCCCGTCGACCGACACCCGCACGCTGTCCTCGACCGGCATCCGGACGCTGCGCACCTGCTCCGCACCGCCTGCGCCATAGCGTTTCACCAGCGCAAATTGCCGCCGGACGCCATCGCCGACGCCCAGTATCTGGTCGCCCGCCGTCGGCAACCCGCCATCCGCCGCCGAACTGCAATCGAACGGATCGCGAAAGCGGAACGCCCGCGCCGCGCCGCGCCGCGCCCGAAAGAAATCCGCCAGTGTCCGCACATCGGCCTCGGACCGGATTCCCGGCCCCGCATCATAGCGCATCCGCGCCTCGGCCCATTCGCTCGCGCGCTGCTCGTGCCCCGACGGCGAGCTGATGATCTGCGTCGAAAATTCGGTCGCGACCATCGCCTCGCGCCCGATCGCCAGCGGGAAATCCACCGCATCGAAAGCCTGCACCGCATCCTCCCCGTCAAATGTCACAAAGCCGTCACGCGCCACCTGCGGCAACGCCCACACAAACGTCCGCGCGACCCCGGCACGCCGCGCGCTATCCGCGGCATCGGCGATCGCCGCCCATTGCGCGCGATCCTCGGCGGCGAGCACAAAGCCCGAAAAATAATGCTGTCCGTCGATTGGATAGGCGAGCCGCAACGCCATCGCCGCCCGCGCACTCGCCGTCTCGGCACCGCGCCCGCCGGTCACCCAGTCATAATCCTCGAGCTGCAGCACATCGAAAGCCGGCGCCGCCCACCCCAGCGGCACGTTGGCGCGCCGCGCCCCAGGCGCGGCGGGGTCGAGCACCGTCGGCAGGTAGACGAGCAAATGGCTCACCAGCCCCGCCGCCCCCGCCTCGTCGCGCGCCGCCGCGACCAGTGCGGCGGTCGACCCGGCCAGCAAGGCCCCCAGCGCATCGAGCATCGACAGTTGCGGGGCATCCAGCGCGCCCCGTACATCGGCAATCGCCACGCTCGATGCCCCGAGCGCCGCCGTCGTCGCCGCATCATAGGCACAGATCCGGCCCTCGCCCGCGATCCACCACCATGGCTCGCCGACCTGGAATTTCGCCGGCAGCCCCGCCGCCGCGCCGATCGCGACAAAGGCCCGCGCGACGAGCTGCAAATACCCCATCGCCGCCGCGTTCGCCGGCGACAGCAAAGTCGAGGGCGGCTCCCATCCGGTCAGTGCCGGGGCCCCGCCGGCGTCGCGCTGCTTCCAGTCACCCCGGCAATAGGCATCGAAAAGCTCGTAGGAGAGCGACCAGATCACCCCCAGCCCCGCATCGCGGCATGCCGCCGCAAGGTCCGCGTGCCACGCCGCGCACGGTGCATTGAGCACGCCTCCGGTCAGGCTCGCGTAAAAGCCGCCGCCCGCCGCCTCGAGCCGCATATAATGGCTCATCCCGACATAATGGACGATGTCGCCGCGATAGCCGAGCTGGACGATCTGCCGCACCAGCCGCGTCGGGGTCACATGATAGCTGTCGTCATAGCCGCTCGCGATCCCTAGCCCCTGTTCGGGCATCACCACATCGCCGATCGCCAGCACCGATCCCGACCCCGAAGCGTCGATCTCGCTCATCTCGGCCCAGCCCGGCGCCGGCGCGCCCAGCGCGCCTTCGCCGCCATCATAGGTCGGCGGCACCAGCGAAACGAACATCCGGTCGATATCGCCCGCCCACACCCGATCGGCCTCACCCGGCAGCAGGAAGCCGCCGTCGAGCGCATCGAAATCGAGGCTGACGACGGCATCCTCCGCGGTGCCCTCGGCATAGTTCCACAGACGCACATACCAGGCGCGCGGTGCACCGCCTGCATCGCGCCCCTCGATCGTCAGCGTCGGTCCGTGCAGCGCGTCGAGCGGCTTCACCCCGCCCGACCGCCACCGGAATTTGAGCTGCGTATGCCGGAAATCGCGCTTCGTCTCATAGGCAAGAAGCGGATGATCCCAGCGGTCCTCGGCCTCCCAGATCAGCCCCGCCAGATCCTGCTTCCGATAGAAGACCGTTTCGACGCGCAGCGCCCCAGGCGTATCGCTCGTCACGCTCGCCATCATCGGCCGCGCGAAATCGACCGTCCAATACCGCGGGTCGAACCGCTTCAGCCAGCCCCTGCGATGATGCGGCTCGGCCGCCGCCACCAAGGCCCAGCCCATCAATCGTCTCCAGCCGCAACGGCGCGCCGCACCGCACGCGCCAATTGCCGCCCGGTTTGCGCCAGCCGCTGCGGCTCGCTCCCCGCCTCACCCCGCACATTCACCGTGATCGCGATATTGCGCACGCCGCCGCCTGCCGCCTCGATCCGCCCGCTCGCGGTCGGTACGAACAGCTCGGGCCCGCGTTCGCCGACGCGATAGGCGCGCCCCGCGCTCACCGGCCCGCCCGTCGCCCGCCCCGGCGCGCCGAACAGCGCCATCGCGATCGACGTACCGAGCGACAGCAACCCTCCGCCGCTGCCGCGCGCTCCGCCGCCCATTGCCGCACCGATCCCGTTCGAGATCGCGGCGCGCGCGATATCCGCCATCACCGACACCGCGAGCCGCTTCAAATCCTCGAACCCCGTCTTGCCACTGACGATCGCGCGCGACAGCGCCCGCTCGATCGCGCGCCCCGCCTGATCGGCCTCGGCAACCAGCGGCCCGCCCAGCTCGGCGCGCAGCGCCGCGATATCGCGCCGGAACGCGCCGGTGTCGGCGCGCACGGTCACCATCATTTCGTCGATCTCTGCACCCATCGGGAAACCTCTCCATCATCGCCGCCAGCGCCGGCCCGTCGACGGACGCCTCGGCATCCGCCTCGATCCAGCCCGTCAGCACGGCGCGAACATCGGCCGGCGTCGCCGCCCAGAAATCGGCGGGCCGCCATCCCGCGACGCGCGCCATCACACCCGCAAGCACGATCGCCGCAGGCCCCAACCGGCGGTCCCCCACCTTCATCGCCCCTGCAAAATCTGTCCCAGCAGCACGCGCAGCGCCGGCGTCACCGCCGCCAGCCCCTGCCCGACGACAGCCTCGCCGATCGCCTCGCGCGTCAACGACTCGGGCCGCTCGCGCACGCAATGCCAGAACAGGCACGCCAACTCGCTAAGCCCCAACCTCCCGTCGGCGGCGCGTTCGACGAGCGCGAACAGCGGCCCCAGCTCGCCCTCGGCGGCAACCAGCGCGGCAAAGCTCGGGCGCAGCACATGGAGCTGCCCGTCGACGCGCAGTTCCGCCTCGCCGCGCAGCGCGTTCGCGATGATCAGGGCCGCGCTCACAGGCTCACCACCACGCCACTCGATTCAAGGTTCAGCGTGTAATTGCGCTCGCCATTATAATCGCCGGCATAGTCGAGCCGCGTGAC
>JALDYH010000115.1:0-12687 GCA_032154175.1 Sphingopyxis sp. | reverse complement strand
GAAAAATGGAGGAGAGTGAGGGATTCGAACCCTCGGTACCGTTGCCGGCACTTCGCATTTCGAGTGCGACGCTTTCGACCACTCAGCCAACTCTCCTCGCTGAGAGGAGACGCCCCTAGCGGCGGGCCGGACGTCTTGCAACCCTCTCGTCACAAAATTACGGCCCACCACGGAATTATGGGGACGCTCAGGGTTTGTCGGCTTCCCACCAATAGGGCTGGCGTTTGCGCGTTCCCGTCTCGGCCTCGTTCATTGTCAGCGGATCGTAGAGCCGCCCGCCGAGCATCACGCGGTGGATCTGCTCGGTGTTGCGGATATTCTCGGTCGGGTCGGCGTCGAGTATCACCAGGTCGGCGAGCTTGCCGGCCTCAAGCGATCCGACATCCTTCGCATAGCCGAGCGACGTGGCGGGCATGATTGTCGCAGCGCGCAGCGCATCGATATTGCTCCAGCCGCCGCGTACGAACGACCAGATCTCCCAATGCGCGCCGAGCCCCGATTGCTGGCCGTGCGCGCCGATCGAGACCATCCGGCCCGCCGCCGCGATCTTGCCCGCCTCGCGCGCCGAATCATCGTCGACATAATCGCTTTCGGGGGCGATCACGCGGCGCTTGTTGCTCGCGGCAAGCTCGGTCGGCGGCGCGTGGCGCGACAGGATCGGATGTTCCCACACATTGGTGTGTGCACGCCAATACGGGTCACCCGCGGGCCCGCCATAGGTAACGACGAGCGTAGGGGTATAGTCGACCTGCGTCTGTCCCCAGAGCTGCACCAGATCCTTGTAGAAGGTATGGAGCGGGATATTGTGCTCGACGGTCGAATTGCCGTCCTGGATCAGCGTGACGTCCTGCGTGAACAGCGAGCCGCCCTCGGGCACGACAGTCATGCCTTCGGCCTGCGCCGCCTTTACGACCATCTGCCGCTGGTCGCGGCGCGGCTGGTTGTAGTTTTTGACGCTGTGCGCGCCCTGCGCCTTCAACCGGCGGACATGCGCGAGCGCGTCGTCATAGCCGTTGATCTCCGCATAGACGCCCGCCGCCTTCGCTCCATAGATGACCTCGCCGGTCGAAAAGATGCGGGGAGCGAGGATCAGGCCGGCGCGCTGCATTTCGGACGAGACGAAAATCTCCGATGCGCGCGACGAGGGATTGTGGCTCGTCGTCGTTCCCATCGCGAGATTCACGATTTCGGACCAGTTCTGCTGCGGCACCAGTTCGTCGTCGCCGTGCGAGCCGTGCGCGTGGGCGTCGACGAAGCCGGGGACGATCGTCTTTCCGGTCGCATCGACGGTCAGGGCGCCCGCGGGAACGGTAATCGCGCCCGCCGGGCCGACAGCAGTGATGCGGTCGCCGTCGATGACGATCGCGCCGTTTTCGATCACGCCGCCGTCCTTGTCGGCCATGGTCACGATTTTGGCGCCGGTAATGACGACGATGCCCTTATGCTTCGATGCCGCCTGCGTCATCGACAGCGATACACCGTCGGTCGGCGGAATGAACTTCGGCGCCTTTTCGTCGGCAGGCGCGTTGGTGAAGAGGCTCGCGAGATCGGCGCTGAACAGGGTCGCGCCGCGGCTCCAGTGGAGGCGGCGGCCGCCGTCCGACCAGTGCATATATTCGGCGCCGCTGCCGCTAACGCGCGTCACGGGTAGCGCGCCGCTTTTCGTGCCGAGCGACACATCCTGCCCGCCGGGCATCAGCGGAGTAACATAGGCGTCGTAATTCTGCCGGAAGGCCAGCGTGTGGCCGTCGGGCGAGATTTCATAATCGCTGACGAGCTCGCCATTGGCGTGGACGCGCTTGTCCTGCCCGTGAAAGTCGGTGCTGACGAGCTGGCTCTTGCCGTCGCCAGCGGTGACCATGAAAACGCGGTCGCTTGCCGCGCCGAACTGCGGCTTGGCGCCGTCGCTGCTGATTCTTTCGACGGCTCCGCCCGCGGCTGCGATGCGATAGACGCCCGGATCCTCGCTCCATCGCGCCGATGTGAGCCCGCCGCTGCCGCGCCGTTCGAACACGATCGTCTTGCCGTCGGGCGAGAAGCGCGGTTCGGCATAGTGGCCGGGCGTCGCGGTCAGCTTGCGGGATGTGCCGCCGCCCGAACCGACGACATGGATTTCACCCATGCCACCGTCGGTCCAGCGAACGAAGACGAGCGATTTGCCATCGCGCGACCAACTTGGCCAGAGCTCCATTGCGTCGTCTTTTGCTCCCGTAAGCCGCCGTGCTGCGCCGCCCGTCGCAGGCTTGACCCACAGCTTGCCGAGGGTTTCGAACACGACGCTGCGGCCATCGGGCGACACTTCCGCCCAGCGCGGCATTTTCGTCGCGAAGCTGTCGGGTGCGACCTCGACCATGGGGTGCGTCGCGTCGACGATCATGCGGTCGTCGTTGACGCTGAACGGAATGATGCGTGCGTCGCCGCCCTCTGCTCCGACGCGGCGCAGCTTGCCGCCAGCCCAGAAGACGATGTCGCGGCTGTCGGGGGTCCACCCCATGTTTGGATAGACGCCGGTCACCGCCCAGGTTTCCTGCACATCCTGATCGAGCGCGTCGTAAACCTTCTTCTCGGTGCCCGAGCCGAGATCCTTCACATAAAGCTTCGACTGCGTGCCTTCGCGGCGGACGAAAGCGAGGCGCTTGCCGTCGGGCGAGGGAGTCGGGCGCACCGCACCGCCGGGGCCTGAAGCCGCGGTGCTGACTTCGCCATCTTCAAGGCTGTAGCGCTCGATGTGGAAGAGGTCGGTATTGCTGTCCTGCGCATATTCGAAGATCGGGCCCGGGGTGACGTTGCGCGTATAAAAGACGCTCTTGCCGTCGGCGGCGAAGATCGGCTCGCCCAGTTCCTTCTGGTGCTTCTCATTGGGCTTCTTGACGAGCGGCACGCCCGCACCGCCCGAAACATGATACATCCACACTTCGCCCGTGCCGAGCGAGCGACCCGTCGTGAAATGCTTCTTGGCGACGATGAACTGGCCGTCGGGGCTCCAGCTCGGCTGGTTGAGCAGGCGGAAATCTTCTTTCGAGATCTGGCGCTTGTCGCTGCCGTCGCGGTTCATCAGCCAGATATTGTCACCGCCGGCGCGGTCCGAGACAAACGCGATGCGTTTGCCATCGGGCGAAAAGCGCGGCTGATGTTCGTAGGCGAGCCCTTCGGCGATCCGCGCCGGTGTCCCGCCGTCGATCGGCATTGTGTAAATGTCGCCGAGCAGGTCGAACGCGATCGTGCGACCGTCGGGCGCAACATCGACATTCATCCAGCTGCCTTCGTCGACCGCGAGCTGGACTTTGCGTGTCGCGAGGCCCGGCGGAGCGTTGACGTCCCACTTGTCGGGCTTCGCGTTGGCGGTCGAAGCCGGGGTTGCGGCAGGGGCGCTCTGCGCCCAGACCGAGGTTGAACATGTCAGAGTCGCCGCGAGGGCGAGAGCGAAGCGCGCCATGAAATTATCCCCGTTTGAAATTATGTGCCGACCATATGGCCCGGGCGCGAACATGCAAGCGACAGGTTTCGACGAAGAACTGGCAGCGTCGACAAGCGGCTGCTAGCCCGGTCGAAAGAACAGGATCGGGGAGGGCGACGCGTGCCGTTGAAGGGAATTAGGGTACTCGATTTCGGCCGCTATATCGCGGGACCCTATTGCGCGGCATTGCTCGCCGATTATGGTGCGGATGTGATCCGGATCGAGGCGCCGGGCGGTAACGACGATCGTTACACGGTGCCCGTCGCCGCAGACGGATCGGGCGCGATGTTCATGCAGATGAACCGCGCCAAGCGATGTCTGACGTTGAAACCCGGGAGCGAGCAAGGACGCGAGATCGTCCGCAAACTTGTCGAGACGGCCGATGTCGTGATCGCCAATTTGCCGCACGATGCGCTGGTCAAGCTCGGGCTCGATTTCGAAAGCCTGTCGGTAGTCAATCCGCGCATCATCCTTGCGACCGCGTCGGCGTTCGGCGGCGAAGGGCCGCTCGCGAGCCGCGTCGGTTTCGATGCGGTGGGACAGGCCATGTCCGGAACGGTGCACCTGACCGGCACGCCCGACCAGCCCTACCGCGCGCAGGTCAATTATGTCGATTTCGGCACCGCTTTGCATTGCGCGTTCGGCGTCATGCTGGCGCTGCGCGAACGCGAGACGACGGGGAAAGGACAGTGCGTCTCGGGCTCGCTGCTCGGCACTGCGCTTGCGATGTCGAATGCGCTGACGATCGACCATGCGTTGAACGGCATCGAGCGCCAGCCGATCGGCAACCGCAGCTTCAGTTCGGGGCCGACCGACCTGTTCCGCACGCGCGACGGGTGGATCGTCACCCAGATCGTCGGAGCGCCGATTTTCGCGCGTTGGGCCGCGCTGGTCGGGCGACCGGAACTGGTCGAAGATCCGCTTTACGCCAGCGATATCCTGCGCGGTGACAATAGCGAGGAATTGAGCGCGATCATGCAGCGCTGGTGCATCGAGCGAACAAGCCCCGAGGCGATCGAGGCGCTTGCCGCCGCGCGCGTTCCGGCGGCACCCATATTGCGCGCCGACGAAGCGCTGGCGCAGCCTCAGGTGGCAGCGATGAGGCTGGTGGAACCGGTCGCCTATCCCGGTACGCTGGACGAGGTTCCGGTCATCCGCGCACCGATCCGCTTGTCCGCGAGTGACAAGGTTGCGCCGCAGCGCGCACCGCAAGTCGGCGAACATAGTGACGCGATCCTTTCGGAGCTCGGTTATGATGCCGACGCGATTTCGGCTTTGCGCGCGGAAAGGATTATTTGAACGGACGAGGGTGGACGGAACGGCGATCGCTGCTTAAGTTACCGATCAGTATAAAAATCAGCTCAGGAGCTCCCGATGACCGACAGCAGCGAATATGTACCGCCGAAAATCTGGACGTGGGACAAGGAAAGCGGCGGGCGTTTCGCCAATATCAACCGCCCCGTCGCGGGGCCGACACACGAAAAGGACCTGCCGATCGGCAAGCATCCGCTCCAGCTCTATTCGCTCGGCACGCCCAATGGCGTGAAGGTTACGGTGATGCTCGAGGAGCTGCTGGCCGCGGGACATAGCGGCGCCGAGTATGACGCCTGGCTGATCAATATCGGCGAAGGCGACCAGTTTTCCAGCGGCTATGTCGCGGCCAATCCAAACAGCAAGATTCCCGTGCTGGTCGATCGCAGCGGCCCCGAACCGATCCGCATCTTCGAATCGGGTGCGATCCTGATCCATCTCGCCGAGAAATTTGGCGCGTTCCTGCCGACCGAAACCGCGAAACGCGCCGAGGCACTTTCGTGGCTGATGTGGCAGATGGGCAGCACGCCGTTTCTCGGCGGCGGCTTTGGCCATTTCTATGCCTATGCACCGACGAAGCAGGAATATCCGATCAATCGCTATGCGATGGAGGTGAAGCGCCAGCTCGATGTGCTCGACCGGCGCCTCGCGGAAAGCGAATATATTGCAGGTGCCGACTATACGATCGCCGATATGGCGATCTGGCCATGGTATGGCGCACTCGCCAAGGGGCTCGTCTATGACGCCGGCGAGTTCCTCCAGGTCGACGACTATAAGAACGTCCAGCGCTGGACCGACCGGATCGCGGCGCGCCCCGCGGTCAAACGCGGGCGAATGGTCAACCGCGTGACGGGCGACCCGGCGAGCCAGCTCCACGAACGGCACGATGCCTCGGACTTCGACTTGCGCACGCAGGACAAGCTGCAGGATGCCGGATAAATCGCAATTTATGTGGCGATGTGATCGGCGGACCTTAGCGCTTCCTCAATCATAGCCGGAATGCGGTCCGATCCGGGCGACCGGGTCACGGAGAGTTCCGCAAAATACGAAAAAGCGGCGTCGGGCTTTCTCGACGCCGCTTTCATTTGCGGTCGGCATCCTGTCGGCATGACAGGTCCCATCCGATTCTCGCGGGGTGTCCGCAAGGCAGTTTTTACCCTGGCGCGCGGGGAGCGCGGCGCCGCCATCGTCGAAATGGCGATGGTGTTGCCGCTGCTCCTCGCGTTGCTGATGGGCATATTGGTCTATGGCCAATATTTCATGCTCGCGCACAACGTGCAGCAGGCTGCGAACGACGGCGCCCGCGCGTCGATCACCGGGCTCGACGCGGCCGACCGCAGCGCGGTCGCATCGCGCGCGGTGGACCGCAGCCTCCAGGCCGTGGGCGGCACGCACAGCGTCGCCGTGTCGGAAACGGGCGAGGCGATTACCGTCGCAGTCACCTTCACCGCAGCATCGGACAGTTTCCTCCTATCGAGCTTCGTCCCGTCGCCGGGAAACGTCATCCGCGCCCGCGCGACTTTCGAATTGCCGGTGGATTGAGCATGACGGTCTTGTCCTTTCTTCGCCATCTGGTCGGCCATCGCGGCGCCAGCATCAGCATTACGACGGCGTTCGGCATGACGATGCTGATCGGGTCCGCGGCGTTCGCGGTCGACCTCGGTTCGCTCTACCTCGACCGCCGCAAATTGCAGGGCATCGCCGATGCCGCAGCGATGGCCGCGGCGGGGCAGCCCGGTGAAGAACGGGCGGCAGCGCAGCGGATCATCGCGGCCAATTGCGATTGCGGGATCCGCATCGCGATGCTCGCGCCGGGGACCTATACTGCCGATCCCGCGATTCAGGCCGAGCAGCGATTTTCCGGCGGCGGCGCGTCGCCGAATGCCGTGCGCATCACGCTGACGCGCGACCGCCCCTTGTTCTTCGGCAGCTTCCTGACCGGGCGGCAGGACAGCATCATTCGCGCAACCGCCACTGGCGCGCGGCGCGGCTATGCGGCATTTTCGCTCGGATCGCGCGTCGCGGCACTGAACGGCGGCCTGCCGAACGCGTTGCTGTCGGGCCTGACCGGCAGCCAGGTCAATCTTTCGGTGATGGACTATAATGCGCTTGCCAGCACCGATATCGACCTGCTCGCTTTCTCCGACGCGCTGCGTACCGAACTCGATGCCGACGTGTTGACCTTTGGCCAGACCCTCGATGCGCAGGTCACCGTGCCGCAGGTCGTGTCGGCGCTGGCCAGCGCATCGGACGGGCAGGCGGCGAGCGTATTGGAGCGTATCGCGGATACCGCGCTTCCGCGCAGCTTGTTGCCGTCTCGGGCGATCGACCTCGGCCCGCGCTCGTCGAGCATTCGCGTCGATGCCGCCAACCCGGTCAAGGTCAATGCGCTCAGCCTGCTTCGCGCGATGCTATTCCTCGGCAATGCCAACCGGCAGGTCGACCTGTCGCTGGCAAGCAATCTGCCGGGTGGATCGGGCATCAATGTCGCGCTGATGATCGGCGAGCCGCCGGCAGATTCGCCGCTGATCGCGGTGACCGACACCAATGATGTCATCGTCCGTACGGCGCAGGTACGGATGAAGATCGACACTCGCGTCGCGACGCCGGTTGCCAGCATTCATCTCCCCGTGATCGCCGAACTCGGGTCTGCATCGGCACGTATCACCGACATCGACTGCCGTCCGAACAGCGGTGCCGCGGTATCGCTCGGCGTCGTCACCTCACCCGCGATGGTGGCGATCGGGACGGTCCCCGATGGCGACTTTCAGGACATGAAGCGCCCGCTCGACCCGAAGCCCGCGCAGGTGGTGAAATTGCCGCTGGTCAGTATCGATGCACAAGCCGAGCTGACCCTGTCGGATCTCGCAGAAAAGCGAGTCGCCTTTTCGCGCAACGAGATCGAGGGCGGGCAAGTGAAGACCGTATCCAGCACGGGGCTGGTCGCAGGTGCCGCGAAATCGTTGTCGGACCGTATGGAACTTGACGTCAATGTCCTTGGCCTTGTCTTGAACCTGAAGCTGTTGACGACGGTGGTCGGCGATACCGTCGCACTTGCGGCCCCCGTGCTCGACGCTGTGCTGTCCGACCTCACCGGTCTTTTGGGGCTTCATATCGGGCAGGCCGATACGCGGATCAACGCGCTACGTTGCGGAAAGGCGCGGCTGGTCTGATCGCTCGCATTCCGGTGCCGTTCCGACCCCGATGCGGCCCCAACTCGCGATTCGCCGAGCGAAGGTCGATGGGTAGCAGCCTATAAGCATTGGAGAAGCAGGTCTTTTCGAAGGAACGAAAGTGAAAGCAGCGCAGGAGCCACAGCGCGTTTCAGCGGCGGATTTCATCCGTGGTTTCGCCAATTGGCGATTGCAGTCGGCGCGTAAGCCGGTCGTCGTGACGCATCATGGCAAGGACGCGCACGTCCTGATCTCGCTCGACGACTATCGCCGCCTCGATCGCGAGGTCGGGAACGGGATCGCGGCGGCGTCCGACATGCTGCAGGCTTCGCTTGCGGGCCTCGTCGAATCGATTCGCGACGGGGTAATCCTGATCGATCGGCAACGGCGCGTCGCGGCCCTGAACCCCGCGGCATCGGATATGTTCGAAAGACCCGCGGCGGACCTGATCGGCGAAGACCTGACCGCCGCGTTGCCGGGGATCGGGGAAAGCCTGATCTTTCACCACATCATCCGATTGATCGACCATCGCGAACGCTTTTCCGGCGACCTCCCCGGCGTATTCCGCCCGCGCCAGTGGTTACATGTTGACCTGGTCCCATTGCCGATCGGCGGTGCGATCGTGCTGCGCGACGTCAGCGACGCGATGGAGGATTTCGCGACGGGCGACATGCGGCAGGCGATGCTGGGTGCCATCGAGGTCGATGGCGGCGTCGGCCATGCCCGGATATCAGTCCGCGAGACGATAGAGGCGGCGAACGCGATGCTGATCGACATGCTGGGGGTCGATGCTGCCGCGATCCGCCGCGTCCGTTTTTCGGCATTATTGGCGGTGGGGCAGCGCGCGGCCTTTGTCGATGCGATCGAATCGGTATTTCGTTCCGGCGATTCTGCCCGCATCGCATCGCAGATGGTGGCGCGCGACGGGTCCGTCGTCGACGTCACCCTGTCGATCGTCGAAGTTCGCGGCGCTTATGCCAGCGACGGCGCGGTGATCCTCGTGACGCCGCGCGCCGCCAGCTAGAACCAGCTTCCGCGATCGATCACCTTGCTGCCGGCGGGAAGCGAGAAATATTGTCCGTCTTCGCCGACGAGGATCGGCCCGTCGAAATGATCCTCTGCGCCGTCGAGGAAGGCGGCGTTCAGATAGGAAGACGGCATCGGTGGCACGACATGGCTGAGCACCAGAATTTTCACGCCGGCAATTTTCGCGCTGTCGGCAGCTTGTGCGGGACTGGCATGGTAATCGATGATGTCGCGCATGATCTGCGCGGTCTGCTTGCGGCCCGACTTGTCAAGCGCGGCGGCGAGCTGCTCCACCATCCTGGGCTGGAGGGCTTCGTGGATCAGGAGATCGGCGCCCTTCGCCGCGACCTCGAGAGTCTTCGACGGTGCCGTGTCGCCGCTGATCACGACGCTGCGGCCCTTGTAATCGAAGCGATAGCCGACCGAAGGGCGCACCGGACGATGATCGACCGCGAAGGCGGTGACGCGCAGACCGTCGGCCTCGTAGACGACGGTCGGGGCGGCTGGAACTTCGAAGGGCATCGCGGTGGCCCCTGCGGCGGCGGGCGGGGTGATCTCCACGCCATGATGTTCGGTTCGAAAGATGTTATCGAGCGCGTAGGCGGCGTTGAAGCCTGCGATCACGTCTTCGACGCCAATAGGGCCATAGACCGGAAGCGGCGCAGTGTTGCCGCTGGCCGTCCAGCGCAGCAGCATCATCGGCCCCATTCCGTCGATATGATCCGAATGATAATGGGTCAGGAACATCGCTTTTATCCGTGCATTGGGCAGGCCCATCTGCGCGATATTCCGCGCGGCGCCTTCGCCGGCGTCGACGACGAATATGGCCTTGCCGGCGACCACGACGGTGCAAGCCGCGGCGCGCTCGCGGTTGGGAAGGGGGGAGCCGGTACCACAGAGGCCGACGTGCAAGCCGTCGGGCAGGGCTTTGAGCGTATCCCGCTCTGCGGCCCGTTCGACCGCGCGTTCGAACAGCCACATGCCGATCGGCCGCTGGAACAGCCACGCCGATAGCATCAATATGCCGATGATTGCCGCAATCCACAGCGCGGCGCGTTTGCTTTGCGTCATATCCATCCCCCCCTTTTTCATCCGCCCGCGGCTGCCGCGCGTGCTGGACAAGCGGGAATGTTACGCGCAATCATTGCACGAAGGAAAGTTGCAAGTCGCAACTTGCCGTTTACGTAAAGGTGAGCGCCCAGTATAAGGGCGCCATTGCCCAATGGGAGATTCGTGATGGACATGGAATTCAGCCCCGAGGATCTCGCCTTCCAGCAGGAAGTGCGCGACTTCATCGCCGAAAATTACCCCGCCGACCTGCGCGACAAGCAGGACGAAGGCGAAGAGATGTCCAAGGAGGATTTCCTCGCCTGGCACAAGATTCTGTACAAAAAGGGCTGGATCGCACCCGCATGGCCGGTCGAATATGGCGGCACCGGCTGGACGCCGACGCAGCGTTTTATCTGGTCCGAAGAAACCGCCCGCGCCGACTGCATCCGCCTGATGCCCTTCGGGCTCGCGATGGTCGGCCCCGTCATCTACACGTTCGGCACGCCCGAACAGAAGGCCCGTTTCCTGCCGCGCATCCTGTCGGGCGAGGATTGGTGGTGCCAGGGATATTCGGAACCCGGTTCGGGCAGCGATCTCGCCAGCCTGCGCACGACCGCGGTCGCTGACGGCGACGATTATATCGTCAACGGACAAAAAACATGGACGACGCTGGCGCAGCATGCCGATTGGGGTTTCTTCCTCGTCCGCACCGACAAGGAAGCAAAGCAGCAGGAAGGCATCAGCTTCCTCCTCATCGACATGAAGTCGCCCGGCATCACCGTACGCCCGATCATCACGCTGGGCGGCGAGCATGAGGTCAACGAAGTGTGGCTCGAGGACGTCCGCGTCCCGCAATCGCAGCGCGTCTACGAAGAGAATAAGGGCTGGACCTGCGCCAAATTCCTGCTTGCGCACGAGCGTACCGGTATCGCCGGCGTCGCCGCGTCGAAGCGCGGAATCGAGAAGGTGAAAGCGATCGCCCGGACCGAACTCGACGGCGACAAGCCGTTGCTCGCCAACGCCTTCTTCAAGCGCAAGGTCGCGGAGTTGGAGATCGATCTGGCGGCGCTCGAATTCACCGAACTGCGCAGTCTGGCGGGTCCGAATGCGGGGCGCGGTCCGGGCCCGGAATCGAGCCTGCTCAAGATCAAGGGCAGCGAAATCCAGCAGCGGTTGACCGAGCTGACGCTCGAGGCCGTGGGCCATTATGGCGCGCCCTATTTCCGCGGCTTCGGGGAAGGCGACAACGAGCATCCGATCGGGCCGGACTACGCGCATCGCGCCGCGCCGACCTATTTCAACATGCGCAAAACGACGATCTATGGCGGGTCGAACGAGATCCAGCGCAACATCATCGCGAAGATGGTGCTCGGCCTCTGACATTGGACGTCATTCCGGCGCAGGCCGGAATCTCAACGCATCGACCTTGAGACCCCGGCCTTCGCCGGGATGACGGTGAAATTAGGGAAAAGAAGAATGGATTTCACCTACACCGAAACGCAGGACATGATCCGCGACACGCTCGTCCGTTTCCTCGGCGACACCTATGATTTCGAAACGCGCCAGAAGTTCATCAATTCGGACAGCGGACGCGACCCCGCGATCTGGACTGCGCTCGCGCAGGAACTCGGCATGCTCGGCGCGTCGTTCGCCGAAGAGCATGGCGGCCTTGGTGGCGGCGCGCTCGAAAATGCGATCGTGATGGAGGAACTCGGCAAGGTCATCGGGATCGAGCCCTATCTTCCGACCGTGGTCATCGCGGGCGGCGCGCTTAAGGCCGTCGGCGGCGCGCAGGCCGATGCGATGATCCCCGAGATCATCGCGGGCAATGCGATCATCGCATTTGCCTATGCCGAACCGCAGGGTCGCTACGACCTCGCGAACCTGCGCACCACCGCGAAAAAAGATGGCGCGGGTTATGTATTGAGCGGCCACAAGGGCGTTGTTCATGCCGCGCCGTGGGCGACGCATCTCCTGGTCACCGCACGCACCGGCGGCAACCAGCGCGATCGCGACGGCGTGTCGCTGTTCCTGATCGACGCGAATCTCCCGGGCATCGTCCGCCGCGACTATCCGACCGTCGACGGCAACCGCGCGTCGGAGATCTATTTCGAAAATGTCGCGATCCCCGGCGACGCTTTGCTTGGCGGCGAAGGCACCGGCCTGCCGCTGATCGAGCAGATCGTCGACGAAGCGACCGTGGCGGTGTGCGCAGAGGCGACCGGCGTGATGCAGAAGCTGCACGAAGGCACGCTGGAATATACGCAGCAGCGCAAGCAGTTCGGCGTGCCGATCGCCAAGTTCCAGGTACTCCAGCACCGCATGGTCGACATGTTCATGGAGGTCGAACAGGCGCGTTCGATGACCATCATGGGCACGCTGAAGCTGGGCTTGCCCGCGAACGAACGCATGGCTGCGGTGTCGGCCGCCAAGGCGAAAGTCGCGCGCGGCGCCAATTTCGTCGGCCAGAATGCGATCCAGACGCATGGCGGCATCGGCATCACGCAGGAGCTGGCGATCGGCCATTATTTCAAGCGCTCGACAATGATCGAAGGCCAGTTTGGCAGCGCCGACCATCATATGGATCGTTACGAGCGGATCACGCTGGCGGATTGACGGCTTTGCCGTCGGGTGCCGATTGATTTGGGAGAGCCGCGACGTCGCCTCAAT
>JALDYH010000114.1:0-12696 GCA_032154175.1 Sphingopyxis sp. | reverse complement strand
ACGGCGCGGCCGGCGACCTGCTGAACAATGCGAGCGACGTCGACGGCAATCCGCAGCGTGCGTGGGCGGAGCGGCGTCATAAAGCCCTCATTGCCCTCGACGAACGGTGTGCCGAGCGAAAAGCGGTTGCCGCGTGAATCGAACAGATTGGTCAGCGTCAGCGACAGGCCGCGGCGCTCGTTTCCGACGCGCATCGCAAGCCCGGTGTCGACATAATCGCCCTGGCTTTCACCGAGCACTGGCCCGATGCCGAGCCGCGAGGGGCCGATATAATTTGCCCAGCCGTTTACACGGAAATCCTCGTCCCCGATGACGGTCGCATAATTGACCGATCCGCGCACCGCATGGCTTGCGACATTGGGAATGCGGCCGAGGCGGCCCGGCGCGGAGTCGAACACCGGTAAAATCTGCGGTGCGAGATCGTCGACGCGGCTGTGGTTGTAGACCGCGCCGACTTCGAACGTCAGGGCGGCGGTGGGCCGCATTGCAATCGCGCCCGAGAGGCTGGTGATCCGCCCGTCGCCGATATTGGCGGTGGTCGGAAAGCCCGTGCTGTCGATGAAATCGGCCTGGATATTGCGCCAGCGGCTGTGCGAGATCGAAATACTGGCGTCGAGCAGGCTCTGGCCCTTGTCGCCGAAACGCATCCCGGCTTCCCATGTGCGGACCTGGTCGTTGAGGAACCTTCGCACGAAATTGCCGTCGACCGCCAATCCGCCAGGGCGGAATCCCTCCTGATAGCGCGCGTAGAGCCGGACATTGTCGAGCGGCGTCGCGAGCAGCGAGAAGGACGGCAGCAGGTCGGTTTCATTGCGCGACGCCGTCGTCGCGCGGTTCGCCTGCGCCAGGGCGAAAGACACACCTTCGGCCTCGCCACCCAGCCTAGCGTGCGACAGGCGAACGCCGCCCGATGCGATCAGGTTGGGCATCACTTCCACGGTCGCTTCGGCATAGCCGGTGAATTCGGTGATCCGGTTGGTCACGCCGGGCAGCGTCGCGCGGAGCGGACCATAGGCATATTCGCGGTCCTGCCGCGCGCGGTTGTCGATGAAGCTCGCGCCGATCACCCACCCAAGCCCGTCGCGATACGGGCGCGACAGGCGGTTTTCACTGACGAACATGCGCGTCGCATTATGCTGATCGAGCACGCGCGGAACATCGTTCAGAGGAAAGACCTGAATCGGTGCAAAAAGACGCTCCACGTCGACCGTTCCAACGGAGGGAGGGGCGGGGATGCCGCCGTTGGAGGCATCCGTCCCTTGCCGTGCTTCGGGCAGGCTGGCGTCGAAGCGTTCGAACAGGCGATGGTCGATATAGGCGTTGGACGACTGGAAATGCAGGTCGTCCCAATCCTTCATCACCACGATCGTGCCCATGCCGTACCGCGCAGTCGCATTCTGCTCGACCATCGAATTGCGGGTCAGCGGCGCCGCGTCCTTGTCGGCATATTGCGCATCGTCGGACGTAATCGCCTGGTACACACCTCCAAAATCGACCGTCCAGTCGTTGCCGGGCTCGAAGCGAAACGTGCCGCGCCCGCCGCGCACATGGACGCGGTTGACGTCGTTCTGCCCGCGCAGCGGATTGTCGATATAGCCGCCGTCGGTGAGCATATAGCCGACCAGCCGCAGCGCGTGGCCATTCTCTCCGACCGGCACGTTGGCGATCGCGGCGATGTCGCCGCCGGGGTCGCCATGCTGGGTGATCGACAGACCGGCGATCGCCTGCACCGTCATTGCGCGCGGGTCCGGTGCCTTTGGCACGACGCGGATGATGCCGCCGAGCGACCCGGCGCCATAAAGCGTGCCCTGGGGTCCCTCGAGGATTTCGACATTGTCGATGTCGTAGAGGCGAAGGTCGGGATCGGGCGCGTTGTAACTGAGGCGGATGTCGCCGAGATACTGGCCGACGGTGGATTGCGTCGGACCGGTGAAGCTTGAATCGGCGATGCCGCGAATGAACAGCTTGTTGCGCCCCGAACCGAGATGGGTCGAGGATACGGTCGCGGTCCGCGACAGGATCGAGTCCATGCCCCGCTCGCCGCCAAACGCCAAATCGCCGCCATCCAGTTTGGTGACGACGCCGGCGAAGTGCGAAAGGGGCAGGTCGGTCTTCGACGCAGTGACGATGATTTCGTCGTGCGCGGCCGCAACCATGTCCTGCGACGGTTCGCGCGCCCTCGGTTGCGGCGCCTGCCGCGGTGGGGGTGCCGCACGTGCGACGCGGGGCGCTGCGGGGCGGCGTTCGATGCGCCAGCTCGTCGCGCTGACCCGCACGGCGCGTGCGTCGGAGCCGGCGAGCAGGCGCCGGATCGCCTCGTCGACGTTCATCCGGCCGCGCACCGGTTTGACGCGGGCTTGCCACAGCTTCGCATCGACGACGCTGATGCTGACCCCGGCCTGCCGGCTGAGTACGGGCAAGACGGTCGACAGGCTGCCCTTGGGCACGTCGAACGCGCGTTCCTCCGCCGCCAGAGCCTGTGCGGGCAGGCTCAGCGCAATTGCTGCTATGGCAAGTATGGCAAGGGAAAGGCGCGGGGGCATATTCAGCGGGTCAGTATCCAGCCATCGCCTTGCCGTTCGGCCTTCGTTCCCGACAGGGCGGCGAGATCGGCGATCGTACGGTTCCGGTTCTTGTCGATGATCAGTGCGCCGCGGAACGACAGGTCGCTCGCTTCGGGCGCGATGCTGACCTGCATTCCGGCAGTGCGTTTCAGATCCTCGGCAACGACGGCGAGCGGAGTGCCGTTGTAGACGAGCAATCCGCTCCGCCAGCCGCCGACATTCGCGACATCGACATCCTGAACGACGGGAGGCTTGCTGTCGCCATCGCGCGCTTCGATACCCTTGCCCGCGACGAGGCGGACCTTGTCGCGATCGGGGTTGTAAAGCACGATGCCCTCCGACACGGCGACCGACGTCTGGCGATCGCGGCGCACGACGTTGAAGGCGGTGCCAAGGTCGACGATCCGGGCATCGCCCGTTTCGACAACGAAGGGATCGTTGTCGCGGTGCACGACATGGAACATTGCCTCGCCCGATTCGAGCCGGGCAAAGCGCGGGCGATCCTTGTCGATCTCGACCACCGACGCCCCGTTGATCTCGATCTTCGACCCGTCGGCGAGGGTGATCGTGCGATGTTCGCCCGCGAGGGTTTCGATCCGGTTTCCGTCGCCGAACAGGCCGAGCCCCGACAGGCTGACGGCACCGACCAGCGCTGCGGCGACCGCGCCGCCGAGCCATGCGCGACGCGAAGGACGACGTGGTTCGTCGGTCAGGATCGCGATCGAAGGCCTGGGGCTTCGGGGCAGGGCGTTGAGATCGCGGTCGAGGCTCGCCATCGCATCATAGATCGCGGCGTGACCGGGGTCCTCGGCGAGCCAGTCGGCAAAGCCGTCCCAATCGTCGAAATCGATGTCGCGCTGGCGGATCAGCCAGTCGATTGCGCGCGCTTCGGCGTTTGCCGTGTCAGCTTGCATCGAACTGCCTCCGTATCACGGCGAGCGCCGCATAGACTTTGCGCAGATCGGCTTCGACGGTGCTCAGGCTTACCCCCATTTCATTGGCTATGTCGCGTTGGTTCCGGCCGTCGACACGAAAGAGGCGAAAAATGCGTGCCGGACGTTCGCCGGTCGCGGCGATCGCCGTTTCGACAAGCGCGAGTTGTTCGCGCGAGATCAGCGAAGCTTCGGTCGAGGGGCTTTGGGTCGCCGACGCCTCGCCCCACGCCTTGTCGCGCAGCTCGCTCTGCCGCGCTGACCGATAGCGATCGAGCATCAGATTATTGGCGGCGCGCATGATATAGGGCAGGGGATCCGCGATCGGACCGGTCCGTCGGTCAGTCAGTCGCATCCACAAATCCTGAAACAGATCTTCGGCGCCGTCGCCCGCACCGCGCACCTCGAGGAAACGCACGATACGGCTGCGGTTGGCGAGCAATACGCCTTCGATGCCCTGGGTGGTGTCGGTTCGATCACGCGGCTCGGTCATGGATTGCTTGCTTTGGAACGCCATCTGTTGCCGGTGGGCGCTGCCCCGTTGTGCGCCATACGTCCCCCTGATGACCCTGTCATATAGCGCCCACGTTCCGCGGCGCAACTGCGGGGCCTGGAAAGAGAGGGTGGACTGTGCAAGCATATGTTTTTTCGTTCATCTCTGCCGAGGCAAGGGGGAAGCGTGGGTAGGGGTTACGCTTCCCCCTTGCGGGCGGGGCCGGCCGGGGGGCTAGAGGCCGACCCGCAGACTCGCACGGAAAGCCCAACCGATATGGCTTTGCTGTTCTTCCGCGGACACTTCGCCTGCGACCTGGAAGGCCGAGTTGCCAGCGATGCCACGGAAACGGCCGACCCAGCCGCTCGTGCGATCATCAGGAGTTAGGGTGAACGGCGTACCGTCCTTGAACGACGCCGTCGTCGCGCCGAGCGTGCCGCTGACGATCTGCCGGCGTCCGCCTTCGAGCTCGAAGCGCGTCCAGCCATCATATTCGTCGGCGCCGCCGAAATCGAGGCCGATGGCCACGGTACCCGACACGGCCAGTTCGTCGCTGTCACGGCTCAGCACCGTCAGATCGAGGGCGTCGCCGCCGCCGGTTTCCTGGTAGCCGTCTTCCTTCAGCTTGAAATAATCGACGGCGACCATCGGACGGAAGCTGAGGCCGCCCACCCGCGTGTCATAAGCGACCGAGCCCGATGCCGACCACAAAGTGCCGTCCCATTTGCCCTTCATCGTCTTTTCGATGTCCTCGGCGCCAGCTTCGGCGCGGAAGATGCGGGTGCCCTTCAGGCTGATCGGGGCGCCCGAAATGCGGGCGTTCGCCAGGAAGCCGTCGGAACGCAGGCGCCAGTGCAGCGCGCCTTCGAACTGGCTGGTGCTGACTTCGTTGGCATTGCTGCCATTGGCATCCTTGCCGCTGAGATAAGCAATCGAGCCGCCGAAGTTGCCCAGATTGCTTTCGATTTCGGCACCGGCCGAGATGCCCCAGCCGCTGACGTCATAGCTCGCGGTGTTGCCGACGCCCTTCGACGTGCCCCACACGGCCTGGTTAACCCAATAGCCCCATTTGCCTTCGTCCTGGAAAGGCGCGTTGGGATCCTGGAGGTAGCGCGACAGCGCGCGCGAACCCGAGGTGACGGTTTCGAAGACGCCGCCTTCATGCTCGGGGAGCATCTGGCCGAGCTGGTTGCGGAAATGATCGCCGTCGGTGATGCCAAGGAAGACGTCCTCGATCTTCTGGTCGGCGACGACGGCATCGAGTACAGCGTCAAACGCGCCGGATTCTGAGCGGTTGAGCCCGAGCTCGGTCGTGCTCTTGCGCGACACGTCAACAATCAGCTGGGTTGCATTCGAGGTCAGCGTGCCCTTGTAGAGGAAGGGCAGCAATGCCTGCGAGGCGGTGAGCTTGTCGGCGCCGGTAAGCGTTCCGGCGGTCAGCACGATATGCTTGCCCTCGGCCTTTTCGATGCTCGACAGTTTGAGTGCTAGCTTGGATTCTTCGCCGAAGCTGGCGTTGCCCGTGACCTGAAGGTTCGTTCCGGTGTTGCCGGTATCGAGCATCACGCCGAGCGTGCCCTTGTCGGTGACCGCAAGCGACGAAATCGTCGCGGCACCCCCGATGTCGAAGGTGCCCCCGTTGACCGAGACTGCCAGTCCCTGCGAATTGGCGAGCGTGCCCGAGAAGATCGAGGTGCCGCCGATCGTCAGCGTATCGGTGCCGCCGCCGAAGTCGGCAAGACCGGTGAATTTCGACGTGCCGGCCAGCGTCATCGTGTCGTTACCGGCGCCAAAGCGGGCATCGCCGGCGTAGGTCGCGTCGCCCGACAGCGCGAGCTTGTTGTTGCCAGCGCCGAAGAAGCTGTTCCCCTTTACCGAACCGTCGGCGATATCGAACACGTCGTTGCCGCTGCCAAAGCGGACATCGCCGACGATGCTGGGAGCCGCGATACCGGAGGCGACCGCGGTCTGCTTGACCGTTGCACCGCTGGTGTTGGCCGACAGGTCGATCGCGATATTGCGGTCGGAACTGGCGAGCGCGCCGGTGGCGCTGATCGTGCCGCTGTTTTCGATCGTAGAGACCTTGCCCGACAGATCGACGATGCCGCGCGCGGTGCCCTTGTCGCCGCCCGTCTTGGCCGCGATCGTGCCGCTGTTGCGGATCAGGGGGACGTCGCCGCCGGCATCGATCACGACAGCCGTCGCGACGGCACCTGCGGCATTGCCGCCGGTCGTCGCCTCGATCTTGCCTGCGTTGCGGATTTCGGGAGTCGTGGCTCCGCTGCCGATGCGGATCGCGGTTGCGGCGGTGTCTTTCGACAGCGCGGTCACACTGCCCGTGCTGCCGATTCCAATGCCACCGGCGATGTTGACCGCGCCGCCGAGGCCGCCAACCTGAATGCCGTTGCCATCCTTGCCGGTATAAAGGCCGTTGCCCAGAACCGCCCCGTCGATGATGAAACCGAGACCGGTGCCGGTGCCAGCGACGGGGCCGATGGTAACGTCGCGATCGGCCGAACCGATCTTGACCGCTGCCGCCGAGCCGAAGGAGCGCACGACGGCGTTTCCTTCCTTGTCATCATCGATGCCGTCCTTGTCCTCATCCTTGTCATCGGGCTTCGTGTCCTTCGGCGCGGCGGCGAGGACGATGCCGCCCGTTACATTGCCTTCGACCGACAGTGCCGAGCCGCCGATCAGCAGATCGTCTGCGTCGAGCTTCGACGGATCGGTCGGGGGCGTGGTAAAGCGATAGCCGGTGGCGGTCAGCGATCCCTGTACGACCAGCGCGCCGGTGATGTTGCCGGTCAGTCGCGCGCCGATCGCGTCGACGCCCTGCGCACTGATCGTGCCGGCGAGGCGGACGTCGCCCGTCACGTCCTGGAGCCCGACGCCGAGCGCGCGGTCGCCGATGACATTGATGGTGCCATCATTGGTGAATTTTCCGGTCAGCGGCCCGCCCAGGCGAATGCCCGCCGAATCATTGCCTTCGATCGCGATGGCGCCGCTGTTGACGATGTTGCCGCTAAAGGCGCCCGCGGTCGCAATGCCCACGCGGTTGCTGCCGATGGCAAAGGCGCCGTCAAGGTCGCCGTCCTTGTCGATGTCGGTCGGCGCATAGGTCTCACCGATGGTAATCTTGCCGCTGGCGCTGTTCGTGATGCTGCCCGAGGTTCCGGCATTCGCAAGGATACCCGTCGCGCCGTCGATGTTGCTGAATTCGATCGTGCCTTCGTTGACGACCTTGTTGTTGCTGTCGATCGTGACCGCGGGGCCGGTGACCGTCGGTTTGATCGAGCCTGCGGCGACGATCTTGATATCATCGCGCGCGCCCGACTTGATCGTCGACGTTCGCACCGGCGCCGTGGTGGCGGTGCTGATCGTCGTTTCGGCATAAGCGGCGGTCGAAAGAAGGGTGGCCAGGCAGGTGGAGGCCAGCAAGGTCTTGCGCATCGGATTCCTCTTGTGAGCGGGGGCCGGGGATGTCTCCCCGGCGACAATCACAAGACGGAGCGATGTCGGCGCAACCTTGGAAAAAAATGCGCTGCGTACGGCGCCTTCAATCGCGCGGTGTTGCTTCAATCAGTTTGAGCCCGAGAGTCGAGGCGTTCTGCACCGCTTCCTCGCGGCTGTTCGCGCGCAATTTTCGCATCACATTCTTGAGATGCCATTTGACCGTCTCGGGCGCCAGTTGCAGCGTGCGGGCGATTTCCTTGTTCGATTCTCCGGCGTTGAGCGCGCTCAATATCTCAATCTCGCGCTCGGTCAGGAAAGAGAAGGCTTCGCCCGGCGCGGCGGCATAGGCGCTTTCCAGCGCCGGGTTGCGGCGCGACGGTTCGGCGAGCTTGAGCAGCGCGAGGAAAGAACCCGAGGAATAGGCTTCGCTGCAGAAATTCTGCACCGCGCGGACGCCCGTAACGTCGAGCACATCGACGATTGCACGCCGGAAGCCCACGCTCGCGGCATGGTTGAGGAAGCGCACGGTCTCCAGCTCGACCATCTTGTCGCAGCGGCCGCTCAATTGCGGCAGGATATTGAACAGCGTCGCGGATGCGCGCAACTCGGTGTCGTCGGCATTGGAGGCAAGACGCAGTAACCGTTCGGCGACCATTGTCAGGCGCGGACGGTCTCCGCTGGCGATCGCTTCGTAGGCGCGCATTTCGGACAGCAGCGCGAAGGCACGCGCGTCCGCTGAAAGCGGATCGCGCACCGCGGCTTCCTCGTCGGCCGCCGCGACGATAGTCTCGGCATCGATCGTATGGGGCAAGCGGAGACGGGCGCGCTCGACGATACACATCGCCTTGAGTGGTGCCCATTCGCGTTCGAAGGCGATGAGTTCGGCGCGGTCGATCAGCGATGCCGCCGCGTCGGACTGTCCCATGCTGACGGCAGCACGGATCGCGACGAGCAAGGTCGGTATCAGCGCATCCTGAAAGGGGCTTCGCTCGAGCAGCGGGAGCGCGCCGGCGGCGAGGTCGGCGGCCATCGCGGTTTCATCGCGCTCGTAACAGCACCGCGCCAGTGCGGCATCGACGAGCGCCGTCGCGAGGCTTGGCCCGGGGAATGCGCGACGGCCGGCGCGCAGCATGCGTTCGGCATCGGCGAGCTGGCCTTGCGCGCGCGCGAGTGCCGCGCGGGTGCACACGGCAAGGGCGAGCGGCAGAGCGAGCGGGGGCTTGGCACCACGCAGCATCAGCGGCCGGACCGCATCGTGCACGAGCCCGAAGAGGCCACGCTTGAGCGCGCCATGCGCCACTATGGTGCGAGCCATCGCGACCGCCAGGTCCGACAAGCCGTCAGGCGATGCGAGCAGTTGGTCGCACATCTCCACAACCTCGGCGATCCGGTCGCCGGCATAGGCGCGGTGGACAAGGTCGATCGCATGCGCTTCGCGTGCCGCGCCGCTGGCCGCGAGCGCCGCGATCGCTGATGATGCATCCCGATGCGCCATCAGCGTCAGGAGCCAGGCTTTTGCCCTGGTCAGGACGGGAACCGCGGTGATCTCGGCTGCCGGCAGTTGTTCGATCCGGGCCGCGAGCGCGGAGAGCTCCCCGCGTTCGAGCATCGGCATCGCAATGTCGCCAACCAGCAGCGCCGCCTGCTCGAAATCGCCCGCGAGTGTTGCTTGTTCGGCGGCAAGATCGTTCATTTTATGTTCGGCGAAATAGCGCGCCGCGACGCGATGCAACTGGGTCGATGCGCCGGGTTCGGTCATCTCGAGCCGCCGACGAAGCGCGGCGCGAAATGCCGGGTGCAGTCGATACCACCTGCTGCCGGGAGCAATCGCTTCGATGAAGAGGCCGCGCCCCGCAAGGCCATGAAGCATCGCCGCGCCATCCTTTTCACCGCTGAGCAACTGGCAAAGCTCGGCGCCGATCTGCGGCGCGGCGGCGCTGCGTTGCAGAAAACGGTGCTCGGCGTCGGTCAATTCATCGATCACCGGCGCGAGATGGCCGGCGATCCGTTCGATCAGAGCGGCCGGTTCGGTATGGCGTGCCGCAATCCGGATGCCCGCGGGCCAACCGCCCATCAGCCGGTTGACCTCTGCGCCGCTCTGCAGGCCGGATGCGGTGCCGGCGCTTTGCAGGAAGTGCTGCGCCTCGTCGTCGGTGAGCCCGAGTTCGGCAGGGCCGATGTGCAGCGCCATGCCGCGACGTTCGGCGGCGTCGGTGGCGACAGCGGGGATCGCCCGGCCCGACAGGAGCAGCCGCAACTGTGCGGGCGGGTGGCGTAGCAGCCGGTTCAGGACGTCGATCGCGCGCGTGTCGGTCAGGCGGTCGACATCGTCGAGAACGAGCAGGAAGGGGCAATCGCCCTCGTCGATGCGTTCGGCCAGCGCGGCGGCTATCATGGCGGCGGATCCGGGAGCGGTCGAAAGCCCGCCAAGGCCGTCTTCCGCGGCCGCGCCGTTCGCCAGTCGCACTGCTTCGAACAGATGGCCGACCGCGGCTGATTCATTGTCCTCGGGGTCGAACGAAACCCAGCCGGCACGCCAGCCAGCCGCCTGCGCGCCCTTCAGCAGCGTTGCCGAAAAGGCCGTCTTGCCATAGCCCGCCGGGGCATGGACGAGGCACAGCTCGTGCCCCGAAAGCGCGTCGAGCCAGTTCAGCCATCGCGCGATGCCCACCAGATCGTCGGGAAAGCGCGGCGGCGCGAATTTGCCCCGCGCCGATCCGGGGACGCGCGACCGCATCGCGGGGCGATCCTGCGCCTTTGCCTGTATCCTCGATCCCGACTGGATGGTCATCATATCGCCCTCCATCTGCCTGTCATGGCTATAGCCATGGGGGCCTGGCCGCAAGCGTCCCCCCCATCGTTCCCCCCGCCGCCTCGTCTGTCCTTGCGGCGGCGGGCGCCATAGCCTCCGGGCTATCGAAGGCCACACACAGAATGGGCAGCAACCGTGGGAGAGAGAGCGTGACGAAAAAGGCGATCCTGGCGAGCTGCCTGTCCACCACCATGTTGTTCGGATGGCACGGCGCAGCTTGGGCACAAGAGGCATCGGAGGGCACCGCGCCCGGAGCCGAAAGCTCCGATAGTGGTGGGATCGCCGAAATCGTCGTCACCGCACAGAAACGCGCGCAGAATTTGCAGGACGTTCCGGCGGCGGTTTCGGCGATCGGCGGGGATGCGCTGGAAGCACGCGGCATCAACGAGACTTCCGACCTGATGGGCGCGGTACCCAGCCTCCAGATTTCGACCCCTTATGGCAAAACGCAGCCGAACTTCTCGCTGCGCGGGATTTCGGTCGCCAATGAATTTTCGGCGTCCACTGCATCGCCGGTCGGCGTCTACGTCGACGAGGTCTATCAAAGCTTTCGCGCCAGCCACGGGGGACAGCTTTACGATATAGACCGCGTCGAGGTGCTCCGCGGACCGCAAGGCACGCTGTATGGCCGCAATACTACCGGTGGCGCGATCAGCTTCTTTACCAAAAGGCCCGGACTGTCGGGCGACGAAGGCTATTTCACGCTCGGCTACGCCAATTACAACACCAAGACCGTCGAGGGCGGTTTCGACAAGACGATCATCCCCGACGTGCTGGGCATTCGTGTTGCGGGAACGGTCGCCAAGGGCGGCGGCTGGCAATATAATCCCGCGCAGGATCGCCATGTCGCCAACACGGATTCGATCGCAGGCCGCATTTCGCTACGCTGGAAACCGACGGACACGCTCGACATCAACTTGAAAGCCTATGCGGCGAAGGACGACCCTTGGACGGCCAACGCCTATTCGATCGGCCAGTTCGCGAACGGCGAAGATATCGTCGGCTATTCGCGTTTCAATCCTGTACAGAACGGCGGCCGGGCGCTGGGCAAGAACGAGGTCTCCGCCGATCAGGGCGGCAAGTCGCTCTCTTCGTCGAAGGGTGTCGCGCTCAACATCGCGCTGGAGCTCAACGACTATTTCACGCTGACCTCGATCACCGGTTACGACACGGGCAAATATAGTATCTCGCCCAACGACTGCGATGGCTCGCCGCTGGACGTCTGTTCGATCCGGTTCAACAGTAGCAGCCGGAATTTCAACCAGGATCTGCGCCTGAACTACTCCGACGACAGCATCGATTTCGTCGGCGGGCTCTATTATGGCAAGGACACCATCAAGACGAAGAACGAACCCGACTTCTTTGGTGCATTACGGCCAATGCTGCTGGGGCTCGGCGTTCCGGGCAGTTACAACAACGCAGCGATCGGGACCCCCGAATCCATCCGCGTGCTGCCTGCATTCGCGCTCGATCCGACACTGACGCCGACTTCGGCAGGCTTCTGCGATCCCGTCGTCGTCAACCCGAACGGTTTTTTCGATGCGCGGACGCTGGTTGCGTACCAGACCGACGCCGCGATCAACAATAGCGGCAATTTTCCGGCGGGCGGTGCCTATTACCAAGGCTGCCTGGCCGCCGGCGCGGGACCGTTCGGTCCGATCCTCGGCAAACAGCAATTCGACATCCAGCGTCCGTCGAAAGCGATCTATGGCGACTTGACGTGGAAGGCGACCGACCGGCTGACCGTTGCCGTTGGCCTGCGCTACACGATGGACAAGGTGAAGTTCCGGAACGGCAATACCTTTATCTACGCGCTCGACGGTACGACGCCGGCGGTCAATTTGATCCCCTATGCATTTCCTTATAACCCGAACCTGCCGAAGATGAATCTCAGCGAGAAGGCGAACCGCCTGACCGGGCGTGCCAACATCAGTTATGAATTCGCCGAGGATGTCATGGGCTATATCCAGTACAGCCGCGGCTATCGCAGTGGCAGCTATAACGGCCTTGCCTATCAGGGGACCAATCAGGTTTATTATATCAAGCCCGAAAAGGTGAATGCGTATGAAGGCGGCCTGAAAACGCAATTTCTCGATCGCCGCGTACAGCTCAATCTGGCCGGCTTCTATTATGATTATTCGAACCAGCAGACGACGCAGGTGGTGGGTGCGACGACCTTCACCCGCAGCGCCAACGGGCGAGTCTGGGGCGGCGAGGCCGAACTGACCGTCCAGCCGATGGACGGTTTGCAGCTCAATGCGGCCTTCGGTTATCTCAACAGCAAATATAAGGGCAATGTCGTCGATCCGAACGATCCCGCGACCCAGTTCACGCGCAACGTAAACGGAAATCCGTTCCCCAACGCGCCGAAAGTCACCTTCAACGCAGGGTTCGACTGGGACATCTTCGACAAGGGCGACAGCAAGCTGACGCTGCGCGGCG
>JALDYH010000113.1:0-12737 GCA_032154175.1 Sphingopyxis sp. | reverse complement strand
CGCGCCTATGCGCAGAAGCAGCCGATCAACGAATATAAGCAGGAAGCCTTTGCGCTGTTCGAACGCATGCTGTCGAACATTCGCGAGGATGTGACGCGCACTGTCGCGCGCATCGATCTGCGCTTCGAAGAACCCGAGGCGATGCCGCTGCCTGACCTGCCCGACTTCCTGACCACGCACATCGACCCCTTCACCGGCGATGACAACAGTGCCGACATCGACGGCGGCGAACTGGGCGTGATCGCGAACACGCTGCCGCCGATGCAGATCCCGCGCCCCGATCTTCCCGAGGGCGAGAACCCCTATGCGGCGCTCGACATCAGCCGCAACGCGCCATGCCCCTGTGGCTCGGGCCGCAAGTACAAGCACTGTCACGGCGCCATCTGACGTCGACGGCTTGATCCGCCTTTCGTCACCCCGGACTTGAACCGGGGTCCGTACCTCGTTGCAGGGATGGATGCCGGTTCAAGTCCGGCGTGACGACGGAATGGCACGCTAACTCCCTGAAGTTACGGTAACACCGGGCTTTACGAGCCCGCTTGCCAAGGCACGCGGGCGCGATTAGCATCGCCTCCACAAGCTCGGCGGCCACGTAGCCAACGGGCGACGCAGCAGCAGGAACATTATGTGTCGCGCGCCGAGCGCGGCAGATTGTGGTATGTTGCGTGGAAAGGGCCGGCGCATTTCCTTTTTCGACGAAATGACGAGCCAAGAGGGCGGAACCCGGTCGCCCTATCGAGACTATTGCGGGTGGTTCGAGGCCGAGGATGCGACGCGCATCCAGCGCAAGGCGCAGCAGGCCGAGGCGCTGTTCCGCACCACCGGAATCACTTTCAACGTCTATGGCGCCGCCGACGGCGACGAGCGGCTGATCCCCTTCGACGTCGTGCCCAGGATCATTTCGGCTGGCGAATGGCGCCGCCTGTCGCGCGGCATCGAACAGCGCGTGCGTGCGCTCAACGCCTTCCTCCATGACATCTATCACCGGCAGGAGATATTGCGCGCCGGGCGCGTTCCCGTCGAATTGATCGCCGGCAACGAAGCCTTCCTGCCGATGATGATGGGACTCGATCCGCCGGGCGGCATCTATACGCATATCAGCGGCACCGACATCGTGCGCACCGGCGCCGACGAATTTTATGTACTTGAGGATAATGCGCGGACTCCGTCGGGGGTGTCCTACATGCTCGAAAATCGCGAAACGATGCTCCAGATGTTCCCCGAGCTGTTCGCGAAAGTGCCGGTGCGCGAGGTCAGCGACTATCCTATCAACCTTTTGAAATCGCTGGCCGCTTGCGCGCCGCCCGCGTGCGGGGGGACGCCGACGGTTGCGGTGCTGACGCCGGGCATCCATAACAGCGCCTATTACGAGCACAGCTTCCTCGCCGACCATATGGGCGCCGAACTGGTCGAGGGGCATGATCTGCGTGTCGTTAACGGGCGTGTCGCGATGCGCACGACACAGGGTTACAAGGCGATTGACGTCGTTTATCGCCGTGTCGACGACGATTACCTCGATCCGCTGAACTTCCGTTCCGACTCGATGCTCGGTGTACCCGGCATCTGGGATGTATATCGCGCCGGGGGGATTACCATCGCCAACGCGCCGGGCACAGGTATCGCCGACGACAAGGCGCTTTATAGCTATATGCCCGACATCATCGAATTCTATACCGGCGAAAAGGCGTTGCTGCCCAACGTCCCGACGTGGCGGTGTTCGGACCCCGAGCATCTGCGCGAAGTGCTCGACCGCTTGCCCGAACTGGTTATCAAGGAAGTCCACGGATCGGGCGGCTACGGGATGCTCGTCGGGCCGGCGGCGAGCAAGAAGGAACTCGCTGCGTTCCGCGCCAAGCTGGAGGCGAACCCGGGCAATTATATCGCACAGCCCACGCTGTCGCTCTCGACGGTGCCTATTTTTACGAAGAAAGGGCTGGCACCGCGCCATGTTGACTTGCGTCCCTTTGTGCTGATGTCGCCGCAGGGGATCAAGATCACTCCTGGCGGGCTGACCCGCGTCGCGATGACGAGGGGTTCACTGGTGGTGAACAGTAGCCAGGGCGGCGGCACCAAAGATACCTGGGTGCTGGAAGACTGATGCTGGGCAAGACCGCAGGCTCGCTCTTCTGGATGGCGCGCTATCTCGAGCGCAGCGAAAATAATGCGCGGCTGATCGATGCGGGATTCCGCATCGCACTCACGCGCTCGTCAACCGCCGCGGCCGAATGGAAGTCGGTGCTGGTGACGGCGGGGGTCAACCAGGCGTTTCAGACCGCGCACGGCGATTACAGCTCGGCGCGGGTGATCGACTTCCTGCTCCGCGATCCGGCCAATCCGTCGAGTATCCTGTCGGTTATCAAGCTTGCGCGCGACAACGCCCGCACCGCGCGAACTGCGCTGACCCGCGAAACATGGGAGGCGATCAACACGAGCTGGATGACGCTCGTCGCGTTGCTCAAGCGGCCGGTGCGCGAGGATGACCTGCCCGACGTGCTCGCGACGATCCGCCAGCAGAGCGCGCATGTGCGCGGGGCGCTAAACGGCACGATGCTGCGCAACGACGGGTATCATTTCTCGCTGCTCGGCACCTTCCTCGAACGCGCCGACAACACCGCGCGCATCCTCGACGTCAAATATTATCTGCTGCTGCCTTCGGTCGCGCATATCGGCACTTCGATCGACAATGTGCAGTGGGAAACGATCCTGCGATCGGTATCGGCGCACCGCGCCTATCGCTGGCTATACGGGGCAGAGATCAGCGCGCTCAAGATCGCCGAATTCCTGATCCTCTATCGCCAGATGCCGCGCAGCCTGGCATTCTGTTGCGAACGGATGGAGGATAATCTGGCGCAGTTGCAGCGTCATTATGGCGAGGAGACCGAGGCGTGGCGGATGGCCCATGGGCTGAGCCATGAAAAGCTTGCCGGGCCGATCCAGTCGATCTTTGACGGCGGCCTCCACCAATATGTGACAGGCTTCCTGCGCGACACGGCCGCACTCGCGAGGCAAGTCGAGCGCGATTACCGGTTTGTGGAATGACTATGCGCCTCCGCGTCGAACACACCACCCGTTATCAATATGACAGCCCGGTCAGTTATGCGCTGCAGCAGATCAAACTGACGCCGAAGGACAGGCCGGGGCAGCAGCGCGTGATCGAGTGGGCCGTCGATGTCGAGGGCGGCGAGCGGCAACTGCACTACACCGACCATCACGGCAATGGCGTCGACCTGATAGCGGTGCAGGGTGGGGTGAGCGAACTCGTCATCCGTTGTCATGGCGAGGTCGAGCTCGAAACATGGGATGGGGTGATCGGGGCGCATCGCGGCGCGATGCCGCTCTGGACCTTCCTGCGTCCAACAGCGCTCACGCGGGCGGGACGCCATGTGCGCGCGTTGACCGCGCAGCTTGGCCGCGATCATGGCAGCGAGATCGAACGCGCGCACGCGCTGTCGGCGCTGATCATCGACCGGCTGGCGTACAGGATCGGCTTTACCGACGCCGAGACGACCGCCGAACAGGCGCTCGGCAGCGAGGGCGGCGTGTGCCAGGACCACGCGCACATCTTCATCGCCGCGATGCGCCACCTTGGGCACCCGGCGCGTTACGTCTCGGGCTATCTGATGATGAATGACCGAACCCAGCAGGATGCAACGCACGCGTGGGCCGAAGCGCATTTCGAGCATATCGGCTGGATCGGTTTTGACGTCAGCAACGGCCATTCGCCCGACCAGCGCTATATTCGTGTCGCGACCGGACTCGATTATCGTGACGCGGCCCCGGTTCGCGGCATGCGCTATGGCGCGGCGCAGGAAAATCTGGTTGTTCAATTGCAGGTCCAGCAATAAGCGGACCGGGACGACCAGACTGTCCGGGGCGGGGAAACGGGATTCGATGACTTATTGCGTTGGCATGCGTTTGAACAAAGGGCTGGTGTTCATGTCCGACACCCGCACCAACGCGGGCGTCGACGACATCTCGCAGGTTCGCAAGATGCGCAGCTGGCATCTGCCCGGCGAGCGCGTGATCACCCTGATGTCGGCGGGCAATCTCGCTACGACGCAGGCGGTGGTCAGCCTGCTCGACGAGCGCACCAAGGCGCCCGAGGAACGCCATCCGTCGATCCTCGCCGCGCCGTCGATGTTCGCCGTCGCGACGATTATTGGCGAAACGCTGCGCCACATCGTGATGCGCCACAACGACGAGGGTCAATCTGCGGCGGATTCGCTCTTTCGTGCATCGCTGATCGTCGGCGGGCAGATCAAGGGTGCCGAACCGCGGCTGTTCCTGATCTATCCCGAAGGCAATTTCATTGAGGCAGGCGAGGATAATCCCTTCTTCCAGATCGGCGAGACCAAATATGGGCGCCCGATCATCGTGCGGTCGTACGATCCCACAATGTCGTTCGAGGATGCGGTGAAGCTGCTCTGCGTCTCGTTCGATTCGACGATCCGTGCCAATGCCGGCGTCGACCTGCCTATCGACCTCAAGGTGCACGAGCGCGACGATTTCGTGGGCGTGCGCGAACGCCGCTTCGAGCGCAACGATCCTTATTTCGAAAGCGTCGCCGACGGCTGGGCCGAGGCGCTGGGAATCGCGCTGGCGGAGCTTCCCGACTTCCATTTCTGATCGGCTTCGGCCACCGTCCCGGGACGATAAAACGGGAGGGATCGCCATGTCGCGCTGGATAGCTGCCGCACTTGTTCTGATGGCCAGTCCGGCGGCAGCCGAGGAAGTGAGCTTCGACAAGGCACTGGGCGATTTTCGCGAGCTGCACCGTGCGGAAATGCGCCGGGCGAATATTGCGGGAAGCAGCTTCTACGTCGTGCGCGACGGGCGAACCGTCGCCGCCGATCATCTGGGCGAACAGGACGCCGATGCGCATGTTCCGGTCGATGCCGACACTATCTATCATTGGGCGTCGATCACCAAGACGATGACGGGGATCGCGATTATGCAGCTCCGCGATCGCGGGCTGCTGTCGCTCGACGATCCGATCATCAGATATGTGCCCGAACTCGCCGCGGTGCATAATCCCTATGGCGACACCGGCGCAATCACGCTGCGCCAGTTGATGAGCCACAGCGCGGGCTTCCGCAGCGGCACTTGGCCGTGGCGCGACCATGAGTGGCAGCCGTTCGAGCCAAAGGGTTGGGTGCAACTCACGGCGATGCTGCCTTACACGCGGGTCGAGTTCAAACCGGGCAGCCGCTTTGGCTATTCGAACCCCGGTATCGTCTATCTGGGGCAGGTGATCGAGCGTTTGTCGGGCGAGGATTATGAAGTCTATATCGACAAGAACATCCTGAAGCCGCTGGGCATGCACGCCAGCTATTTCGACCGCACCCCGCATCACCTGCTGCCGCACCGGTCGCACAGCTATTATATCAGGGACGGCCGGCGTGTCGCGGCACCGTTCGATGTCGACACGGGGGTGACGGTGTCGAACGGCGGGCTCAATGCGCCGATGCCCGACATGGCGAAATATGCGGCGTTCCTGCTTGGGGATCCGGCGCGCCAGGCCAACTATGATCGGGTGCTGAAACGGTCTTCAATCGAGGAGATGTGGGCGCCGCAAATATCGGCGGGCGAGGATTTTACGCAGGGCCGCATGTCGACGACGACGCAGAGCGGCCTGTCCTTCTTTATCGACCGTAGCGCGGCGGTGCGCTTCGTCGGGCATAATGGCGACCAGAACGGTTTTCGCGCCTACCTAAGCCTTTGCCCCGATCAGGGGATGGGAAGTCTGCTGGCGTTCAACACCGAAACGCGGGGCGTCGAGAACAGCGCAGCCAATCGCAAAACGGCGGAGTCGCGCATCACGCTTGCGACGGACAGCTTGTGCGAAGCAATCGCGAGCTCGCGCCGCTAAAGCCATTCGGGAAAAGGGAGGGCCCGGAAGGTACATGACCTTCCGGGCCTTTGTTGCTCCGGCCGCCAAGGAGGGGGAGGGGCCGCCGGAACTCGGGGGTGCCTCCGTTATGACGTCTGACGGCTCTCCGCTCAATCATACCAAAGCATGATAAAGCCTATGCGGGTGCGTAGCGCGCCCTGCGCTCAGCGGTTCTTTCGTCCTGCGATCAATCCGTCGACGAGGCTCGGATCGGCCAGGGTCGACGTATCGCCCAGTGATCCGAAATCATTTTCGGCGATCTTGCGCAGGATACGGCGCATGATCTTGCCCGAGCGCGTCTTGGGAAGTCCGGGGGTCAGGTGGATGTGGTCGGGGGTCGCGATCGGGCCGATTTCGATGCGCACCTGCTGCTTTAGGGCTGCGGCGACCTCTTCGGTCGGATCGACCCCGGCGTTGAGCGTGACATAGGCGTAGATGCCCTGACCCTTGATATCGTGCGGGAAGCCGACGACCGCCGCTTCGGCGACGAGGTCGTGGAGGACAAGCGCGCTTTCGACCTCGGCAGTGCCCATGCGGTGGCCCGAGACATTGATCACATCGTCGACGCGGCCGGTTATGCGCCAATAGCCGTCGGCATCGCGGCGGCAGCCGTCGCCGGTGAAATATTTGCCCCTGTAGGTCGAAAAATAGGTCTCGGCGAAGCGCTGGTGATCGCCATAGATCGTGCGCGCCTGACCCGGCCAGCTGTGCGTGATGCAGAGGTTGCCCTCGGACGCGCCGCCGGTCTGTTCGTCGACGAGAACGGCGCCCTCGGCATCGACCAGTTGCGGCCTGATGCCGAAGAAGGGACGCCCCGCGCTGCCCGGCTGCATCGGATGCGCGCCGGGCAGGGTGGTGATCATGATGCCGCCGGTCTCGGTCTGCCACCAGGTGTCGATGACGGGGACGCGTCCCTTGCCGACGAGTTGGTGATACCAGCGCCACGCCTCGGGGTTGATCGGCTCGCCGACGCTGCCGAGCAGCCGGATCGACGAGAGGTCGTGGCGCGTCACATAATCATCGCCCTCGCGCATCAGCGCGCGGATCGCGGTGGGGGCGGTGTAGAGGATGTTGACCCGGTGCTTGTCGACGACCTGCCAGAAGCGGTCGTGGTCGGGATAATTGGGCACCCCCTCGAACATCAAAGTCGTCGCGCCATTCTGCAGCGGGCCGTAAACGACGTAGGAGTGTCCGGTGACCCAGCCGATGTCGGCGCTGCACCAGAAAATCTCGCCAGGACGATAATCGAAGCCGTACCAGAAGGTCGTCGCGGTCCAGACGCTGTAGCCGCCCACTGTGTGGAGCACACCCTTCGGTTTGCCGGTCGAGCCCGAGGTGTAGAGGATGAACAGCGGGTCCTCGGCACCCATCGGCTCGCACGGGCAGTCGCCGCCGACATCGGCCGACAGCGCATCATACCAATGGTCGCGGCCTTCCTTCATCGCGACGTCGCCGCCGGTGTGCGCGATGACGAGCACCGCCTTCACATCGACGCGCTCGAGCGCCTTGTCGACATTAGCCTTGAGCGGGACCACCTTACCGCCGCGCAGTCCCTCGTCGGCGCAGATCACCCAGTCGCTCGCGCAATCCTCGATCCGGCCATGAATCGCCTCGGGCGAGAAGCCGCCGAAGACGACGCTGTGCACCGCGCCGATCCGCGCGCAGGCGAGCATCGCCACCGCGCCCTCGGGGATCATCGGCATATAGATGGTGACGCGGTCGCCCTTCCGGACGCCCATTTTCTTCAGCGTGTTCGCAAAGCGGACGACGTCGGCGAGCAATGCTGCATAGCTGATATGCCGCGTCTCGCCGTCGGGCGCGTCGGGTTCGAAGATGATCGCAGTACGCGCGCCGTGGCCGGCGGCGACATGGCGGTCGATCGCATTGTGGCAGAGGTTGAGGGCGCCGTCCTCGTACCATTTGATTTCGACCGGATCGTAGGACCAGTTGGCAATCTTCGTCGGCGGGGTCACCCAGTCGAGCCGCTTCGCCTGTTCGGCCCAGAAGCCGTCGGAATCGTCGATGCTCGCGGCATAGAGACGGTCATAGTCCGCGGTGGTGCAATGGGTGTTCGCCGCGGCATCGGCCGGAACGGGAACAAAAGGTTCGGACGGCGGCAGTTCAGACACGGCGACTCTCCCATTCGGGTTTGCATTGTTCGCCCGCTGCGATAACCCGCGAGCCACAAACTGCAAGGCGCGAAGGCGTTTTAGAAGGGACAGACGATGGTTCAACTGGGCCAGGAGACCGGCGCGCTTCTCGACAGGCTGGGCGTCGACCGCGCGCTGTGGACCGACGGATCGATGCCGTCGGTGACGCCGCTGACGGGCGAGCAAATCGGGATGGTCCGGGTCGCCGACGCGGCCGCTATCGACGAGACGCTGGGTAAGGCGCACGCGGCGTTCCGCGCATGGCGCCACGTGCCCGCGCCGCGCCGCGGCGAACTGGTCCGCCTGTGGGGCGAGGAGTTGCGCGCCGCCAAGGAGGATCTGGCAAAGCTGGTGACGATCGAGGCGGGCAAGATTCCGTCCGAGGGCGCCGGCGAAGTGCAGGAGATGATCGATGTTTGCGACTTCGCGGTCGGGCTTTCCCGGCAATTATACGGCCTGACCATCGCGACCGAGCGGCCGGGGCACCGGATGATGGAAATCTGGCATCCGCTGGGTGTCGTCGGGGTGATTTCGGCCTTCAACTTTCCCGTCGCGGTGTGGGCATGGAACGCCGCGCTGGCGCTCGTCTGTGGCAACAGCGTGGTGTGGAAGCCGTCAGAAAAGACGCCGCTGACCGCGCTTGCCGTCCAGGCGATTTTCGAGCGCGCGCTGGCCCGCTTTGGCGACGCGCCGGACGGGCTGGCGCAGATTCTCATCGGCGGGCGCGAGGCGGGCGAGGCGCTGGTCGACGACAGGCGCGTCGCGCTGGTGTCGGTGACGGGCTCCACGCGGATGGGGCGCGCGGTCGCGCCGCGGCTGGCCGGACGGTTCGCGCGCGCGATCCTCGAACTCGGCGGCAACAATGGCGTGATCGTCGCGCCGTCGGCCGACCTCGACCTTGCGCTGCGCGGCGTTGCGTTCGGAGCGATGGGGACCGCGGGGCAGCGCTGTACGACGACGCGGCGGCTGTTCCTGCACGACAGCATCTACGACGGCTTCGTCGCGAAGCTGAAGGCGGCATACAACAGCGCGGGCGTCGGCAATCCGCTGGAGAGCGAGGTACTCGTCGGCCCGCTGATCGATCGCGCGGCGTACGAGATGATGCAGGGCGCACTGAGCGCGGCCGCCGCAGCCGGCGGCGTGGTGCATGGCGGCGACCGTGTAGGCGAGGGCGCGAGTTTCTATGCGAAGCCGGCGCTCGTCGAGATGCCGGGGCAGGTGGGGCCGGTGCTCGAAGAGACATTCGCGCCGATCCTCTATGTGATGCGCTATTATGATCTGGGCTCGGCGATCGAGCTGCACAACGCCGTCGCCGCGGGGCTGTCGTCGGCGATATTCACAACCGACATGCGCGAGGCCGAACGCTTCCTGCTCGCGAGCGATTGCGGGATAGCGAACGTCAATCTCGGCACGTCGGGCGCCGAGATCGGCGGCGCGTTCGGCGGCGAGAAGGAAACCGGCGGCGGTCGTGAATCAGGCTCGGACAGCTGGAAAGCCTATATGCGCCGCGCGACGAACACGCTGAATTATTCGGACGCGCTGCCGCTTGCGCAAGGCGTTTCGTTCGAGATTTGACGGCGAGGAGCCATCTCAAATCCCGCTCGATGCAAGCGAAAGGGGATGGCGCGGCGTCAGGCCGCCCGCCACCCGAAGCCTTCGTCTAGCGCAGCGACCTGGCCCGTTGTGCCGACCGGCTCTTTCGTACCGTCCGTCAGAAACGCCAGCATTGCGGCATCGCTCACATCGACGTGCGCGAGCGTCCGCTTGCCATCGGGCGTCCGGGCCACCACGACGCCAGCCTTTGGCGCGCCTTCACGGGCATAGAAGACGGTGTAGCTCTCGATCGTGGCTACCCCCGCATAATCCTTGACCAGTTCGGGCACCGGGCCGCGTTTCGCTTCGGCTTCGGCCTGATAGTCGAAATCCTGCGGAAAGCTCGCGGCGGCGATCGGCTGTTTTCCCAGCACGATGCAATGATTGTCGGTAGCAAAGCCGCCGTTGGCGAAAAGGAAGCCATAGCGGCCCTCGACGCGCAGTTTTTCGACCATCGAGACCACCGCATGGCTCATATAATTGGCGATCGGCCCGCCGCCGAAGGTAAGGCCGCCGAATACCGTCGCAGGGCGATCCCACGGCCAGCCGAGAATCCGTCGCGCCATTTTGGGAACGCAGGGAAAGCAGCTGTAAAGCTCGACAAAGTCGAAATCGTCGACGGACATCGCGTTCAATTCGAGCGTGCGGGTGATCGAGGTTTCCATGCTGACGCTGCCGTCGTAGCGATCGCGGTGGAGGATGCTTGCCGGTTCCTTTGCGGCTGCGCCCATCCCGATATGGATCAGGCGGTTTTCGGGGATCCCGCGGCGCCACGCTTCGGCAAGGCTCGCCACGATGAAGCCCGCACCTTGGTTGACCGACGAGTTGGCGACCATCAGCTTCGAATAGGGGAAGGCGATCGGGCGGTTGCGCTCGTCGACCCTGAGGACGTCGGCCGGGCTCGCGGGCTTGCGGATCCACGCGCCGTCGTTGGTGGCGGCGACTTCCGAAAAGCGCGACCAGATTTCGGCGCTTTCGAACTGCGCTTCGGCGAGGCTCTGACCCCATGCCGCGCGCGTCGCATTTTCGTAGAGCGGGTAGACGTCAACCGGCGCGGCGAGGCCATGGAGCTGCGCATAATTGGGCTCGCGCCGCGTCGCGACCTTGCGGATCGCATTATAGCTTTTGTCCTCGCCGCTTGCGGCCTTGGCGGCGCGGCCGGCGGCGGTGCGCAAGGCTTCGGCGCCCACAATGGCGGCGAGCTTGACCTCGCCCGCGCCGATGCGGTTCGCGGCCTCGTTGAGCAGGCGCACCGGCGTATCGCCATGCGGGGCGGCGGACTGATAGTTGACCGCCGGGTTGGCGCCGATCGCGGCGGCGAGCGGCCCGGGGAGCTGGCCGAGGCTGTGAAAGCTGATCTGGTCGACGATCGCGAGACTGTCGATTTCGGTCAGAGGCACGCCCGCGTCGTCCGCTGCGACTTGCAGCGCCGCGACCATCAGTCCGAGTGAATCCAGCCCCTGGTCGGGGTCTTCGGGCCGGTCGTTGACCTGGCCGACGCCGATGATGACGGGAATGCGTTCGGGGTCGGTCATTGCCGGTTCTCGGGCCATGTCAGCGCGCCTTCCACTCGGGCTTTCGTTTCTGTGCGAAGGCGAGCGGACCCTCGCGCGCATCCTCGCTGCGCATCAGCACGCCGCGCTCGCGCGTGTTATGTTCCCAAAAGGGCACATCGGCAGCGATGCGGCCCTCGTCGATGCCGAGCGCGACCCGTTTTGACGCCTGCACCGACAAGGGAGCGTTGCCGGCAATCTTTTCGGCGAGCGCGATCGCGGTAGGCAGGAGGTCCGCGAGCGGCACGATATGATTGACCAGCCCGAATTCGGCGGCGCGCGCGGCGGGGATCGGATCGCCGGTCAGCATATATTCCATCGCGAGCTTGCGCGGTAGCTGCTGTGCGAGGCGGAAGGCACCCCCCGCCGCGGCGAACAGCCCGACCTTGACTTCGGGCAGGCCAAATTGCGCGTGATCGGCAGCGATAATGATGTCGCTCATCAGCGCAATCTCACAGCCGCCGCCGAACGCGAAGCCGTTGACCGCCGCAATGATCGGTTTCGAGATCGGGTGCGACACCATGCCAGCGAAGCCCCACGCCTGCTGCGCCTTGTCGGAGGGATAGAGGCTTTCGCCGCGCGACAGCGCGACAAGATCGGCGCCGGCGCAGAAGCTTTTTTCGCCCGCGCCGGTAATGACGACGACACGGATTTCGGGGTCGGCTTCGGCTTCCTTGAGCGCTGTGCCGACGCCGACATGGACCGCGGCGTTGACCGCGTTGCGCGCCTCGGGCCGGTTGATCGTGACGATCAGGATATGGCCGCGGCGTTCGGTGAGGATGGTCGTGTCGGTCATCATGTCTCTCCCTATGCGCCGGACGCACCGTGCGGCGAATCCGGCGTTCGGGAAAAACTATCGGCCGAAGTTAACGTTTACGTCAACTGCTAAGAGCGTGCAGGATCAGATCGACTGGCCGGTCTTCGCCCAATCGGCGAGGAAGCCTTCGATGCCCTTTTCGGTCAGGATGTGCTTGAACAGCCCCTTGATCACCGACGGGGGTGCGGTCATCACGTCGGCGCCGATTTTCGCGGCTTCGAGCACATGGATGCCGTGGCGCACGCTCGCGACGAGGATCTCGGTCTCATAGCCGTAATTATCGTAGATCAGCCGGATGTCCGAAATGAGCTGCATGCCGTCGAAGCCATTGTCGTCGTGGCGGCCGACGAAAGGCGAGACGAAGGTCGCGCCTGCCTTGGCGGCGAGCAGCGCCTGCGCGGCCGAGAAGCACAGCGTGACGTTGACCATCGTGCCGTCGCTGGTCAGCGCCTTGCACGTCTTGAGCCCGTCGATCGTCAGCGGCACCTTGATGCAGACATTGTCGGCGATCTTGCGGAGGATTTCGGCCTCCTTCATCATCGTTTCATGATCGAGCGCGACGACTTCGGCCGACACCGGGCCGGTGGTCAGCGCGCAGATTTCCTTGGTCACTTCCTTGAAATCGCGGCCCGACTTGGCGATCAGCGACGGGTTGGTGGTGACGCCGTCGAGCAGGCCCGTCGCGGCGAGTTCCTGGATGTCGGCGATTTCGGCGGTGTCGGCGAAGAATTTCA
>JALDYH010000112.1:0-12754 GCA_032154175.1 Sphingopyxis sp. | reverse complement strand
TGCCCTTCCCCGCGATCAACGTCAACGACAGCGTCACCAAGTCGAAGTTCGACAACCTCTATGGTTGCAAAGAGTCGCTGGTCGACGCGATCCGCCGCGGCACCGACGTGATGCTCGCGGGCAAGGTTGCCACGGTTGCCGGCTTCGGCGACGTCGGCAAGGGCAGCGCCCAGAGCCTCCGCAACGGCGGTGCGCGCGTTCTCGTCACCGAAATCGACCCGATCTGCGCGTTGCAGGCGGCGATGGAGGGCTTCGAGGTCGTGACGATGGACGAAGCCGTCAAGCGTTCGGACATCTTCGTCACCGCGACCGGCAACGCCGACGTGATCACCGCCGAGCATATGGCGGCGATGAAGAATATGGCGATCGTCTGCAACATCGGCCACTTCGACAGCGAGATCCAGATCGCGGCGCTCGCCAACTACAAGTGGACCGAAGTCAAGCCGCAGGTCGACCTGGTCGAATTCCCCGACGGCAAGCAGATCATCATCCTGTCGAAGGGCCGCCTCGTGAACCTCGGTAACGCGACGGGCCACCCGTCGTTCGTGATGTCGGCGAGCTTCACCAACCAGACGCTGGCGCAGATCGAGCTGTGGACCCGCAGCGAGCAGTACGGCAACGACGTCTATGTCCTGCCCAAGCATCTCGACGAAAAGGTCGCGGCGCTGCACCTTGAAAAGCTGGGCGTGAAGCTCAGCCAGCTCAGCCAGAAGCAGGCCGACTATATCGGCGTGCCGGTTGCAGGGCCGTTCAAGCCCGACCACTATCGTTATTGATATCTCCACGACGTGGAGGCAGCGCGGCCCGCCCCCTGACCGAGGGGGCGGGCCGTTGCCGTTTCTACGTCAGGTTGCCGAGCGCCTGCTTGAGCGGCCCGAGCCACGGGTCATAGGCGCGCCAGCGTTCGACCCCGTCGCGATTGATCGGACGGCGTACCTGCTCGGAACTTGCGGTGCGCACCGGGCGGTCATTTTCGTGAAAGTTCAGGCAGGCGTCCTCGAAGGGCAGGCCGAGCGCCGCGAGCAGCCGCGCGATCTCGCGGGCGGGGTCGGCTATCAGCTCTTCGTGGATCACCCGGTGGACGCGGCCGGGGAGGATGGCGTCCCAATGATCCATCATCCGGACATAGTCGCGGTAATAGCGCCCCATATCGTCGAGTGAATAAGAGAAGGCCTGCCCGCGCGCGAAATGCTGCTTGAAGTTCGAGAAGCAGCAATCGAGCGCGCCGCGCCGTGCGTCGATGATCCGGGCGTGCGGCAGGATCAGCTGGATGAAGCCAATATGCTGCCAATTGTTCGGCAATTTGTCGATGAAGAAGGGTTTGCCGGTCTTGCGATGCAGCCGCGTGCCCGCGAGATAATGTTCGCCGAACGCGCGCGCCTTTTCGGAATCGACCCGGCCGGTCACCTCGGGATAAGCGAGCGGCGCGCCGCCCCGCTGTTCGACCATCATCTTTTGCACGAGCAACGGGATATCGGGTAGTTCGGCGGTGCCCTCGACCGCCGAGTGGCTCGACAATATCTGTTCGATCAGCGTCGAACCGGCGCGGGGCATGCCGATGATGAAGATCGGGTCGGTGGATGGCGAGCCCCATCCGTCACGCTGTTCGAAAAAGCTGCGCGTGTGGAACGAGACGCCGTGCGATACCTGCTGCGACAGCGCGTCGGCGTCATGATCGAGCGACAGGCGACGGAGCCGGTTCGCCTCGGCATAATGAGCGAAAGAGGGGCCGAAGTTGCCGATGCTTTCATAGGCTTCGCCTAGTGCGAAATGGAGGTGGACGCGGTCCTGCAGGCGCACGTGCCGGTCGGCGGTCGCCGCCTCCATCGCAGCGATATCCTGTGCGTTGAAGCGTACCGCCTTGAGATTGGCGAGGCTCCACCAGGCTTCGCCAAATGTCGGCGCCAGCCTCAGCGCACGGCGATAGGCCGTGACCGCCTCGCCCTGCCGGCCGACCGTCTTCAGAACATTGCCATAACCAAGCCACGCATCGGGCGCGTTGCCTCGCACGCGCAGCAGATTTTCGTAGCAATCGACCGCTGCGACATATTCGCCGAGCTGGCCGAGCATCTGTGCCCTGGCAATAGCGGCGCGGACGTTGCCGGGTTCGGCGGCGAGCAAAATGTCCAGCTCGGCGATCGCCGCATCGGCACGGTTCTGGTGCAGCAGCGTCGTGGCCAGCGCGAAGCGCGCGTCGACAAACCCGGGGGCGATCGCGAGCGCGCGGCGCAGTCCGGCCTCGGCTTCGGGATAGATGCCGAGCCGCAACGCGATCTCGGCAAGCATGCGGATCGCTACGGCGTCCCGCGGCCGGCTGCGGACCAGCGGGCGCAGGATATGCTCGGCTTCGGGCAGGCGGCCTCCGGCTACCGCGCCTCCGGCCCGTACCAGCGCTTCGTCGCGTCCGCTGGCATCGATCGCCGCCTGTTCCATGCGTCCGGCCTCTGCCGTATCGCCCGCGAGGCGCAGCGCCGCGGCGCCGAGCCAGAGCGCCTCGCGCTGATAGGGGGCGACCTTCAATATCTCGCGCGCCTGCTCGAGCGCGGCACGGGGGTCGCCCGCCAGCAGCCGTTCGCCGTGCGCCAGCGCTGCTTCGAGGCTTCCTGAAAATATTTCGTCGCTCATCGCATTATGATGGCGGCGGGCGCGCCGAAAGATCAAGGGGCCTCGCGCGCCAGCATGCGAGACCCGGCAAAAAAGGGCCGGAGCTTCGCCCCGGCCCTTTTTTGCAGCGAACCCCTTTTAGAACTTCGCGACCGCGCCCGCGTAGAAGAAGCGGCCGATATTGTTATAGATGCCGCTGCCGGCCCCCGCGCCGGTCAGGCCCAGCGGGGGCAGGCGGTTGGTGACATTGTCCACACCCGCATAGAGGTTGAACTTGTCGCTCGCCTCGAAGTCCAGACGGACATCGTGATACATCACCGCCTTGTAGAAACGCCGGTCGGCATAGTCGGCATTTTGCGGGTCGCGGCCCTGTTTGCTGAAGAAATCTTCATACTCGTTCAGGACCATTTTGCCGATGTAGCGCATCTTGTAACCAATGGTGAACGGACCGGTTTTCAGGTCGACGTTCCAGTTGAACGAGTCGCGCGGATCGCCGAGTTCGTACAGGATCTGATCGGCAAAGCCGGGATCGGTCGGATCGAGGAAACTGTCGTTCTGAAGCACGCGCGTATAGATGAGGCGCGTGCTGACATCGCCGATGCTGCCGAGGCTGCGGCGATAGCCGAGTTCGAAGTCGATGCCGCGCACCTTCAGCTTCGCATAGTTCAGCGGGACGACATCGAGACTGTTCTCGAGGATCTGGCCCTCGATCTCGCCGCGCGGGCCGCCGCCCGGCCCGGCGCGTTCGAAGAGGTCGCAGAACTGGTTGTCGAGGTCCGAAGCATCGTAACAGGTGTCGATGATCGCCTGTGCCGACGGGGCGGTGATCACGTCGTTCACGACGATCTTGTAATAATCGACCGAGAGCGAGAAGCCCGGCAGGAAGCGCGGCTGGATCACGCCACCGATCGTATAGGAATCCGACGTTTCCTCCTTCAGGTCGGTATTGCCGCCCGACAGGAAGGGCAGCGACGACTGGTACTGGAAATTATAGCCCGCGGGCACGCCGTCGGCGCGGCAGTTGGCTTCGCGCGTTGCCGAGCCTTCCCCGATGGAATCCAGCGCGCAGGGATCGACGGGCGGCGGTGCAAAATTCTGGCCGAGCGGGGTGTAAAGATCGACCAGATTGGGTGCACGCACCGCGCGCGAATAATTGGCGCGGAAGCGAATATCCCGAACCGGTGCCCAGTCGATGCCGGCATTGTAGGAATAGACCGTGCCGGTCGCCCCCTTGTAATCGGCGATCCGTCCCGCGCCGCTGAGCGTAAGCTCTTCGAAGAAGGGCGTTTCCTTGAAGATCGGGATACGCAATTCGCCGAACAGCTCCTTGACCTCGAACGACGGCGGATCGAAGGTCGGGATGGAGTTGTAGAACGTCATGCCCGCGACAGTTGCTTCGTCCTGATCATATTTCGCGGTTTCGCGGCGATATTCGGCGCCGATCGCGAAGCCGACCGGACCGCCGGGTAGCTCGAACCACTGGCTCGTATCACCCGACATCGATGCGCTCAGCACCAACTGGGTGATCTTGCCGCGGGCGAAACTGTCCTGGAGCAGATAATTGCGGGCTTCGTCCGAAATATTGCCTGAACCGAAGAAATTGGCCGGACGGCATTGCGCGACGTCGTTGGCGAGCTGAGCGGCCGCATAGGCCGGGTTGGCTGCGGTTTCGAGCGCGATACGCGCTGCCGGATCGACCGACGCCCGGCAGACGACATTGCCGTTGGCAACGCCGTCGCGGACCAACCCCTCATCTACCGCGTCAATCGCAAGCAGGAATCGCTGCAGATTAACATTGCCCAGGATTCGCGTTTTTTCGCGGAACTCGCCATAGTTGGCTGACAGTTCGTAACCCCAATCGTCGTTGAACGTCCCGCGGATGCCCCCGACGATACGATAGGTCTCGCGCGTCGCCGATTCTTCGCGGTTGCTGAGGTCGACCGCATTCTTGAGGAATGTGAAGGAAGTGTCTTCGTCCGGGGCCACGCCATAATAGTCGCGAATGATACCCTTGGCCTGTTCGTTGAGATACGGATTATCGGTGAAGAAAACTTCGCGGGGAGAGCCGGTGACCCCGCCATTGAAGAAGAAGGGGCCGCTCGCGTTGCCGAGCGACTTGGTCCGCACATATTTCGCTTCGACAAAGGGAACGAAGGCTTCGCTCACCTCGAAATGGGCGATCAGGTTGGCGGAATAGCGGTCGAGTTTCGGCGACAGGCCGAACTGGGTGCCATCGCGGAAATTGTCTCCGTTGCCGCCGTTGTAGCTGCCGAAGGGCGGCAGGCCGATGACGTCGCCGGTCTGCGGGATCAGCGTGCCGTCGGGCTGGAAAAGATAGGGCGCATAATAGTCGCCGCCCAGATAGGAGAGGAACGATCCGCCGTTGCTGTAGAGTCCGCTGCGAATATCCTTGTAGAACAGGCGATCGGGTATGCCGTCGCTGCCGTTCGGGGCACCTGCGTCGTCCGAGTCGACCTGGATGAAACCCTGCTGGTTGCGCAGGTTCGGGCGCCCGGCGGCGTAGAAATCCTCCTGTCGGGCATATTCGAAATTGACCGCGACGTTGCCGCGGCCATCGGCGAAATTCGTGCCCGCGAGCGCGCTTACATAATAGGAACCGGCATCGCCATATTTGCTCGCGCCGCCCTGGGCGCGGAGCTGGACGCCCTGATAATCGTCCTTGAGGATGAAGTTGACGACCCCCGCGATCGCATCCGAGCCATAGATTGCCGAATTACCGCCCGTGACGATGTCGACGCGCTCGATCAGGTCGGTCGGGATCGTGTTCACGTCGGGCGAGACGGCATTGCTCAGAATGTCGCCCGCGATGTGGCGGCGTCCGTTTTGCAGTACCAGCGTTCGCTGGGTGCCGAGGCCGCGAAGATCGAGCAGGTTGAGGCCGGCCGTGCCGAGGAAGCGGCTCGAGTTCGACTGGCTGAAAGTGCTGCGAAGCGCCGGCAGTTCGTTGAGCACGTCGCCCACCGAAGTCTTGCCGGTCTGGAAGAATTCGTCGCCCGAAATCGAGGTGATGGGAACCGAGGATTCAAGATTGGGCCGGCGGATGCGCGAGCCGGTGACAACGATCGCTTCGCCGGGGGCCGGACTGTCGACGGTTTCGTCGGCGGGCGCGGGCTGCACTTCTTCGGTCTGGGCATAGGCTGGCGTCGCCAGCATAATGGCCATCGCCGAGGCCCCGGCCAGACCCAGATTCCGCCGCGACCGCGATGCGGTCCAAACATAATTTTGCATGTCAACTCCCCGGTTTGCACTTGAATCGCAATATGCCCAGCGGACGTTTACAAATGATCAAGCCGAACCGCGTCCTACCACCCTCGCGCACGGCCTGTTGCGGGCTTTGGGAAGGCTTCCAAAGCACCTCCGCCAAGTCAAGCGGATTTCGACGAAAATCAGGACGCGCGGGCGGCTGTGGTCGCCGTCGCGGCGTCCCCGTGCGACGCTTCGACGCCCGACGATTGAATCGGCGCCACACAGTCGATAGTGGCAGCAGGATGCTGTCCGGCGATTGCCTCCTTTTCCCTGCCCCGTCTGCGCAATGGCCATGATGCAATCGTCAGGGGCATTGTTCGCGCTCGGCCTGTTCGCCGCGCTCTGGCTGCTCGCCGGATTGTGGGCGACCGTGCGCGGGATCGCGATGCAGCGCCGCTCGGCTTTCGTCGCGGGGCAGGCCGAACGGCTCGCGAGCCTCGTCGAGGCCTCGCCCCAGCTTCCCGTGATCGTCCGTGCCGATTGGCGGATCGAGGCAAGCGAGCGGCTCGGGCGCTGGTTGGGGCTTGACCGTGGGCCGCGCAATTTCGACGAGCTGCGCGGGCTTGGCAGCGGGCTCGACGCCGATGGCCACGATGCGCTGCGGCAGGCGATCCTTGGTGCGCAGCGCGGCGCCAAGCCCTTTGTGCTCAGCCTGAAGCCCGAAGCGAGCAACCGGACGATCATCATCCATGGCGCAGCGGCGCCGAACGCGGTGGGCGGGCCGGGCGGCGTGCTGCTTTGGCTGAGCGACGCGACCGACGGACAGCAGGCGCTGGCGCACGCCCGCAGCGAGCGCGATGAGGCGATGGCGGCGTTCGAGGCCTTGTCGGGGCTGATCGAGGCGGCCCCTTTCCCGATGTGGTTCCGCGATACCGACCTGGGGCTGGCGTTGGTGAACAATGCCTATGTCCGCGCGGTCGAGGCGAAGAGCGCGGCAGCGGTGATCGACGGCGGTATCGAGCTGTGTGAAACCGTTGCGGGCGTGAGCGCGGCCGAGGCGGCCGACGAAGCCCGCACCGCGGGATCGGCGCGGGTCCGCACGATTCCGGTGACGATCGAGGGTGAGCGTCGCATCATGCGCGTCGTTGACGTGCCGCTGATGCCGGCGGGCGGCCGCGTGATCGGCGTCGCAGGCTATGCGATCGATATCCAGGAACTCGAAACCGAGCGCGGTGCCCACCGCCGTTTCGTCGATACCCAGCGCGAGCTGCTCGATCGTTTGTCGGCGGCGGTAGCGCAGTTCGGCCCCGATCAGGGACTTGCCTTCGCCAACCTGCCGTTCCGCCGTCTGTTCGGACTCGAGGCCGAGGACGTCGCCGAGGCGCCGCCGTTCGCGCGGCTGCTCGACGCATGGCGCGAGGGCGGGCGGACACCCGAAGTGCGCAACTATCCCGAATGGCGGCAGGCGCATGTCGACTGGTTCGCGCAGGCCGGCGCGAGCGAGGAGGATTGGCTACTGCGCGACGGCACGCATCTTCACGTCGTTGCCCAGCCAACCCCCGACGGCGGGCTGCTGCTGATCGCCGAGGACAAAACCGAGCAAGTGCAGCTCGCGGGTGCGCGTGACACGCTTTTGCGTGTCCGCACCGCGACCTTCGACAATCTGTTCGAGGCGGTGGCGGTGTTTGCCCCCGACGGGCGGCTCCACCTCTGGAATCAGCGTTTCCGTCGCCTGTGGGGTGTCGATGAACCGACGCTTGCGGCGCATCCGCGCGTTGACGCGCTGATGGGCGGGCTCGCCGACCGGCTCGCCAAGCCGAACCAGATCAGCATCGTGCAGGAAGTCATCCGTGCGGCGACGCTTGAACGGCAGCAGCGCGTGGGCGAAGTCCGTTTCGCCGACGGGCGCCATTTCGACTTCGCGTCGATCCCGCTGCCCGACGGCAATGCGCTGCTGATCATGCTCGACATCACCGCGAGCCGGAAGATGGAGGGAGCGCTCCGCGAGCGCAACGAGGCGCTCGAGGCGGCCGACAAGGTCAAGACCGCCTTCCTGTCGCGGATGAGCTACGAGTTGCGCACGCCGCTGACCTCGATCGGCGGCTTCGGGGAGATGCTGCAGGCGGGCTATGCCGGCAAGCTGAACGACCAGCAACAGGGTTATCTTGGCGCGATCATGGATTCGGTCGGTGTCCTCGGGCGCCAGATCGACAATGTTCTCGACCTCGCGCAGGGCGAGGCGGGGACGCTCGCAGTCGAACGGGCGCCGGTCGACATCCGAGCGCTGCTCGCGAGTGCGCTCGCCGACGCCAAATCCTTCGCCGATACAGAGAAGGTCGAGCTTGTCGATAATATCTCCGCGAACCTCGGCAGTATCGAGGGCGATGCACCGCGGTTGTCGCGACTGGTCGCTGGTCTGCTCGACAATGCGGTGCGTTTCACCGCGCCGTCGCGCAAGACGGGCGCGCGCGTGTTGTTGCATGCCGACGGCGACGCGCGCGGGGTCGACATCGTCGTATCGGACAATGGCCCGGGAATGCCCGAGGCGGTTGCGGCAGTCACCAAGGGGCAGCAGGCCGGAACCTCGTCGGGCGGCATCGGGCTTGCGCTCGCACGCCAGCTCGTCGCGGCGCATGGCGGGACGATGGAGGTGGTGAGCGAGCAAGGCCAGGGGACGCTCGTACGGATCAGCTTGCCGCGCGGCGCATGACCATCTTTACCTGCCACTACGGTCTGGACGAAGCCGAACGGATCGGCGCGGCGATCGGCGCGGCGCTGATGCCCGGCGACGTCGTGGCGCTGTCGGGCGATCTCGGCGCGGGCAAGACGACGCTGGCGCGCGCGATGCTGAAGGCGCGCGGGCTCGCGGGCGAGGCGCCCAGCCCGACCTTTGCGATCGTCCAGCCCTATGCGCCGCCCGAAGTCGACCTGCCCATCGCGCATGTCGATCTCTACCGCATCGAGGACGCAGACGAGCTGATCGAGCTCGGGCTCGACGACTATCTGTACGACGGTGCGTTGCTGATCGAATGGCCTGAACGGCTCGGCGCGGGTGGATGGCCCGAGGCGCTGCTGCTCGCGATTTCGGGCGACGGCGACGCGCGCGTCTTGACAGCGTCGGTGCCGCCCGCTTGGGGAGCAAGATGGCCGCTTTGATGATTCCGCCCCCCCATGCGCCCGCCTTTCTCGCCGCGCATGGCTGGGGCGATGCCCAGATTTTGCCGCTCGCCGGCGACGCGTCGTTCCGCCGCTATTTCCGGATCGTCGATGGCGACCGGCAGGCGGTGCTGATGGACGCGCCGCCGCCGCACGAGGACCCGCGGCCGTTCATCGCGGTCGCCGAATATCTGTGCGAACAGGGGCTGACCGCGCCGACGATCCTCGCGCGCGACCTGGATCAAGGCCTGCTGCTGATCGACGATTTCGGCGACGTGCGCCTCCGCGAAACGGTCGACGAGGCGCCGCATACCGAAGCGGACTATTATGCGGGGGTAACCGACCTTCTCGTCCACCTCCACGCGCGGCCGCCGATGGACGGGCTGCCGGTCCACGGGCTCGAACAATGGCTGGGCGAAGTGGAGCTGTTCACCGACTGGTATTGCCCCACGTTCAATTTGGAGGTCGACCGCGATGCGTTTCGCGCCGCGTGGGCGGAGGTGCTGACGCCGGTCGAAACCGACGGCTTGCCGCGCGTCACGGTGCTGCGCGATTATCATGCCGAAAATATCATGCTGGTGCCGGGCAAGGACGGCATTGCGCATTATGGCCTGCTCGATTTCCAGGACGCGCTGATCGGGCATCCGGCCTATGACCTCGCCTCGGTGCTCGAGGATGCGCGGCGCGACGTGAGCCCGGTGGTCGAGGCGGCGATGCTCGCGCGTTATCAGGCGGAGACCGGGCACGACATCGAAAACGCCTATTGGGCGCTCGCGGCGCAGCGCAACACGCGTATCCTCGGCGTCTTCGTCCGGCTGTGGAAGCGTGACAACAAGCCGCATTACAAGAGCTTCCAGCCGCGGATGTGGGGGCTGCTCGAGCGCGATCTCGCGCATCCGGCGCTTGTCCCCGTTCGGCAATGGTTCGACGCCAATGTCCCCGCTTCGAAACGGGCGGAGGCTTGGACGTGAGCGTGAAGATCGAAAGCGCGATGGTGATGGCGGCGGGTCTCGGCAAGCGCATGCGCCCGCTGACCGCGACGCGGCCCAAGCCGCTGGTGCGCGTCGCGGGCAAGGCGCTGATCGACCACAGCCTCGACCGGATCGAGGCGGCCGGCGTCGAACATGTGGTGGTCAATGTCCATTATCTTGCCGATGCCTTGGAAGCGCATCTGGCGGCGCAGAAACGCCGCTTCAGCATCGCGATTTCGGACGAGCGCGACCTGCTGCTCGAAACCGGCGGCGGGATGGTCAAGGCGCTGCCGCAGCTTCGCGGCGACCCGATCCTGATCGTCAACAGCGACAATATCTGGACCGACGGGCCGCAGGACAGCATCCGCCACCTCGCGCGCCATTGGGACGGCAAGCGGATGGACGCGCTGTTGCTGCTGATCCGGCAGGCGAGCGCGACGGGGCACGGCGGGCGCGGCGATTTCCACATGGACCCCAACGGCCGGCTGTCGCGGCGTAAGCCCGGGCATATCGCACCCTTCGTCTATACCGGCATCCAGCTCATTTCGCCGCGGCTGCTCGACGATGCGCCCGAAGGGGCGTTCTCGACCAATATCCTGTGGGATCGCGCGATCGCTGCGGGGCGGCTCTATGGCCTGTCGCATATGGGGCAGTGGTTCGACGTCGGCACCCCGGCGAGCATTGCGCCGACCGAAGCCGCGCTGACGGATGGCTGACGCCAAACCGACCGTCTTTTCCATTCCCGTCCAGCGGGCCTTCGCCGATGCGTTCGCCGCCGGACTGATCGCCCGCTACGCCGACGGTGCGCTGGGGCTGGCGCAAGGATTGATCGTGCTGCCGAGCAATCGCGCGCGGAGCGCGGTGCAGGCGGCGTTCGTCCGCGCCGGCGGTTCGGGGCTGTTGATGCCGCGGCTTGCGGTGATCGGCGACGCCGACCTCGACGAAAGCGTCGCGCTCGCGCTCGACCCGATCGACGAGAGCGATGCGATCCCGCCCGCGATCGACGCGCTGAAGCGGCGGCTGATGCTCGCGGGGCTGATCGAGAAGCATAATCCCGTGGGCGAAGAGCCGATCACCGGCGCGGCAGCGTTCCAGCTTGCCGAGGGGCTGGGGCGCGTGATCGACCAGCTCCATTATGAGGAGATCGCGCCCGCGCGGCTCGCCGATATCGAAGGCGCGCTCGGCGACCTCGCGGGGCACTGGCAGGCGTCGTGGCGGCGGCTGTCGCTGCTCGTCGACCAATGGCCGGCGATGCTCGCGGCGACGGGGCATATCGACCGCGCCGACCGGCGCAACCGCCTGCTGGGCCGCGTGACCAAGGGATGGCGCGTCGCGCCGCCTGCGCGCTTTGTGGTGGCGGCGGGTGTGACGACCGCGGCGCCCGCGATCGCGCGGCTGCTGCGCACCGTCGCCGATCTGGCCGATGGGATGGTCGTGCTGCCGGGGCTCGACCTGGGTATGGCGGGCGAGGAATGGGACGCGCTGGGGCCGGTGAAGGCCGACCCCGAAAAGCCGGGCGAGCGTCCGCTGGAGACGCATCCGCAATATCATCTGAAGCTGCTGCTCGGGCGTATGGGTGTGTCGCGCGAGGAGGTGCAGGCGTGGGATGCCGTTTCGGCGTTCGACGGCCCCGATGCGCGCGCGTCTTTCACCTCGCTGCTCTTCGCGCCAGCGGCCTATACCGCGCGCTGGCAGCAGGCGGGAGATTTGAGCCCCGGTATCGCGGGCGTCTCTGCTGCGGTGTTCGCCGACGACGGACAGGAGGCGCAGGGTATCGCGCTGATGATGCGTAACGCGCTCGAAACGCCCGCGCGCACCGCCGCGCTGGTGACCCCCGACCGCGCGCTTGCCACCCGCGTTGCGGCGGCGCTCGCGCGCTGGGACATTTCGGTCGACGACAGCGCGGGGCAGCCACTTGGGCAGACGCCGCCGGGCGCGCTGCTGCTCGCGCTCGCCGAATTTGCTGCGGCGTTCGATCCGGTGCGGCTCGTTGCGCTGCTCGGGCATCCACTCGTGCGGGCGGGCGACGCGCGGCTCGGCTGGCTCGATCAGGTGCGGCGGCTCGACCTCGTGCTGCGCGGGCCGGGGCTGGTGCCGGGCTGGGACGGGGTGACGATGCGGATCGCCGAACGCGCCGCCGATCCCAAGGGGCGCGGCCATGGCGAGGCGACGCTGATCGGCGATTGGTGGGCCGATGTCGCGGCGGGGCTGGGCACAGCGCTTGCCCCCTTCGCGGCGGGCGCTTCCGCGCCGCCTTCGGTCCTGCTCAGGGCCTTGCAAGCGGCGCTGGGCTGGCTGACGGGTGAGGGCGCGTGGACCGGGCATGCCGGACGCGCGCTGTCTGAAATCTTCGACCGCTGGGCTTTGGCAAAGGGCGATGGCCCGGCGCTCGTCGCGCCTGCCGACTTCCCCGCGATGCTCGCCGACCTGCTGTCGGGCGAGAGTGTCCGGCCACCCTATGGCGGCCACCCCCGCCTGTTCATCTGGGGCCTGCTCGAAGCGCGGTTGCAGCGCGCCGATGTGATGATCCTCGGCGGGCTCGACGAAGGGCGCTGGCCGCAGCAGCAAAGCCCCGATCCATGGCTCGCGCCCGGCATCCGCCGGATGCTCGGGCGGGCGGCGCCCGAGCGCCAGCAGGGCGCGGCGGCGCATGATTTCGCGGGCGCCTTCGCGGCGCGCGAAGTGGTGGTGACGCGCGCAATGCGCAGCGGCGGCGACCCCGCGGTGGCGTCGCGCTTCTGGCTGCGGCTCGCCGCGCTCGCGGGGGAATTGCCCGAGGCACGGCTGGACGGCACGAGCGTCACCGCGCTCGCAGC
>JALDYH010000111.1:0-12800 GCA_032154175.1 Sphingopyxis sp. | reverse complement strand
ACCGAAACCGCCGACCGCATGCAGATCTACAAATATGTCGTGCACCAGGTCGCGCATGCCTATGGCAAGACCGCGACCTTCATGCCGAAGCCGATCAAGGACGATAACGGCAGCGGCATGCACACCCACATCTCGATCTGGGAAAAGGGCAAGCCGCTCTTCGCGGGCAACGGCTATGCGGGCCTTTCGGACATGTGCCTCTATTTCATCGGCGGCGTCGTCAAGCATGCGAAGGCCCTCAACGCCTTCACCAACCCGACGACGAACAGCTACAAGCGCCTCGTCCCGGGCTTCGAAGCGCCGGTGCTGCTCGCTTATTCGTCGCGCAACCGTTCGGCTTCGTGCCGCATCCCCTATGGCGCGGGCGCCAAGGCGAAGCGCGTCGAATTCCGCTTCCCCGACGCGATGGCGAACCCCTATCTCTGCTATTCGGCGCTGCTGATGGCGGGCCTCGACGGCATCCAGAACAAGATCCACCCGGGCGACCCGATGGACAAGAATCTGTACGATCTGCCGCCCGAGGAACTGAGCGAAGTCCCGACCGTCTGCGGCAGCCTGCGCGAAGCGCTCGACAGCCTGCTCGCCGACCATGACTTCCTGCTAAAGGGCGACGTCTTCACCAAAGACCAGATCGAAGCTTATATCGAACTGAAGTGGGACGAGGTCTATCGCGTCGAACAGACCCCGAGCCCGGTCGAATTCGACATGTATTACAGCGCCTGATCCACAGGATCAGTAACGCCAGGGAGGGCGTCCGGTTCGGGGGAACCGGGCGCCCTTTCCTTTTGGCTGCCGCCCCCATTACGCTTTGGTAAGCCCTTCGCCTTAAGAGAAGGCCGGTCTTTCCGGGGGGAAATGCTCGATGTTGCGCATGATGATTCCGATTGCCGCGATGCTGCTGGCAACCGGCTGCGGCAAAATAGCCGAACTGGCGAACCAGACGCGGACTGTTGCGGCCCCGCGCGAACAGGTATTCGCCAGGATGTTCGGCAACGACAGCGCCTTCACCGGCCTGCCGCTCGTCACCAACGGCGGGTCGACGCGCCTCTACGAACTGGTCGTGCAAAAGGGCGAGCCCGGGTTCGATACGATGATCCCCGACGAGCGGCCCGATGCGCAAAAGGTCAAGATTGCGGTCGCGATGGAAATTCCGCGCGAAGCGCATCTGATCTATAGCGTCGACGACGGCGCGTTGATGACGGGACTCAAATTCACTTTCGACGAATTGGCGCCCGATCGCACCAAAGTCGCCTTCACGATCGACGATCTGACGGGACACGGGTCGAAAGGACTTATGGTCAACCGTTCCGCGCTGCAGAAGATCGCCCGCGACGCGCTCGACAAGCTCGACGATTTCGAAGAGGTCAAAGAGCCTGCCTGAGACGGCACGGCTGCACCGATAGTGGTAAACCGGCGGGGTTGCGATCCTTCGTGTCGGGTGGCAGGTTACCTCCGGGCGGGCTCGATCGCGAAAGGCTATTTGCCATGCGGATGCGCGTCCTTGCTGCCCTCACCCCTTTGATCCTGGCTTCGTGCGGCGGCGGCGGAAGTGACGGCGGCGGCACCCCGCCTGCGGCGAACGCCCCGCCGACCTTCACCTCGCTCCAGACCGCCAGCGTAACCGAAAACACCGCCGCTGCCTATCAGGCGGCCGCGAGCGACCCCAACGGCGACGCGCTGACCTTTGCCATCGACGGCGGCGCTGACGCAGCGCTGTTTTCGATCACGACCGCCGGCGCGCTACGCTTCAACGACGCGCCCGATTATGATCGGCCCGCCGACGCCAACGGAGACAATGTCTATACGGCGCAGCTCCGCGTCAGCGACGCCATCGCCAGCGCGACGCAGACGGTCAACATTACGGTCACCAACAGCCGCGAAGGCATTGCCGTCGCGCGCGTCGGCACCGGCTTCAGCCAGCCGCTCTATGTCGCGCCGATCCCGGGAGACAGCCGCGTCTATGTCGTCGAGAAGGGCGGCAATATATACCGTTTCGATCCCGCAAACGGCAGCCGTACACTTGTGCTCGACATCACCGACATCTCGACCGATGGCGAGCGCGGGTTGCTCGGCCTTGCCGCCTGGCCCGACCACGCGTCGTCGCAGCGGCTGTTCGCGGTCGCAACCGCTGCCAATGGCGCGGTGCAAGTGCGGCGCTACACGCTGGGCCAACCCAATTCGTCGACCAGCTATGACCTCGTGCTCAGCATCCCGCATGCCGACAACAGCAATCACAACGGCGGCTGGATCGGTTACGGACCCGACGGCCACGTCTATGTCGCGGTCGGCGACGGCGGCGGCGCGGGCGATCCCGCCAACAATGCACAGAACCGGAACTCGCGCCTTGGCAAGATATTGCGTTTTGCCGTTGGGGCAGGGGGCAGCACCTACACCCCCGCGCCCGGCAATCCCTATCTGGCCGGCGGCGGCGACCCCTGGGTCTATGCGATCGGCCTGCGCAATCCTTTCCGCGCCTCCTTCTCGGGCTCGACGCTATTGATCGGCGACGTCGGCCAGGGCGCGGTTGAAGAGGTCGATATGCTGACCACAAACCAGCCCGGCACCAATTTCGGATGGCGCTTCCGGGAGGGGACGCAGGCTTATTCCGGAACAGCGCCCGCCGGCCTGACCGGCCCCGCGCTCGAATATCTGCACGGCGGCGGCCCGCGACAGGGGCGCACCGTGACCGGCGGCTATGTCTATCGCGGCCCGGTGGCGTCGCTGCAGGGGCAATATGTGTTCGCCGACTATATCTCCGGCAATATCTGGACCGTCCCCTTTTCCAGCCTCGCCGCCGACCGGACGCTCTCCTCCTCGGGCTTCGCCCGGCGGAACGAGGATTTCGCGCCCGATGCGGGAACGCTCAGCCAGATCGCCTCGTTCGGCGAGGATAGTGCCGGCAACCTGTTCCTTGTCAGTCTGGGCGGCGATATTTTCATGGTGCGCCAGGGAACTTGAGCTGTTCGCCGCAGCTTTCTTTCGGAGGGGGTTACGATCCCTGCGGTCGGCGCCTGCTACTGGGTCGGCGAGGCAATGCACCATGTCGATTTCCAGGATCTCGAACACCGCCCGCGCAAGGTCAGCGAAACCGCAAAGATGGTCGCCGCAAACGCGGCGCATCTCGCGCGATTGCTGAAGGCATCGCACTATCCGGGTTGACCGCTTGCGCGCGGACAGCAAGCGAGGCACAAACCGTCCGTCGCCCGTGCGAAGGCAGGGCCGCTGCCGGCCTTGTTCCGCATCTCCAGCGGCCTTTGCCTTTGCGGACGCGACGATTGCAAATCGAGGCCGGAGTTCCCATGAAATCGTTGCCACTTGCCACCATCGTCGCCCTTCAGCTCGCCTTCGCACCTGCCGCGCAGGCCGGGCTCGGCAAAGCCGAAAGCACGATGGCAAAGACGGTCGAGGCCGAGCAGGCGCGCAGCCTCGCGCTGCTCGAAAAGCTGGTCAACCAGAACAGCGGTTCGCAGAATCTGGAGGGCGTCGAGAAGGTCGGAGCGATGATGCGCGCCGAACTCGAGCCACTCGGCTTCAAGGTCGAATGGAAGCCGATGCGCGACACCGGCCGCGCCGGCCACCTGATTGCCACCCACACCGGCAAGCCCGATGCCAAGCGCCTGCTCCTGATCGCCCATCTCGACACGGTGTTCGAACCCGACTCGCCGTTCCAGAAATTCGTCCGAAAGGGCGATATGGGCGAAGGTCCCGGCGCGGGGGACGACAAGGGCGGGATGGTCGTCATCGTCGCCGCGCTCCGCGCGATGCAAACCGCGGGAACGCTGAAGGGCGCCAATATCGAAATTCATATGACGGGCGACGAGGAGGATTCGGGCAGCCCCATTGAAAAGGCCCGCGCCGATCTGGTCGCCGCGGGCAAGCGTAGCGACGTCGCGCTCGATTTCGAAGGGCTTGTCCGCGACAACGGCGCCGACATGGGATCGGTCGCACGCCGCTCGTCGGATAGCTGGACCGTCACCGCGACGGGCAAGAGCGCGCACAGTTCGGGCATCTTCAGCGCTGCGGCGGGCGACGGTGCGATCTACGAGCTCACGCGCATCATCCACCGTTTCCGTACCGAACTGCCCGAACCGAACCTGACCTTCAACGTCGGGCTGATCGCGGGCGGGCAGCAAGCCGAACTTGATGCCGGCGGCATCCGCGCCACGGTGAACGGCAAGACCAACATCATCGCGCCGGTCGCGGTCGCGCGCGGCGACCTGCGCGCGCTCTCGCCCGAGCAGATCGAACGGGTGAAGGCGAAGATGGCGGCGATCGTCGCCGAGCATGCGCCGGGCACCGACGCGAAGCTGAGCTTCGATCCGGGCGGCTATCCCTCGATGGCGCCGACCGACGGCAACCGCGCGCTTCTCGCGAAGCTCAACGACGTGAACCGCGACCTTGGCCTCGCCGAAATGGCGCCGCTCGATCCGCTGAAGCGCGGCGCGGGCGACATCAGCTTCGTCGCCGCCGACGTCGACGGGCTCGCGGGACTCGGACCTTACTCGACCGGCGACCACGCGCCGGGCGAAGCGGTCGATATCCCCAGCATCAGCCGGCAGGCGACGCGCGCTGCCATCCTCATGTCACGTCTTTCTGCTGAAAAGCGCTAACCCGCCAGTTTTCACAGTTGGCCGCGCTTGATTCATCAGGCACAGTGATTAGGTAGCAATCCGAGACGGAATTGACCGCCGATGGGAGAAATATGATGAGCACCGAAACGCATCTCAAACAGAATTACATCGGCGGCCGCTGGGTCGACAGCAAGGGTGGCAAGCTCCACGACGTCATCAACCCCGCGACCGAGGAAGCGGCATCGACCGTCGTGCTCGGCACCGCCGCCGACGTCGACGATGCCGTCGCCGCGGCGAAGGAAGCGTTCAAGAGCTTCTCGCAAACGACGCGCGAGGAACGCCTCGACCTGCTGAACCGCATCGTCGAGGAGTATAAGAAGCGCGCACCCGACCTCGCCAAATCGATGGCTAGCGAAATGGGTGCGCCCGTAAGCTTCGCCGGCACTGCGCAGGTCGGCGCCGGCATCGGCGGCTTCCTCGGCACCATCGCGGCGCTCAAGGATTTCAGCTTCACCGAAAAATATGCTGCGGGCATGATCGCCTACGAACCGATCGGCGTCGTCGGCATGATCACCCCGTGGAACTGGCCGCTCAACCAGATCGCGCTCAAGGTCGCCCCGGCGCTTGCCGCCGGCAACACGATGGTGCTGAAGCCCTCCGAAGAATGCCCCGGCAATGCCGTGATCTTCGCTGAAATCCTCGAGGCGGCGGGCGTCCCCGCCGGTGTCTTCAACCTCGTGCAGGGCGACGGTCCGACCGTCGGCAACGCGATCAGCGCGCATCCGGGCATCGAAATGGTGAGCTTCACCGGATCGACCCGCGCCGGCATCCTCGTCGCCAAGGCGGCGGCAGACACCGTCAAGCGCGTCCATCAGGAACTCGGCGGCAAGTCGCCGAACATCGTCCTGCCCGACGCCGATTTCGCCGCGGTGCTGCCGCCGACGGTGCAGGGCGTGCTCGTCAACACCGGCCAGAGCTGCATCGCGCCGACGCGCATCCTCGTCCAGAAGGATCGCGAAGCCGAAGCCGTCGGCGTCATCAAGGCGATGTTCGACGGCACCTCGGTCGGCGACCCGCAGAGCGAAGGCGGCCACATCGGCCCCGTCGTCAACAAGGCGCAGTTCGACAAGATCCAGGGTCTGATCCAGTCGGCGATCGACGAAGGCGCGACGCTCGAGACCGGCGGCACCGGCCTGCCGTCGAACGTCAACCGCGGCTATTATATCAAGCCGACCGTCTTCTCGGGCGTGACGCGCGACATGCGCATCGCGAACGAAGAGATCTTCGGCCCCGTCGCGACGATCATGGCCTATGGCGACCTCGACGAAGCCGTCGATATCGCCAACGACACCGAATATGGACTGTCGGCGGTGATCTCGGGCGACCCCGCAAAGGCCGCCGATGTCGCGCCGAAGCTGCGCGCCGGCATGGTCGCGGTCAACGCGTGGGGCCCCGGCCCGGGCGCGGCGTTCGGCGGCTACAAGGCATCGGGCAACGGCCGCGAAGGCGGCGTGTTCGGCCTCAAGGACTTTATGGAAGTGAAGTCGATCAGCGGCATTCCCGCCTGATCGGCCCCAAAGCCTGATTGACGTCGGGGGCGTAGCGGCTAAGCGGGCGGGATGACCACCCGCTCGCCGCTCGCCCCCGACTCATTTCCGGCTCTCCCCGACATCGCCGGGGTCACGCGCCGCGTTGCGCGCGCGCACTACAAGAATTGGGACCGCTGCGACCTCACCTACGTCGAGCTCGCACCCGGCACGACCGTCGCGGGCGTGTTCACGCGCAACATCTGCTGCTCGTCCGAAGTCGAACTCGGCCGCGAACAGGTGAAGGGCGGCAAGGGGCGTGCGCTGATCGTCAACGCAGGCAACAGCAACGCCTTCACCGGCTATCGCGGCCGCGAGGCGGTTGAACAGATCATGGAACAGGTCGCCGGCCACCTCGGCTGCGAACCGGCCGAAGTCTTCGTGAGCTCGACCGGCGTGATCGGCGTACCCTTGCCGAGGGACAAGGCGCGTGCCGGGGTCGAGGCCGCGCTCAGCGCCGAGCCCTGCGCGTGGGAAGCCGCCGCCGAAACGATCGGCACCACCGACACTTTCGCCAAGGGCTCGGGCGCCAGCGCGATCGTCGACGGCAACACGGTTCACGTTGCGGGCATCGTCAAGGGATCGGGCATGATCGCTCCCGACATGGCGACGATGCTCGGCTACATCTTCACCGACGCCGCGGTCGCGCCCGCGCTGCTGCAGGACATGCTGAGCGAAGCCACGAATGGAACGTTCAACAATATCACGGTCGACAGCGACACCTCGACCAGCGACACAGTGCTGCTCTTCGCGACCGGACAGGCCGGAAACGCCCCGCTCGCCACGCGCGATGAACCGGGCGCCGATGCGCTTTACGCCGCGATCCGCGAAGTCGCGCTCGACCTCGCGCACCAGGTCGTGCGCGACGGCGAAGGTGCGTCGAAATTCATCGAGATCCAGGTGACCGGCGCCGCCAGCGACGACAGCGCCAGGCGCGTCGCGCTCGCCATCGCCAACTCGCCGCTCGTAAAAACGGCGATCGCGGGCGAAGACGCGAACTGGGGCCGCGTTGTAATGGCGGTGGGAAAAGCTGGCGAACCCGCCGACCGCGACAAGCTCGCGATCCGCTTCGGCGATCATTGGGTGGCGAAGGACGGGCTGCCGGTGGACGGCTATGACGAGGCGCCGGTCGCGGCACATCTGAAGGGTCTGGAAATCCGCGTCGGCGCCGACCTGGGACTAGGCGAAGGACGCGCGACCGTCTGGACTTGCGACCTGACCCACGGTTACATCAGCATCAACGCCGATTATCGTAACTGACCCAAAGAACACCGTCATCCCGGCGAGGGCCGGGATGACGCATGAAGAATTATGCGGTCTGCGCGCCGGGCACGTCCAGCGCGCCTTCGAGCCAGCCCTTGAGCGCGCTCTTGGGCGCGGCTCCGACCTTGGTTTCGGCGATCTCGCCATTCTTGAACAGGATCATCGTCGGGATGCCGCGAACGCCATATTTCCCCGGCGCGTCAGGATTTTCATCGATGTTGATCTTGGCGATCACGACCTTGCCCGCAAGTTCGTCCGAGATTTCCTCGAGCGACGGGCCGATCATCTTGCATGGACCGCACCATTCGGCCCAGAAATCGACAAGCACCGGCGTGTCGCTGTCGAGGACGTCGCTCTGGAAGCTGGCGTCGGTAATGGCTTTGGTACCCATAGTCTGAACTCCTGAAATTCTGTTGTCCCCAAGCTAAGGCGTCAGCGCGTCCGGCTCAAGGGTTGAACCCGGCAAATTCGCCTTGGTTGCCAGCAAGCCGGGCTTGTGAGCGTCGAGCAGCGCGTCGCCCAGCACGATCAAGCGCGGCGCAGCCGTATAGAGCAACGCCGCCTCGATCCGCCGCCCCGGGAAAATCACTGCCAGCGCATCGCGATAGGCCGCCATCTGCCGCAGATAGGCGGGCGCGACATCGGCGGCGTTCACGGGCACGTGGCGCCCGGTCTTGAAATCGACCACCGTCACGGCTTCGTCGGTGACGTGCAGCCGGTCGACGATCCCCGCGACCACCACGCCGTCGACCACCGCCGACAGCGGCACTTCGCCAAGCGACCCGGCTCCGAACAATGCGGCATGCGCCGGATCCTCGATCACGGCGAGCACCTCGTCGACCATCGCCGCGCGCGTGCCTTCGTCGAGCGTCGCCGCCTGCACCGACAGCCAGTGCAGCGCCGCGGCGCGTCGGCGCTCTGGCGCGACAGGGGGCAGCCGCTCGAACAACGCATGAAGCAACAATCCCCGCTCGACCGCGACCGCACGCTCGCCCCCCTGCGGCGGCGAGGCGACATCGTCCTCGCCCAGCGCCGACGGCGCCAGCGGACGCGGCGGGCGCGCTTCTTCGGGGGCGGGTTTCAGCGCCCAGTCGGGAATCGCAACCGCCGGCGCAGCCGCTACCGGTTTCTCGCGCTGCCGCGCCCACGCCTTCGCATTGACTGCATGGACGCGCTTCTGTCCCCAGCGTGGCCCGGCGTCCTGCCAGCCGAGCCCCATCCCTTCCATCACGCCGTCGACCGCAGCGTGCCAGCAGAGTTCGGGCAGCGAGCGGTCTTCCTTCTTCGTGATGCCAGTGACGATCAGCAATTCCTCGGCGCGCGTCATCGCGACATAGAGGAGGCGCCAATGTTCCTCGATCTCGGCCTGTGCCTTCCTGTCGTGCGCGTCGGCGATCCGTCCGTGGCGTTCCTCTTTCGGCAAGCCGAACACCGGCAACCCGTCCCAGCCTTCGAGCGACAGGTTGAAGCCGCGCTGCCGCTGCACCGGATCGTCGGTCGCATCGGCGAGAATGACGATAGGCGCTTGCAGCCCCTTAGACCCGTGCACCGTCATCACGCGCACGACATCGCTGCGCGCCTCGGTCTGGCGCTTGATGTCGGCGCGGCTCGCCTCGACCTCGCTCAGGAAGGCGAGCAGCGAAGGCGTGTGCTGCCGCTCATACGCCAGCGCCTGATTCAGCAATTCGTCGATCGGATCGCGCGCCTCGCGCCCCAGCCGCGCGTAGAGCCGCCGCCGTCCCTGCATCGGGCCCGACAAAATGCGGTCGAGAAAGCGATAGGGCGTCGTGAAATCGGCCATGCCGAGCAGCCCGCGCAGCGCCGTCATCGTCTCGGCGGGGACTTCGGCTTCGCGCGCGCGCAATTGCTCCCACAGCGCGCGCTTGCCGCGGCCATGCGCAAAAGCGAACAGATCGTCCTGCGTCCAGCCGACCAGCGGCGACACAAGCAGCGCGGCGAGATTGAGATCGTCAAGCGGCTGGATCGCAAAGCGCATCGCCGACAGCAGATCCTGCACCCCCAGCGGCTGCGTCAGCGCAAAGCGGTCGACACCCGCGACGGGCACGCCAAGTGACTGCAACCGCGCAACGATACGCGCCGCCAGATCGCGGCGACGGCGGACGAGGATCAATATATCGCCCGGCGCGACGCTACGCCCGTCCTTGCCGTGCAGCACCCAGTCCTGAACCTCGTCGGCAAGCGCGCGCGACAGCCGCAGGCTGGCGGGATCGCTCGCGGGCGCGAGCGGGTCACCGCCCTCGCCGGCATCCTCTTCGCCGCCCTCGTCTTCGTCGGCTTCGGCCGCCAGCGCCTTGCCGACCGGCAGCGGCTGCCACAGTTCGACGCGCCCCGGATGTTCGCTGCGAAACGGCTCATGCGGCGGTTCGTCGCTCGCCAGCCCCATCAGCTCGGTCCCGCCGCGCGCCACCCATTCGTCGACGACGTCGAGCACTGCGGGGCTCGACCGGTAATTGGTGACCAGATCAACCTGCGCAAAGGGCTGGCCGCCGTCGGCCGCCCATTCCCCGAAGCGAATGCGCGCCGCCTCGAAGGCCGCAGGCTCGGTGCCCTGGAAACCGAAGATCGCCTGCTTGCGATCGCCGACGGTGAACATCGTGCGGACGCGTTCATCCTTCGCGCCGGTGCCGGCGAAAAATTCCTCGGCGAGCGCGGCGACGATCGCCCATTGCCGCGTGTTGGTATCCTGCGCCTCGTCGACCAAAATATGGTCGGTGCGCTGGTCGAGCTTGAAGCGCACCCATTCGCCGAACTGCCCGAGCCGCAGCAGCGACCCCGCAATGGCGATCAGATCGTCGAAATCGGCAAGCCCGCCCTCGCGCTTTGCCAGCGCATAAGCCTCGGCAAAGCGGCTCCCCAGATCCCATGCCCGCGCCAGATCGTCGGCGACCCGCATCGCACGTATCGTCGCCATCAGTTCGCCGATCGCCGCCGCGACGCATTCGGCCGAGCCAAGGCAATCGCCCATCTGCTTGCCGGGGGTCAGATAATGCGCGGCGATGTCGCCGTCCTTCTTGACGATCGCGCCGAGCACATCGCCCAGCATCGCGGCCCGCGCGGCGGCGTCGGCGGCAAGCCATGCCGCCATCGTCTCAGCGCGCGCGAGACCCGTCGCACTGCCCCAGCCGCGTCCGACAGCCGCAATCGCAGCGATATCGGCATCGGCAATCGCGCCGGCGCCAAGGCGCGCCTCGAGCCATGCCTCGGCATCGCCACTCGGCAACCCCAGCGCCGCGCGCAGGTCATGCCCGCGCGGCGGCAATATTCGCGTCTGGAACGGCGCGGCAAAGGCGTGGGCGCAGCGCACGAGGAACGCCATCGCGGCATCCTGCCCCATCCGCCGCGACAGCATCGCCGCCTGCCCGCGCATCGCATCGCCCTCGGCCCCGGACTGCCCCAGCAGCTTGCCCATCACCTGCCGCTGCAACTCGGCCGCCTCGCCCTCTTCGAGCGCGCGGAACCCCGGCATGATCTTCGCCTCGAGCGGGAAGCTCGCGAGCAGGGTCTGGCAGAAACTGTGGATCGTCTGGACGCGAATCGCACCCGGCGCGCTGTCGATCACCGTCGCGAACAGCGAGCGCGCGCGATCGAGGATACCCGGCTGCTGCCAGTCGGCGCCCAATGCGCGCAGGTCGAGCCGCAGGTCGCCATCGTCCATCCGCACCCACAGCGCCAGCCGCTCATGGATGCGGTGCGCCATTTCGGCGGCGCCCGCCTTGGTAAAGGTGATGCACAGGATCGCGTCGGGCGCGACCCCCGCCAGCATCAGCCGCAGCACGCGCGCCGACAGCACCTGCGTCTTGCCGGTCCCCGCCGACGCGCCGAGCCACACATGCTCGTCGGGCTGTGCCGCGGCCTGCTGTCCGGGGTCGAGGTCGTGGAGCCGCGTCATGCGACCCCTCCCCCGCGCCCGAACCATTCGTCGCGGCGCATCAACTGGTCGTAATCGGTAAAGCGCTTCGCATTGTCGCCCGGCGCGAACACCCCGTCGCCGCGCAGATAGGCGGCGGTCAATTCGGCAAAGGCGTCATAGGCGCGCGCGACCGCCTCCTCGGCGGTCTTGAGCTTGCGCCGGCTCCCGTGCGTCGGCGCAATGCTGCCGCCCGTGCCCTTGGCGCGGTCGGCCTTGAGGCTCCAATATTCGAGCGCGTTGATCGGCCCCGCCGCGACGCCGTCGATCTTCCCCATCTCGGCGAGCAGGCCGAGCAGGCCGAGTTGATTGTCGAGCCCATCGAACGCCGCACTGCCGCTCGGCGCCGCGCCGGTCTTGTAATCGACGATCGCGAGGCTGCCGTCGGCCAGCCGGTCGATGCGGTCCGCCTTGCCCGACAGGCGAATGCCATCCAGCTCGTGCACGCCGACGACCTCGGTCGCGATCGGCTCGCGCCCCTCGGCACGCCCCGCCCACACGCGCTCGGCCGCCCAGCGCAGTGCGGGCTCGATCCGCGGAAACCAGAAAGCGCGCGCGAGCGCATCGAGCGCCGGGTCGTCGAAAAGGCGCCCGAGTTCGACCTCCAGTGCCTCGGGCGTCGCCCCGGCGCGCTGCCAATCCTCCAGAAACGCATGCACACGCGTTCCCAGCCAGCGCGGATCGGGTCCGGCGCGCAGCGGGTCGAGCACCGACAGCCGCAGGATGCGCCCCGCGTAAAAAGCATAAGGGTCTTTCGCGAGCAGGTCGACGCCGGTCACGCTGATCTGGCCCGGCCGCACCGCGGCGGGCGGTCGCGGCTGCGGCATCGGCGCGGGCGCGATCGGACCCGGCGAGACATCGAGCGCCGCCGCCAACGCCGTCACGCCTTCGCCGCCCAGCCGCGCCTCGGGCAACTCGCCTGCGAGCGCGGCAAGCCGCAGCCAGAAGCGCGACGCCACCGCCGGATCGCCACCGCTCCGCATCGCGCGCGTCACGACAACTTCGCGCGCCGCAAAGGCGCCCGCGAAATCATGCGCCGCCGCGCCCTGCTGACGTTCGGGCGCCGCGAGCCCGAGCATCCGGCGGATGCCGGGCGCAAGCCACGGATCGGGGCTTTGCTGCTGCGGCCAGCGCCCTTCGTCGAGCCCGCCGAGAATCATCACATCGGCGCGCTGCAACCGCGCCTCGAGCAGCCCCCAGATGAACAGCCGCGGATGCCCGCCATATGGCGGCCGCACGCTCTCGCCCGACAGAAGGTCGGTGAGCATCGCGGGAAAATCGGCGGGCGCGACGAGCGCCGGGCCGTCGCCCTTCGCGAGCGCCCAGCGGTCGAAGATTTCGGACAGCGCGCGTCCGGCATGCCCGGTCCACGCGCCCTCACCCGTCAGCCAGCCAAGCGCCGCTTGCAAGGCCCCGAGCAGGACCGAAGGCGGCGCGGACGCGCCCGCCGCG
>JALDYH010000345.1:0-2873 GCA_032154175.1 Sphingopyxis sp. | reverse complement strand
TGCCCGTCAACATCGTGCTCGTCTGCGAGGGCGAGGAGGAGATCGGATCGCCGCACTTCCGTCAGATCGCGACCAAGCCGAACATCCTCGCCGCATTGAAGAAATGCGACGGCATCTTCATCCCCTTCGCCTCGCAGGGCAAGACCGGCAACGTCACGGTCAATCTCGGATCGAAAGGCATCATCGAACTCGAACTCGTCGCGAGCGGCGAGAAATGGGGCCGCGGTCCGAAGGGCGACGTGCATTCGAGCCTCAAGGCGATGGTCGATTCGCCCGCATGGCGCCTCGTGCAGGCGCTCCAGACGCTCGTGACCGAGGGCGGCAACAAGCCCGCGATCGAGGGCTGGTTCGAAAATGTCCGCCCGCTCACCGACCGTGAAAAGACGCTGATCCGCGAAGCCGCAAAGGCCGGCGACGAGGCGCAGCAGAAGGCGGCGCTCGGCGTCACCCACTGGATCGACAATCTGTCGTACGACGATGCGCTGATCCGCCTCGCGCAGGAACCGACGGTGAATATCGAAGGGCTCGTCGCGGGCTATACCGGCCCGGGCGGCAAGACGGTGCTGCCCGGCAAGGCGGTCGCCAAGCTCGACCTCCGCCTCGTTCCCAACCAGACGCGCGCCGAGGCCGAAAAGAAGCTGCGCGCGCATCTCGACAAGCATGGTTTCACCGACGTCGAGGTCAATGTTTCGGGCGGATATGATCCGACCGAGGTCGCCGAGAACAGCATCCTCATTCGCTCCGAGCTGGCGACGTACAAGAAGCTCGGCGTGGCGACGAGCCTCAATCCGCGGATGGCGGGGAGCTGGCCGGGTTCGACCTTCACGTCGCCGCCGGTATCGATCCCTGCCGGCCATTTCGGCATCGGCCACGGGTCGGGCGCGCATGCCCCCGACGAATATTATCTGATCGATTCGACCAATCCCAAGGTCGCGGGCCTCGTCGATTCGACGATGGGCTTCGCCGAATTCCTCTACACGCTGGCGGCGATCAAATAGGGAGCGGCGAATGAGCGACCTCAACGGCGTCGCGCATGTCATCCTGACGGCGGGAGATTTCGAAAGATCGACCGCCTTCTGGCGCGCGATTATCGGCTATCTGGACCTCAAGCTCGTGCTCGACAGCGAACATATGCTCTATGGCGTCGGCGGCCGCACCGCGATCGGCATCCGCACGGGCAGCCCCGCCAATGCGGGCAAGCGTTTCGATCAGGGGGCGCCGGGGCTGCATCATGCCTGTTTCCGCATGCGCGACCGCGCCGCGATCGATGCGGTCCACGCCTTTCTCGCGAAGCGCGACGACATTCGCATCGTCCATGCGCCGCAGGAAGAGCCTTGGGCGCCCGGCTATTATTCGGTCCTGTTCGAGGATCCCGACGGCATCCGCATCGAGTTCAACCATGTCCCCGGCGCCGGTCTGCTCGTCGACGGGCAGGAGATCGGCGGCGCGAACGCGTTCGACTAGAAGCCGTACACCAGAGTAAACCGCGTCTGCGTGTCGACCTTTTCGATGCCGGGTGGCGGGCTCGTATCGATCTGCGCCGAATAGGCGATACGCGCCGACAGCGCGCCGGTCAGCTTGGCATTGAGCGCGGTCTGCGAGCTGGTCGACCCGTTGGCTTCGCCGATGATCGTCGACGCAACCTGCGTCAGCCGCAATGTCGGCGACAATTGCCAGCCGAAATCGAGGCCGGCGAGTGCGGTCAGTTCGGTGTCCTCGTCGCCGTTCACGAAGTCGGTCTGGCGAAAGGCGGGTCCGCCCTTCAGGCTCAGCGTCATCTTCTTGTTGTCGACCACCTTGTAACCGAGCCCGCCCGACAGGCTCCAGCGCGTGTCGTATCCGAGGATCCGGTCATGTTCCCAGCGGCCGAGGCCAAAGGCGAAAGTCCGGTCGTTGATCCTGTATTGCGGCTCCAGCTCGCCCAGATAGCGTTCGACCGACGTCTTGCCGTTGGTGCGCTGGTAATCGGCCTGCGCGCGAAACTTGTGCGTCCAGTCGATCCCCTTCCGTGCGAGCGCGACGCCGGCGCTCAGTCCCACGGAATCGGTGTTGCCGCTGCTCTGCGACGCGCCGATCTGCCCCTCGCCCTTCCAGTTCTGCCAGAATTTTGCCGCCGCCAGTCTGGCACGTTCGGCCGCCGCCGCCTCGTCTCTCAGGCGCTTTCGTTCGGCGCGATAAGCGAGGAGCCGTTCCTCGATCTCCGCCGCATCTTCGGGATTGGTCGCTTTCGCAAGCTTTGCCACCGCCTCGACATCGGCATCCTTGGCGCTTGCCATTGCAGCGGCGAGCATATTCTGCACCGGGTCGGGTGGAACCTCCGGCGGATGTCCGCTGCGATAATAAGCGAGCAGCGCGTCGATCTCCCCGATATTGTCGGGATTGGTCCTGCGGGCGAACTTGACCACCGCCTCGACATCGTCATTCTCGCCGCTCACGAATGCGGCGTCGATCATCGCGCGCACCGCGGCGGGCAGCTCGGGGTCGAGCGGCACGAGCATCGTCGGAAGCGGATTGGCCAGCACCGGGTCGACGAGCAGCGGGTTCGGCTGCGGCGAATCCTCCGGTTCCTGCGATGCGTGCGCCGATGGAATGGCGAGGACAAGCGGCAGGCAAAGCGCGGCCATACGGGGGAGAGCTGTCACCGAAGACGTCCTTCTTTGGGGGCAGAAGCCGGGTTCGTTCGATCGTCCGCGCGGGGCCGGTGCGCGAGCGATAAGCCCCTATAACCCGAAAGTCGCTGGCATTTCCACCCCGGCTGCCCCATCTGCAAACCTATGCTGATCGCGATCATCGCCATTTTCTGCGCCGGCATCGGAAATTTCGCGATGCACCGCGCCTTCATGGAAAGCGACGATCCGCTGATCCAGCAGATG
>JALDYH010000110.1:0-12974 GCA_032154175.1 Sphingopyxis sp. | reverse complement strand
AATTCGTCAGCGGCACCGCCGCGCTCGCCTTCCTGCTCGCCGCCGAAGTCGTCGCCGCAACCGCCGTCGTCAGCGAGGCCGCGCTCGTTTATGTCGCGCGGCACCGCAACCTGCTCATCAGCATCGCGACGCTGGCGCTACAGGCCGGCCTCAGCGTTGCGCTGATCCTGATCGCGAAATCGATGGGGCTTCCGCCCATCACCTATGCCGGCGCGGTCGCGCTCGCGCTGATGCTCGCGCTCGGCTTCGCCTCGCTGGTCAAGGCGCGTCTGCTGGCACGCATTCTCGGCGCGCCGGTCAACAGCCTGCGCTGGGCGCTCGTCTGGGCGACGGCGGGCGCAGCCGTCCTCGGCTGGGGCGCGACGCAGCTTCCCGAATGGGCCGAGCTTCTGGTCGGCGTCCCCTTCATCCTCGGCATCTACGCCTGGCTGATCTGGACGCGCGGTTTCGGCCCCGCCGACCGGGCGCTGTTCAAAAAGCATCCCGATGCGGCGGAAGAGACCGCGACCGCGACTTAACCGAGACGCTCGGCGATCTTCGCCTTGAGGTCGGTTTGGGCACGCGGGCCGACCTGCGCGATGATTTCGCGCGCGCAGACGGCGCCCATCGTCAAACAGTCGGCGATGGAGCGGCCCTGCGCCTGACCCGAGAGGAAGCCGGCCGCGAACAGATCGCCGGCACCGGTGGTATCGACAACCGTTTCGATCGTTTCCGCACCGACTTCGGTCCGCTCGCCGCCGATGATCGCCAGTGCGCCATGTTCGCCGCGCGTCACGACGAGCAGCGGCACCTTCGCCGCGACGCTCGCGACTGCGGCCTCGAAATCACCGGTTTCGGCGAGCGCGCAAATTTCGACCTCGTTCGCAAAGAGGATGTCGAACAGGCCTTCCGCGATCAGCTTGCGGAAATCGGCGCCGTGGCGGTCGATGATGAAGGCGTCCGAAAGGGTGAAAGCGACCTTGCGCCCCGCACCGCGCGACACGTCGATCGCGCGCCGCATCGCCGCGCGCGACAGTTCCGGATCCCACAGATAGCCTTCGAGATAGAGGATCTCCGAATCGGCGATCCACGCTTCGTCGATCATCGACTGTTCGAGCAGGTGGCTCGCCCCGAGGAAGGTGTTCATCGTCCGCTGCCCGTCGGGGGTGACGAGGATCAGGCAGCGCGCGGTCGGCGCGCCCTGGGCCAGCGGCGGGGTTTCGTAGGCGACGCCGAGCGCACGCAGGTCGTGGGTGAACACATGGCCGAGCTGGTCGTCGGCGACTTGCCCGATAAAGCTGCAACGCTGGCCGAGCGCCGCCATCCCGGCGAGGGTGTTCGCCGCCGAACCGCCCGACATTTCGATCGCGGGACCCATCGCGGCATAAAGGCGTTCGGCCTCTTCGGCGTCGATCAGCCGCATCGATCCCTTGGTCAGCCCTTCGGCGGTGATCAGCGCATCGTCGGCGCGGGCGATAACGTCGACGATCGCATTGCCGATGGCGACAACGTCGAAACGGGCGGTGGAGGCCATAAAATATCCTGTGATGCGTGGAAAAAGCTGCCGCGCGCCTTAGGCGGCGGCGCGGCGCAAGGCAAGCGCAACGCTTGACGCGGCGCCCGGCGCCGCTCATCGATCGTCGATGGCCCGCGCCGTCCACGCTTTCCTGCTCGCGCTCAAAGACTTGCCCAGCCCGCGCGTGCTGCGCATTCTCCTGCAAAGCCTCGCGCTGACGCTCCTGTTCCTGGCGCTGGCCGGTACCGCGATCGTCTTCGGCGCGCGCTGGGCGCTCGCGCACTGGAAATGGGTGGGCGAAGCCCAGCTCGACATGGCGGGTATATTGATCATCCTCGCCGTGCTCGCTGGAAGCTGGCTGTTGTTTCGCGCGATCGCGATCATTGTCGTCGGCCTGTTCGCCGACGCGATCGTCGCCGATGTCGAGGGGCGTCATTATCCCGGCGCGGCGATGCACGCCGTCGATGTCGGCTGGCGCCGGAATATCGCCCTCGCGCTCGCATCGCTGGTCCGGCTGATCGGTGGAAACCTGCTCGCGCTGCCCGTCTATATCCTGTTGCTCGTCACCGGGATCGGCACGCCGATCTTCGCGCTATGCGTCAACGCGCTGCTCCTCGGCCGCGACCTCGAGGCGATGGTGCTCGCGCGCCACCCCGACCGCCCGCGCTTCGACCGGTCCGCGCGCTGGTCGCTCGGGCTGCTGTCCGCCGCAAGCTTCGTGGTACCCGTCGCCAATCTGTTGGCCCCGATTCTGAGCGCCGCTATGGCGGTGCACATGCTGCATCTGCGCAAGGGGGACCCGAATTGACGATCGAAAACCGCCGCCTGGCTGCCATCGCCGGGCTCGCCCTGACGCTCGGCGCGTGCGCCGGCCCCGCGATTCCGCGCGCGACACCGCCGCCGCCCGCTGCGGGACCGGCGCCCACAGTAGTGAAGCCGGTGCAGAACAACGCCCTGATCGGCAACAGCGCCGATGCGATCGGCCGGATGTTCGGCAAGCCCCGGCTCGACGTCACCGAAGGCGCCGGCCGCAAGCTGCAGTTCGGCGGGGCAAACTGCATTCTCGACATCTATTTCTATGCCCCGCGCGCGGGCGCGAATCCCGTTGCGACGCATGTCGACGCGCGCACCCCCGACGGCCGCAACGCCGAGGTCAACAGCTGCGCGCAGTCGCTCCAGCATTAGCCCGAACGGCAGCGGGCCGGTGCCGAACCCCGGCCGGTGACGTCACGACGCCAGCTCGGCGAGCGCCCATAGCGCCGCATCGGCGACCATCGGCGATTCGTCCCGCGCCAGCCGTTCGAGCGCGGGCACGAACCGCGCATCGCCGCTGTTCCCCGCGGCGATCGCCGCATTGCGTACCATCCGTCCGCGCCCGATCCGCTTGATCGGCGACCCCGCGAATATCTGCCGGAAATCGGCATCGTCGAGTGCGAGCAGGTCGGAAAGCGACGGCGCCGCAAACTCGGCGCGCGGCAGGAAAGCGCGGTGGGCATGCGCGGTTTCGGCGAATTTGTTCCACGGGCACGCCGCGAGACAGTCGTCACAGCCATAGATGCGATTGCCGATCCCGCGCCGCAGCGCGACCGGAATCGGTCCATTATGTTCGATCGTGAGATAGGAAATGCAGCGCCGGGCATCGAGGCGGTAGGGCGCCGGAAAGGCCTGCGTCGGGCACGCATCCTGGCACGCCGAGCAGCTTCCGCACGTATCGCGGCCGGGTTGCGAGGGGGCCAGCGCAAGCGTCGTGTAAATCGCGCCGAGGAACAGCCAGCTGCCATGCTCGCGGCTGACGAGATTGGTATGCTTGCCCTGCCATCCGAGCCCCGCGGCGGCAGAGAGCGGCTTTTCCATCACCGGCGCGGTGTCGACGAACACCTTGACCTCGGCATCCTCCACCTCGGCGACCAGCCAGCGTGCGACCGCCTTCAGCGCCTTTTTGACGACGTCATGATAGTCGCCGCCCTGCGCATAGACCGAAATCCGCCCGCGATCCGCCACTTCGGCCAGCGCGAGCGGGTCGTGCGCGGGCGCATAGCTCATGCCGAGCGCGATTACCGAGCGAACCTCGGGCCACAGCCCCTTGGGCGAACCGCGCTGCGCCGCGCGGCTTTCCATCCAGATCATGTCGCCGTGACGCCCTTCGGCCAGCCATTGATCGAGGCGCGCCGCGGTCTGCGGCGCCGCCTCGGCATCGGCGATCCCGAACGCGGCAAAGCCATGCGCACGCGCGACGGCTTCGAGACGGTCTTCGAGCGAAGGCGTTTCAAGAGGCAAGGCTTCGGCAACCATTGGCGCTCTATACGCGAGCGGCCTCGCCGTGCCATAGTTTGCGTAAGTGATGATCGGGGACCGGAGTTTGAACGATTTCAGCGTCGAGGCGAATGGCCTCACCAAATATTTCGGCGATTACAAGGCGGTCGACCATGTCAGCCTCGCGGTGCCGACGGGCTGCATTTACGGGGTGCTCGGCCCCAATGGCGCGGGCAAGACGACCAGCCTGCGCATGACGCTGGGCATCATCGACCCCGACGAGGGAACCAGCCGCCTCCTCGGCGGGCACCGGCCGCAATCGGTCCGGAACCGCATCGGCTATCTTCCCGAAGAACGCGGCCTCTATCCGGCGATGAAAGCACGCGAGGCGATCGCCTTCATGGGCGCGCTGCGCGGACTCGACTGGTCGGAAGGCCGCCGCCGCGCCGCGGCCTTCATGACCGAGCTCGGGCTCGAACGCGTGATCGACGAGAAAATCCGCAAGATGTCGAAGGGTATGGCACAGATGATCCAGCTGATCGGCTCGATCGTCCATGCCCCCGACCTCATCGTCCTCGACGAACCCTTCTCGGGCCTTGACCCCGTCAACCAGGAGCGGCTCGAAATGCTCGTCCGGCGCGAGCAGGACCGCGGCGCGACGATCCTTTTCTCGACGCATGTCATGGCGCACGCCGAGCGCCTCTGCGACCGGATCGCGATCATCGCACGCTCGGCGCGCCGGTTCGAGGGCACCGTCGACGAAGCGCGCGCGCTCTTGCCCATGCAGGTGCGCTATACGCCGCGCGCCGAGGGCGATCCCGCAGCGGTCGCCGCCAACCTGCCCGCCGGCGCCGAGCTGCGCGGCGGTGCCTGGCATTTCGCGATCGAGGACGGCGCGGTCGAACCATTGCTCGCGCGTATCACCGCGAGCGGTCTTGGCGTCACCGGCCTGTCGATCAGCCGCCCGGCGCTTCACGACGCCTTTGTCCATATCGTTCGGCAGGTCGATGCGGGATTCGATGCCGATGCGGCCGAGGATGCAGCCCAGGAGGCCGGCGCATGACCCCCTTCATCCGCAGCATGTTCGTCGTCGCGCGGCGCGACTTTCTCGCGATTGTCGCAACCCCGACCTTTCTGCTCTTCCTGCTCGCCCCGCTCTTCATGGTCGGCATGGGCCTCGCCGGCGGCATGGGCGCGTCGCAACTCGCCGACAGCGCGCGCGGTGCCGGGCGTATCGTCGCGATCGCCGACGCGGCGGACGTGGAGGCGCTGCGCGCCGCCGACCGCCGCCTGCGCGACGCCTTTACGCGCGGCGAAGCCCCGCCGCCGCTCGAATTCCGGATCGCCGGACAGGATGCGCCCGATCCGCTCGCGATCACGCGCGAAAAGGGCACCGACACCTATGCGGTGATGAGCGGCCCGCTCGAAAGTCCGCGCATAGTGGAGCGCAATGCGGAGGGCAGCTCGGGGCGCTACCTTGGCTTGCTCGCAAATCAGGTCCTGCGCGACCGCGCTGCCGGCGACATCGCTCCGGCGAAGCCGCGCTTCGAAAGCATCCAGCGCGGCGGCACCAGCATCGCGGTGCAACAGTCGCTCGGTTTCGGCGCGGTGTTCATCATCTTCCTCCTGACCCTGCTTCTCGCGGGCCAGACGGTGAGTTCGCTCGCCGAGGAAAAGGGCAACAAGGTCATCGAGATTCTCGCCGCGGCGGTGCCACTCGAAAGCGTCTTTCTCGGCAAGCTGCTCGGCTTTCTCGGCGTTGCCGTGCTCTTCATCGCCTTCTGGATGATCGTCGCAATAGGCGGCGGACTGGTTGCCGCGACGCAGGTCGATCCCGCAACGATCGCCGCCGCGGGCAAGGCCGGCAAGGCGACCGCGGCGCTGGCATCGATGCCCGCGACCGGCTGGCCCTTCTTTCTCGGGATCGCCTTCGCCTATTTCATCATGTCGTTCCTTCTCCTCGGCGCGGTCTTCCTGGGGGTCGGCGCGCAGGCGGGATCGGTGCGCGAGATCCAGATGCTCAGCCTGCCGATCACGATCTTCCAGGTCGGCATGTTCAGTCTCTCGGCCGGCGCCGCGAGCGCGCCGGGCAGCGGACTCGCCCATTTTGCCCAGATCTTTCCCTTTTCGTCGCCGCTTGCGATGGCGGCGCGCGCGGCGACCGACGACGCGAGGGCGATCCACCTGCTCGCGCTCGGCTGGCAGGCGATATGGGTCGCGCTCGTCATCTTCCTGTCGGTCCGCCTGTTCCGCGCCGGCGTGCTCAGCGGCGGCAGCGGCTGGAAATTCTGGCGTCGTCCGGGCGGCGCCGGGGCTGCGGCCCGGGCAGCGTCGCTCGACCGCCATTGACAGAATTGTAAATAGTGGCATTCTGCAACTGAATCGGCCGCGCCAGACGGCCGCACAGAGGAGCAGCCCATGGCCACCCAGATCCGCATCGCCCCCGAAATCGCCAACCCGCTCGATCTCTCCCGCGCCGAATTGTGGAGCGAGGATCGCTGGCAGGACCCGATGCGCCAGTTGCGCGCCGAATCGCCCATCTATCGCTGCGAGGATTCGAAATTCGGCCCCTATTGGTCGGTGACCACCTACAAGCCGATCCAGCATATCGAAGCGCTGCCCAAACTCTTTTCATCCTCATGGGAATATGGCGGGATCACCGTTGCCGGCGACGGCGTCGAGCATCTGAAAGAGGGCGAGATCCCGATGCCGATGTTCATCGCGATGGACCCGCCGCAGCACACCGCCCAGCGCCGCACCGTCGCCCCCGCCTTTGGCCCCAGCGAAATCGAACGCATACGCCTCGACACGATCGCGCGCACCGCCGCGGTGCTCGACACGCTGCCGGTCGGCGAGACCTTCGACTGGGTCGAAAAACTGTCGATCGAACTGACGACGGACATGCTCGCCATCCTTTTCGACTTCCCGTGGGAAGAACGGCACAAGCTCACCGGCTGGTCCGACGCCCTTGGCGACATCGAAAGCTTCGACACAGTCGAAAAACGGCACCAGCGCCTCGCCATCGCGTTCGAGATGGGCGCATCCTTCAAGCAATTGTGGGACCGCAAGGCGCTCGATCCCGGCACGCACGACCTCATCTCGATCATGCTTCAATCCGACGCGATGAAGCATATGAGCGAGAATGAATTCATGGGGAACCTCATCCTCCTCATCGTCGGCGGCAACGACACGACGCGCAATTCGATGTCGGCCTACGCCTATGGTCTCCATTGTTTCCCCGAAGAGCGCGCGAAGCTCGAACAAAATCACGCGCCCGAACTCGCGGTCAATGCGATGCACGAAATCCTGCGCTGGCAGACCCCGCTCGCGCACATGCGCCGCACCGCGACCGAAGACACCGAATTATTCGGTCACCAGATCAAGAAGCGCGACAAGATCGCGCTCTGGTACGCCTCGGCGAATCGCGACGAGAGCGTCTTTCCGGACGGCGACCGGATTATCGTCGATCGCGAAAACGCGCGTCGCCATCTGGCGTTCGGCTATGGCATCCACCGCTGCGTCGGTGCGCGCGTCGCCGAACTGCAGTTGACGACGCTGATCTCCGAGATGCAGCGCCGCCGCTTGCGGGTGAATGTGCTCGCCGAACCCGAGCGCGTCCATGCCAGCTTCGTCCACGGCTACCGCCACATGCCGGTGCAGCTCGAGAAATATTGAAGCGGGCTTGTAACCGATTGGCCAAGGCGTACGTATCGGGAATATGATCGAACGTCGTTACCTTCTTGGCGGACTTGCGCTTGGCGGCGCCATTATCGGCGCACCGGTGCTCTTCGCCAGATCGTCGCGCCCGAAAGCGCAGGCTGGCTGGCAGCTTTCCGATGCCGAATGGAAAAAGCGCTTGTCGCCGCTGCAGTATCGCGTGCTGCGCGAGGCCGCGACCGAACGTCCCTTCACCAGCCCGCTCGACAAGGAAAAGCGCGTCGGCACCTTCAGCTGTGCCGGCTGCGCGTTGCCGCTCTATGCCAGCAAGACCAAGTTCGACAGCGGCACCGGCTGGCCAAGCTTCTGGGCGCCGCTGAAGGGCGGCATCGGTACGTCGACCGACCATGAGCTCGGCTATGCACGCATCGAGGTGCATTGCCGGCGCTGCGGGGGCCATCTTGGCCATGTGTTTAACGACGGGCCGAAACCCACCGGAAAGCGTTATTGCATGAACGGCGCTGCGCTGACCTTCCGCCCCGCCTGAAACGCCCGCTCGGGCTTCACCCGCCACACCGACAGCCCGGCACGCGAAGCGACCGGCACCGCTTCCAGCCACGCCGGCGGGCTGCCTGCGTAAAGCTGCGCCGCAAGCCCGTCCTTTCGCGCGCCCCGATATCTGGAAAAATCATTGGCGGTGCGGCAAAAGACAACCAGCGTCGCCTGCTGCTTGCGAACGAGCGCCTCGGCCTTTGCGGGATCGCCGGCGAAGACGCGGATCGTATCGGCCATCGCGTCCTTGTTGCGATGGTGCGGAGTCGCGACCAGACTGTGACGCGTCCAGAAAATCACCGGCGCGCCGAGGTCGATCGGGGTCAGGATCGTCGTCGTCGGCAGGCGATTGAGGTCGGCAATCGCGGCGGGATCGATGCAGTTTGCCTTATAAGGATTTGCCGCGGCAGCGCCTTCGGCAACCTTGTCTTCCTCGGCTTTCAGCGACGGGAAGACGAGTCCGAGCGCGGCGCCGACCGCAATGCTGCCGAGCAGCGGCAGCGTCAACGCGGCGGCCGCCGACGCGAGAATCCGCAGCAGGGTCGATGAAATCGTCCGCGCACGGGCCCACGCGCGCAGCCCAAGCCAGGCGCAGCCCGGCAGCGCGAAAAGATGCGCAGTCGATACGCTCCGCAGCACCAGCAGCGACAATGCCGCCGCGCCGAGCAAGGCGACGATGATTGTCGTCCAGTTTCTGCGGTCGGTTGCCGCGCCGCAACTCCGCCATGCGAGCAGCGCCCCGGCGAGACCGATGAGCGAAGGCACGATCACATGGATCGCATCATAGGGTCTCGACATCCACAAAGGCTGGCCTTCGAGGACGTTGCGGTACCAGAATTTCACGACGATCGGGTCGAGCGCGGCAAAGGGCCCGTTCGCACATTGCGGTTCGGTCCACACCAACGCGCCCGCCGCCGACAGGCCCGCCGCGCCAAGAAGCAGGAAACGGACCCATGCATGGCCCGGGTTGGCGCGGGCCGCAGCGAAGCTGACCGCCGCCGCCGCGACGAACGCCGCCATATAGGGCGCCGAAAGCGAATCGCACCAGTTCCCCGCGAGCCCCACCGGGCCGCGCGTCAGGAACTGGAGCAGCAGGGCCCCGCCCGCGAGCGCCCCCATATAACCGCACAGCCGGGCGCGGTCCCCGGCGCGTCCGTGCAGGGCCCAGCGTAACGCGGCAAGGCCGGCGAACAGCGCGACGATCGGCAATCCCTCGATCGATACCGCGAGCAACGCCGCGGCGAACAGCCCGCCGAGCAGGCCCGCGCCCCGGGTCGCGGGCCGAAGCGCCTGCGCCATGATCAGCATCGCGAGGAAAATCTGCCAGCCGTGGTGGTCGACCCGGAGCGGGCGGAACTGCACCAGTATATAGCCCGACATGATCAGGAAAAGCGGCACCGCACAGGCGATCCGCCGGTCGGACAAATTGCGATAGCCGAGCGCGCAGGCGACGCTGAGCGCCGCGCCGAGCATCGGCGGCCACAGCGTCATCACGATCCGCTCGGCCATCGCCTGCCCGAATAGCGGCTTCAGCAACAGGATGCCGGCGGCCAGCGGCGCATCGACGATACGCGACCAGTGCATCAGCACCCCCCCGCCCGCCGGATTGACGCGATATTGCGAAAGATCCCACCAGCCTTGCCCGGCCAGCAGGTCGCGCACCTGCGCCATACGCATCGCATCGTCGGTATCCGACAGATCGAGCGCGCCGATCGCCGGCCAATGCGCAATGATCGCGACCAGGCTCATCGCGCCCCAGAGAAGGAGCGCGATCCGGGTTGGCGTGAACCAGGGCCCCGGCACGATACCGCCGGGTGCCGGCGCCGGGGCGTCGCTCATGCCGTTGCCGCCCGGAACACGATATGGCGGCGCAGCAGATAGGTGGTCTGGAAGCTCACGACGATCGCCGCGAGCTTTGCGAGCCGCGGATCGAGGCCGAGCGCGCTGCCACCGCCGACGATCGCCGTCGTGACGGCAAGTCCGACCAGTGCCGACCCGACAAAGAGCAATTTCTGGCGCTGGCGTTCGCCGGTGCCGCGCGCCGCGGCGCCGTCGGCAAAGACGAGCCGGCTGGAGATCATCCAGTGGACGAGGATCCCGGCGCAATAGCCGGTCGCCGACGCCATCACCGGCGACATGCCCGCGTCGAGCAGCAACAGGAACAGTCCCGCGTCGCTGCCGAGCGCGAGCGCGCTCGCGAGCAGATAGTTAAGCCAGCGGATTTCGCCGCGCCGGACCGACGCGATCAGCCTGATGACGGGTTGCATGGCGCCGATTCCCCCCCGGCCTCGATCTCAGGCGGCTTTTGCCACACGCGCCGGGACCTCGCGAACCGACGCCAGCGCGGCCTGTTCGCCCTCGGTGCCGCTCTCATGATATTCGGCGTCCTCGTTGACGCCCCAGATATCATAGAGTTTTTCGCCCGCGACGATGTTGCGCACCGTCAGCATCGCGGTCATCATCGCATGATCCTGATTATTATAGCGGTGCATGCCGTTGCGCCCGACCATGTGCAGCGTCGGGTAGCGCGCCTCGAGCTCGCCGCGCATCGCCTCGACATGCATGGCATAATCATCGTCATAGACCGGATAGGCCTTTTCCTGCCGCACCACCGCCCCGCCAACGACATCTTCGGGATCGCACAGCCCCAGGATTTCCATTTCCTTCGTCGCGAGCGCGATCAGGCGTTCGTCGCTCGACGACCAGAGCCCGTCGCCTTCGAAACAGAAATATTCGAGGCCGACGCACGCGAGTTCGGGGTCGGGCACCATTTCGGGCGACCAGCTGCGAAAATTCTGCACCCGGCCGACCTGCACCTTGCTGTCGTGGATATAGATCCAGTTGTCGGGGAACAGATCCTCCGAGCGAATCTTGAGCGCGACGGTCAGGAAGTCGCGATATTTGAGGTTCGGTGCGGCATTCAGCGCACACGCCGGCAGCGGATGGATTCGCGCCGCCAGCTCGCGCATCGGCGCCGAGCTGATGACATGCGCGGCATCGATCACGACATCGCCGTCGGGCCCGCTCGCGGTCATCCGCCAGCGGCCGGTCCTCTGATCCTGCGTCAGCTGCTTGAAGCCATGCCCCATCAGCACATGGTTGCCGCCCGCGACAACCTTGTCGCGCGCCGCATCCCACATCATGCCGGGGCCAAGCCGCGGGTAACGGAAGGTTTCGAGCAGCGTCTTGGTCGCCATGCCGTCGTTCGGGCGCTTGTTGAGCCCGAGGCTGCGCTTCAGCCCGTCGATCACCGCGCCGCCGAGCGAAAGCCCCTTGATGCGCTGTGCCGCCCAGTCGGCCGACATTTCGTCGCACGGCATGCCCCACACCTTCTCGGTATAGGTCTTGAAAAAGATCGAATAGAGCTTCTGCCCGAACTGGTTCACGGTCCAGTCCTCGAAACTGCGCACTGTCTTCTTCGGCAGCAGCTTTGCCTTGGCGTAGCTGATCATGCACAGCGTAGAACGGATAACGCCGAGGTTCCACAGCGCCTCGAATGCCCGCAGCGGATAGGAGTAGAATTTGCCCTCGTAATAGATGCGGCTCATCCGCGGGCGCTCGATGAAATCATGCGGAAGGATCTCGTTCCACAGGTCGACGACTTCGCGGCTCTTCGAAAAGAAACGATGCCCGCCGATGTCGAAGCGAAAGCCCTCATGCTCGACCGTCCGGCTGATACCGCCGACATAGACCGGGTCCTTTTCGATCACCGTCACGCTATAGCCCTGCTGCGTCAGCTGATAGGCGGCGGTCAGGCCGGCCGGCCCCGCGCCGATGATGGCGACGTCGACGCTCGTCGGACGGCTTTTCGAACCAGAGGCTTCGGACATTTCGATTATTCCCCACAGGCAAATTCATGCTCGCTACCCCTGTGACCAATCATGGATAAAAAGTGGTTAATACCGCTTCGGGATTCTCGAAAAAGCGGGCCTTCGCACCTTGGGCAGCGGCCCGAATTGCTGTAAAACCGCCTTGGCCAAGGAGGCGCACGGCATGGCAGGCGGTCTGGCAATCGTATTGAGCGGCGGCGGCGCAAAGGGTGCCTTTCAGGTGGGCGTCGTCCACGAACTGGTCGTCAATCGCGGCGTCCGGATCGACATCGTCGCCGGCGTGTCGACGGGTGCGATCCAGGCGCTCGGCGTCGCCCAGGACGATGTTCCGGGCCTGCTCGACGCCTGGCTCGGCATCAAGGGCAACAGCTCGATCTACAAATCGCGCCCGCTCGGCGTCGTCGGCGGACTGCTCGGCGAAGATGCACTCTACGACACCGCCCCTTTGAAACGCCTGCTCAAGGGCTTTGCAAACGACGCGAAACTGCGCGCCAGCGGACGCAAGCTGCTGCTCGGCGTCGTCAATCTCGGCACCGGCACCTATCGCACGATCGACGAGAGCGTGGCCGCTATCCACAATTGGGTCTATGCGAGCTGCGCGATGCCGCTCTTCTTCGATCCGCTGAAGACGCGCGCGAGCGACGGGACCGAAGAACAATGGGTCGACGGCGGCGTGCGCGACGTGACGCCCCTCAGTTCGGCGCTCGAAATGAACCCGCGCGGCGTGATCGCGGTGCGCGCCTCGCCGGCGCCGCATCCCGGCCCGGTGCGCACGTTCCCGAACCTGATCAAGATCGGACTGCGCGCGGTCGATATCCTCCAGTCGGAGGTGTCGGCGAACGACCTTGCCGGTGCCGCGCTGATCAACGACCTGATCGCCGCGCGCGAGGGCCAGCTTCGCGCGCTCCAGAACGAAGGCATCGGGGGCGCGCAGGCCGCACGCATCCTCCGCCCGCTCGACGTCCAGATTTCGCGCTACCGCTTCGCGCCGATCCGCATCATCGAACCCGAGGAAGAAGTCGCCGAAACGCTCGAATTCGACCCGGCCAGGATCCGTGCCGCAATCGACGCCGGCCGCCGCGCCGTCGACCGCGAATGGGACGCGCTGGAGCCGCTGCTGAGCTGAGGCGGGCGGAACGTCCGCTTTCTTTCGACCGGAAAGGTGCCTTCCACAATCTCGTCAGCCC
>JALDYH010000109.1:0-12983 GCA_032154175.1 Sphingopyxis sp. | reverse complement strand
ATCGTATGCCGTGTCAGCCACCGACGGCGCGCCGGTAGTGCGGCAGCGCGACAAGCAGCAGCGCGATGATGAGCGGCAGCACGACGGCACCCGCGATCACGATCGAATAGCCGAGCGCGGCCTGATCGCCGAAACCGAAGTCGGTGATCGCGGCGATGACGCTGGCGCCGAGCCCGGTGCCGATCAGGTTGACGCAGAGCAGCGAGATCGCGGTGACCTGACCGCGGAGCTGGTTCGGCGTCACGTCCTGAATCGCGGTCAGCATCACCCCCTGCGATGCCTGTCCGATCAGCGTGCCGATCGCCATCATCGTCAGCGACAGGAACGCCGTCGGCATCAACGGCGCGACGATCAGGGGCAGCCCCTTCAGCACGGTGGCGATCAGCACGACGCGCATGTTCGCGTCGGCGCGTCCGCTCTGCATCAGCCGCCCGGCGAGCCAGCCGCCCGACAGCGTGCCGACCGTACCGCACACGAGCATCACCATGCCGTAAGACATCCCGACCTCGGTCGGGGTCATGCCATAGCTGCGGATGAGGAAGGTCGGAAACCAGAGCGCGGTGCCGATCGCGAGCAGCGCGATCAGGCTCAATGACCCGATCAGCGAGCCGAACAGCGCCCAGCGCTGCGAAATATAATCGAAGCCTTCGCGCAGGCTGCTCTTCGCCGAAATATCCGCTGCGACTTCCTGCCGTTCGGGTTCGCGGATCGTCATCATCAGCGCGGCGATGATCACGCCCGGCGCCGCAGCGCAGAGGAATACCGCCTGCCAGGGGGAAAAGCTGCCCAGAAGCGGCAATGTCCAGCCGCCTGCTTCGGTAAAATGACCGAGCAGCCAGCCGCCGAACAACAACGCCAGCCCGCCGCCGATCGGATAGCCGATGGCATAAAAGCTGATCGCCAGCGCACGGCGCCGGCGTTCGAAATAATCGCTGATCAACGAATAGGCGGTCGGACTGAGCGTCGCCTCGCCGCCGCCGACGCCGACACGCGCGAGGAACAGGCCGATAAAACTGCTGGTAAACCCACACGCCGCGGTCATCAGCGACCAGAAGAGCACGCCCCATATGATCAGCGTCGCGCGGCGCTTCGTACGGTCGACGAAGCGACCGATCGGCAGCGCGGCGACACTGTAGAGCAAGGAGAAGGCGAAGCCCTGGAGCAGGCTGATCTCGAAATCGCTGAGCCCGAGATCCTTCTGGATCGGCTCGACTATCAAGGTCAGGACGCGCGCATCGATCGCGCTGAAGCAATAGCCGACGAAGAGGATCGCGACGACGAGCCAGCGATAGACGCCGCGTTGCGACGAAACGCCGCTCGCCGGTTCTCCGGACGCCGCCGCGGTCACCATGCCGACGGCGGATCCCGCCGCGCGAGTATCTGTTCGGTACGCGCCGCGATCAGCACATCATTCTCCCCGCTCTCCGGCAGCAGCCAGAAGCGTCCCGCGCGCACGCCGTCAAGCGCGAACGCCGAAACCTCGTCGGGTTCGGTCAATTTGAGCTTCAGCCCGGTGGTGCGCACCAGATCCTCCATCGTGCGATAGGCGACCTTCGTCTGCGCTTCATTTTCCACATAGTCCGCGGGGCGGACTTCGCCCGACGCCATGATCGCGGTGTTCACCGTGTGCGGACCGGGGAAGAGGACAGCGGCGCGCAGCTTCCCGCCTTCGCGCAAAAGCTGCTGATGCAGAACCTCGGAGATGCTGGTGACCGCCGCCTTGGTGGCGGCATAGATCGGCGTGTTGGGGAGCGAGCGCAGCCCGCCGTTGGTCGAGCTGGTGTTGATCACCACCCCTTCCTCGCCCGCTTCGATCATTCGCGGCACGAAGGCTGCGATCCCGTGGACGACGCCGAGCACATTGACGTCGATTCCCCAGCGCCAGTCGCTGAGCGGCAGCGTCCATATCTTGCGCTGCGCCTCGCCGAGGCCAACGCCGGCATTGTTGAAGAGCAGATGCACGGTGCCGAACCGCTCGAAGACCTGATCGGCGAGCGCGCGCACCGACGCTTCCTTCGTCACATCGCACGCGATCGCAATCACGTCGCCGCTACCCAGCGCATCGATCTCCGCGCGCACCGCTTCGAGCCGCGCGGGATCGATATCGGCGATCACGACATGCGCCCCGGCGCGCGCGAGGTCGGCGCAAAGACATTTGCCGACCCCGCTCGCCCCGCCGGTAACGACCGCCACCCGGCCGGAAAAATCGTTCATCAGGCGGCCTTCCGCGCGCCGATTTCAATCCCGATGTTGCGCGGGTCGTCATGGCGCCCGACCCAGTGCGGCGCGATCCACTCGCCGGGCACCTTGCGCAGCAGCGTACCACCGGTCGCGGTGCCGCCCTCGACATATTCCATGTCGATCAGGCGGCGAACCGGGATGTCGGCGAGCGGATCGTGCGGCGATTCGCGCAAGGTTATCGTCCCCGTCATCGCGCGCCGGCCGCTGTAGTTGCGCTGCCAGTTAAGGCGGGTGAGAAAGACGTCACCGTCGAACTCGCCCGGCGTGTCGATCGACGGCATGCCCTTGTAGCAGAAAAGATGTTCCTCGAACGCCAGCGGCGCGTCGACCGCCGCACCGATCGTGCCCTCGATCTCGAAATAGGCGACGCCGTGGCGCGAACAGGTCGCGCGCAGATGGTCCCCGTTGCGCTCGAAATGCGTCTCCGCGATCTTCTTCGGCTCGCCAAAGCGCTCGCGGCCCGAGGTGACGACGGTTTCGCCCTCCATCGCCATGTGGAAACAATAGGCCCCCGGCGCGCCTTCGTGCGTGCAGTTGACGCCGACGGTCAGCGCGCCGATCTCGACCGTATCGGTCTCCGTCACATGCATCGCGACATGGACCATCTGCAGCCAGATTTCGGGGCGTTCGACCGCCACCAGCGGCTGCGGCAGCAACGCCGCGATCACTTCGGGATCGGTTTCATAGGTGGCGCGGATTCCATAGACGGTGTTTTTGAGCATCCCCGGTGCGCGCGTTTCGACGGGTCCCTGAACATAACGCAATCTGGACATCGCAATTCTCCCAATGGCGCCCGCGGGCGCGGTGAGCGGATCGATCCGCATTGAACGAAAAATGGCTGTTATTCGGCCGCTTCGACGAGGCGGCTGCCGTCGGGCCCGTCGGCATAAAATTGCTCGAAATAGCGGCGGAAGCGCAAGATCGGACCGTCGCCGTCGCACAGATACGGCCGCGCACGGTGGATCTTGTTGTGCCAGATCGGAATGTCGCCCTCGACGCCCTTCTGGCCGCAGGTATTCTCGATCGCCGCCTCGATCGCCTTTTCCTCGGGCGATCCCGGCGCAACCTTCGGATGGGTGAAACAGAAGCGCAGCTCGACATCGTCGGCCTCGACCGGCGTGGCGATCACCAGCAGCGACAGTTCGACGAGCCCGCTCAGCCGCGTGAACTTCTGCCCCGCCCCATTCTGGATCGTTTCGACCGAATAGGGCAGTTGCTTGCGCTCGCCCGACGGCAGGTCGATGGTACGATGCCCGCGCGCGACGCTGCGCCGCCGTACGCCGTCATAGTCGGTCTCGCCCTCGGGCACCGCGTCCATCGCGTGGACATAGGCGAAATGCGCCACGTCGACGCCATTTTCGGCAATTTCCTGCGGGTTGCTGGCAAAACGCCATTCGCGCTTGATCGGTTCGGCAAAAGCCGGGTCGGTGAATTCGGGATAGTCGATGACGTCGAACATCGGCGCCGCATCGTCAGGGTGATACCAGGCCCAGATCACCCCGCTCTTTTCGGCGACCGGATAGGATTTGGCGAGCGGTTCGCGCTTGGCGCGCGGCGGAAACGCCTTCGCATAGGGAATCGCGCTGCAGAAGCCGTCGGGGCGGAACGCCCAGTGATGGAAGGGGCAGCGCAGGCTGTCACCCTCGACCTGCCCGCCATGCCCCATATGCGCGCCGAGATGCGGGCAATACGCATCGAGCAATCCGGCCTCGCCATTCTCGTTGCGGAAGAGCACAAGGTCGCGGCCAAAATAATGGACCGGCCGCACATCGCCCTGCTTCAGCTCGGAGCCATAGCCGACTCCGAACCAGCCATAGGGAATGGGCATCGGAAAGCGTTCAACCTTTGGCAACGTCAGTCTCCCGGATGGCCGTCCTTTCCGGGCGGCTCTTGTCCAGCGAGTGTATCGATTGCGCCGCGCGAGGTAAGACCCAAATGGCGCACAGTTTGTGCGCAGTGGCGAACAATGGGGCCGGCCGGCGCCGGCACCACCCGTTCACGGTCGGTCAGGAACTGGTCCCGGCCGGCGCCGCGGGCGCCTCCATGGCGACGAGCATCTGGCCGAAGGCGCGCGCTGCAGGGGAAACCGCGCCGCCACTGCGGATCAGCATGAAATCGGCGCCGGGCAAGGCCGGAAGGCCATAGTCGCCGTCGAGCAGGCGAAGACCGGGCTCGAGGTCGCTGCGCATCAGCACCGCTACGGCCAGCCCCGATCGAACCGCCGCGCGGAGGCCCTGTTCGCTCGGTGAGGTGAAGGCGATATGCCAGTCGATTGGCGTCGCTTCGAGCGCGGCGACCCCCACCAGCCGGTTGATGCAATTGGGGGGATGGAAGGCCAGCGGCAGCGACGCGCCCTCGGACAGCACGAAATTGTCGGCCGCGACCCAGGCGAAATCCGCCCGCCGCAGCCGAACTCCGCCATTCTCGCCCCCGGCGGTGGAAAGCACGACGGCAAGGTCCAGATCCTCGGCCGCGATCATCGTGCTGAGGTCCAGATAGGTGCTCACATGAACGTCGAGCCGCACTGCGGGAAAAGCGCGCGAGAATTGGCATAGCAACGCCGGCAATCGCTCACCCATGAACGCCTCGGGGGCGCCAAAGCGCACGACCCCCGATACCGGAGAGGGACGGAAGCGTTGCGCGAGCGCATCGAGACCGGCGAGGATTTCGCGCGCGTGCCGCAGAAGGTCTTCGCCGTCATCGGTCAGCGTCAGCCGGCGCGTCGTGCGACGGATCAGCGCCCGACCGACCTGTTCCTCGAGGCGCCGGATCTGATGGCTCACCGCCGGCTGGGTGAGATTCAGCCGGCGCGCGGCGCGCGTGAAACCGCCCGTCTCGCTGACCGCGACGAATGCACGCAGAAGGACCGGATCGATGTCCATGGCTTCCAATTAATTATGAGTTATTATAAATTCCAGAAAATAAAATCATTTCCGTCATCACTTGCTTCTCCCCAGATAAGGGCACCAGCCGGGCAGACGGACCCGGACACGCGAAAGGTGCCCCATGTCTCTCCCCCCTGCCCGCAAAAACACGCTGGCCCTGCTAGCAGTGTGCCTCGGCGCGCTGATGTTCGGCCTCGAGATCACAAGCGTCCCGGTGATCCTCCCAAGCCTCGAAGAAATCCTTCACGGTGACTTCCAGGAACTGCAGTGGGTCATGAACGCCTATACGCTCGCCTGCACGACCGTACTGATGGCGACCGGAACGCTGGCGGATCGCTTCGGCCGCAAGCGTATTTTCCTGATCAGCGTGGTCGCCTTCGGTGCCACTTCGGCACTGTGCGGCCTTGCCGACAGCATGGCGCTGCTCATCGCAGGCCGGTTGCTGCAGGGGCTCGCCGGCGGGGCCATGCTGATCTGCTCGATTGCGCTTCTCTCGCACCAGTTTCAGGATGCCCGCGAGCGTAGCCGCGCTTTCGCGACCTGGGGGGTCGTCTCGGGGATCGGCCTCGGTTTCGGTCCCATCGTTGGGAGCGCAATTATCGCACTGGCTGGGTGGGAATGGATATTTCTGGTCCATCTTCCGCTCGCGCTCCTGACCTTTGCGATAGCCGCCAGCACGATAGCCGAATCGCGCGATCCCGACGCCAGCCGCCTCGACGTCGCGGGCATAGTGACCCTCTCGCTGGCGGTATTCGGTCTTGTCTATGTCATCACGCAGGGGGCCGCGCTCGGCCTTTCCGCCTCGATCGCGATCGCTGCCGCCACGGCCGCCTGTTTCGCCGCATTCTTGTTCGCCGAGCGGCGACAGGCGCATCCGATGTTCGATTTTTCGGTCTTTCGGAACCGCAGCTTTTCGGGCGCCATCCTCGGCTGCATCGCCATGAACGTCAGCTATTGGCCCTTCATGATCTATCTGCCGATCTATCTTCAGACCGGTCTAGGGTACGACACGCTGACCACCGGCCTGTGCCTGCTCGCCTACACATTGCCGGCGCTGATCTTTCCGCCCGTCGGCGAGCGCCTGTCGCTGCGATACGGGCCGGGCGTCGTCATCCCGTCGGGTCTGGCGACGATCGGCCTCGGCTTCATCGCAATGAAGTTCGGGGGCATCGCGGCAGAGCCGGGCTGGCTGACGATGCTACCCGGCCTGCTTCTTGCGGGCATCGGGATCGGGATCACCAACACGCCGGTGACCAACACGACGACGGCGTCGGTTCCCCCGAGCCGGGCCGGCATGGCGTCGGGGATCGACATGAGCGCGCGGCTGGTCACGCTGGCCGTGAACATCGCACTCATGGGCATATTGCTCGTCGAAGGGATCGCCGCCGCGCTGCGGCGCACCGCGCCGGAGGGTGTGGAAGTCGCGCAACTGCGGGCCGCGGCGGAAGCGATCGCCGCCGGCAACGCCGAAGCACTCGCGACCGGTCAGGCGTTCATCGGGAACCTGCCGGAGGCGCTGATACACGATGGGCTCATCGCCGGTTTCGGCCTCGTCATGCTCTATGGAGGCGCCGGAGCCCTGATTCTCGCGCTATTGAGTCTCGCTCTTTTCCGTCCCAGGCGGGAACGCCCCCGCCTTTGCCCGGATGGCGGCCCCGGTAGCGGTTATGCCCCCTAATATCGCGCGGCCAATGACGCCGCCATCGACGGGCGGACCTTCACGCGCGAGAACTGGCGGACCAGATAGTCGATGAAGGCGCGCGTCGCGACCGACATGATCCCCGGCGAATAGACGACCCAGCATTTCCGGTCGTAAAAGGACCATTCGGTATCGAGCGCGAGCATCCCGCCGCTGGCAAGGTCCTGCCGGACGATGCTGACCGGCAGGCTCGCGATGCCGAGCCCCTTGCGCGCCGCGCTACGCAGCGCGATGCCGCTGTTGCTCATCCAGCGCGGATTGACCTTGACGCTGACGTCGTCGTTGAAGCCCATCGTCGCGCTGAGATCGGTCAGGCAGTCGTGCGCCAGAAGATCCTGCGGTGTTTCGGGCCAGCCGCGTGCGGCGACATATCCGGGCGCGGCGCACAGGCAATAGGACAGATAACCGAAGGTCCGTGCGCGCAAATTGGAGTTCGGCAGGACGCCGTAGCGGATGACGACGTCGAAACGCTCCTGCACGATTTCATTTTCGTTGAGATAGGCGATCGGCTCGATCACGATACCGGGATGTTCGGTGCTGAATTCGGCGAGCAGCGCCGACATGAAGTCCGACCCGAAAATATCGCTGAGGCCGACGCGCAGGCGCCCGACAGGTTCGGTGCTGTAACGGCCGACCTGCTTTTCGACCTCACTCAGGCGGAGTTGAAGCTCGGCGCATTCGCGGTGAAAGCTCTCACCCGCCCCCGTCAGCGACAGGCGGCGCGTGGTGCGGACGAGCAACTGGACGCCCAGCCGCTCCTCCAGTTCGTGCACGGTCTTGCTGATATAGGATTTCGAAACCCCCAGATGATCGCCCGCGGCCGTAAAACTGCCCTGCTCGACAACCGCCAGAAATTCCTCGATTCCGCGCCAGCTCGACATCGTCCCATCCCCAAAAGGCCGGGATGCTCTATCAAGCAGGCGCCCGATTGCAATTGGCTATATCGGCCCCTCCCCCGGAGGGGAGGAACCCATAAACTACTCTGCCGCCTGCTTGACGAACAATTCGCGGCGCGGACCGATTTCGCCCGCGACCTTCCACAGCGCATCGGCATCGACGTCATAGACGTCGAGCGCGTTGATCCCGAGCATCGCCTGGATGTCGTCGTCGGGCAGGCCGCCGAGGCTGAGCGTCATCTTTTCGAGCGTGCTCGGCCAGGTGCCTTCGGGATGCGGATAATCGGTGCCCCACAGGATGCGGTCGACGCCGATGTCATAATAGGCCTGCGTCGTTTCCTCGTCGGGCAGCGCCGAACAGCCGACCCAGACGTTGCGCGCGAAATACTCGCTCGGCTTCATGCTCATATTGGCATAATAATCGCCGAGCTTGCCGCTCGTGTGTTTGGCCGACGCACGGATATCCATCAGTTGCATCACCCACGGGAACCAGAATTCGCCGCCCGCTTCGGTGAAGCAGACCTTGAGCTTCGGATATTCCTCGAACACTCCGCCAAAGGTCATCGACCACAAGGGCCGCGTCATCCAGAAGGCGAATTCGCAGAGATAGGTGCCGATCCAGCCGGGCTGCGTCGTGTCATAGCCCGGCGACGCCCCCGAATGGAAATGCAGCGGCATGTTATAGTCCTGGAGCATCGCCCAGATGCGGTGATATTTGGTGTGGTTGTAGAGGTCGTATCCCTCGGTCAGCGCCGGGAAAAACACGCCCTTCAGCCCGTTCTTACGCGCCCATTCGATCTCCTTCGCGGTTTCGTCGAGATCGTAGAGCGCGGGAATCACGGCAAGGCCGATGCGGCGGTGCGGATCGTCCTGACAGAATTCGGCAAGCCAACGGTTGTGCGCGCGGGCTCCCGCCCATTGCAGTTCGGCGCGCGCGGGCGACGGCTTCAATCCGATATCGGCACCGAACGGCGGCGCATTGCGTTCGGTGATGCCATCGGGGAACAGCACCTCGGCTGCGACGCCGTCCTGATCGAGCACGCGGTTGCGGATCGTGCCATCCCACGCGCCTTCGAGGCCGTCGCCGACGCGCGCGCGCCACTTGGTGTTGAAATCGTCGATCAGGAAACGCTTTTCATGCTCTTCGCGCGCCTTGATCTCGAGCTGGACCGTCTCGTCGAACTGCTGGTGATACTTCGATTCGAGATAGTCGCGATAGCGCTCGGGCGGGAGGCCGACGTGGCCGTCCGATGAGATGACAAGATAACGGTCCATAATTCCTCTCCGCTTTATTTTTCAGATGCGCGCCGGATTCGTTCAGGCCGGACCGGCGCGCTGCCATGACCCGACACTATGCGCTTCGCGCGCGGGAAAAAGCGGCCGAACGGCAACGCACTATCGCTCATCATGGACAATGACCGGGTCAGACGACGCCCGGACGAGATGGTCGAACAGCAGGGCGATGCAGATCACCGCCGCGATCGCGAAAGGCGCGGGCCGCCATCCCTGATAGGCCATCGACGCGGCGATCGGCGGCAGGGTGATCGAGGCGCCCGCGATCAGCGTGATCGCCGAGGCGATACCGACCTGCTCCCGCGCCGACCCGGCGAGCGACGCCGCGGCGCTGAAGCCGGGCCGCGCGAGGCCGTAACCGAAGCTCGCGAGCGCGAAGCCCGCCACCGCCGCCCGGACGTCGCCATCGAGCATCGCCGCGACGTTGCCGGCACCGGCCAGCCCGGCACCGACACGCATCATCGTTGGCGGAGCGAGCGATAAAAGCCGCACGAGCCCCCATTGCGCGAGCAAGGCCGTGATAGCACCGACCGTCATCGCGACGCCGATCATCTGCTGCGCGGCGAGCGAACCGGCAGGCATCCGGTCCATGATCACAAAGCCGATCGTATAGAGGTTGATTGCCTGCGCCGAGCAGAGCAGCAGCCCGTAATTGAGGTGCCGTCCAATCCCCTTGCGCCGCCACACCGCGATCAGCGACGGCGCGTCGGGATCGGCCGCCGCTGCGGCGAGTCCTGGCGGCGCCTTCGGTAGGAGCCGCCACGATCCGGCCAGCGCCAGCACGCCCAGCAAGGCAAAGCCGAGCATCGGCCCCAGCGGCCCCAGGGGATCGATCATCATCGCAGGGGCGATCGCGGGGCCGATGATCGTGCCGAGGCTAAGCGCGCCCGCGAGCCCGGCGATCGCGTGCGTGCGCTGCTCGCCTTCAGTCCGCGCCGCGACCAACGCCTGCGTCGCAGTCGCCGCCGCCGAGCCGAGCAGGCCATAGATCGACCGCAGCACGGCAAAACAGCCGAAGGTCGCGAGCGGCGGCAATATCGCGAGCAGCCCGAGCTCGACCGACAGCGCGCAGCCCCCCATCGACAGGATGAAGCCGACGAGCCCGGCGCGAATATAGAAGGCCGGCCCGGCGCGCCCGATTCGCGCCACCCAGAAGGGCGAGCTCACCGCCCATGTCAGCGCCGAGACCGAGAAGATGCCGGCGACGAGGAAATCGGGGATGCGCAGCATCCGGCCGATCGCCGGCATCACCGACACGAGGCCGATGTTGCCGATCGCGGTCAGGAAGGTCACGGCCCCCAGAAAGGGCAGCACCCATCGCGACCCCGTCGGGGACAAAAGCGCCGGCACCGGATCGCCCCGGTCAGAAGCGGATGCGCAGCTCGCCGCCGAAGCTGCGCGGGTCGCCGAACTGGCCGAGCGTCAGCACGCCGAGATTGATCGCACTGACCAGATATTCCTTGTCGGTCAGGTTCTTGCCCCACAACGCGAGTTCGGCGGTCGTACCGCCGCCGAGTTCGATCCCGGCGAGCGCGATACGCCCGTCGAGCAGCCCGTAGGACGGCATCTTCGCCAGCGGGTCGGGGGTGATCGACGAATATTGGCTGCTGCGCCAGCTATAGTTCAGGCTCGTCTCGAGCCGCGCGCCGCCAACATCGTGGCGATATAGCGCCCCCACCTGATAATTCCACTTCGGCACGCGCGACAGGACATAGGTGTCGGTGACGTCGGTGCCGTCGGGCAGGATGAAATCGGTGTAGCGCGCATCGACATAGCCACCACCGAAATTGAAGCTCAGCCCCTCGACCGGACGCAGCGTTCCCTCGACCTCGAAACCGGTGAATTTCGCCTTGCCCGCGTTGATGATGTTCGTCGTCACCAGCGACGGAACGAACACCCCGGCCTGGAAATCCTTGTAGATCGAATGATAGACCGCAGCGCTCAGGTTGAGCGCGTTGCCGAGGCCGGCATATTTCATGCCCAGTTCGAACGACGTCAGCTTTTCGGGATTATAGGCTGTCATGAAAGCGGTATTCGTCGCCGCGGTGTCGTTGATGCCGCCGCTCTTGAAGCCCGTCGCGACGCGCGCATAGACCGAGAAATCGGGCTGGAATTTATAAAGGATGTTGAATTCGGGATTGAATCTTTTCCAGACTCCCGAATTTTCGAGCGGACTGAGATCGGTATAGCCGATCCCGCCCGCGCCCGGCCGCGCGCCGGCCGCCGGGCCGCCGCTGCGGGTCACCGGATTGCCGTTTGCGTCGCGGAGGAACACACCCGAACCGGGGGCCGCCGGATTGGTGCGATAGGCCGAGTTCGACAGCAGCAACTCATAGGCATGCTTCGATTCGCGCGTGTAGCGAAGCCCGACCGACGCGGTCAGCCGCTCGTCGAGCACCTGCGGCGTCCAGGCGAGCTGGCCATAGCCGGCATAGGATTTCGAATTCCCGCCGCGCTCGCTGATGTCGAAAGCGTTGCCGCCGAACTGAAAGTTCCAGCGCGGGTTATACACGTCATAATCATCGTCGAGATAGAAGGCGCCGAGCGTATATTTGAAGTCGCCGACGGTTCCGATCGCCTGAAATTCCTGCGTGAACTGCTTGTAATTATTGTCGAGGACGATGCGCAGCAGGTCGAGCGGGCTGCCGTCGAAGTCGCTCGCCGACCGGGTTATTGCGGTCCGCCGCGCGGTAATCGACTTGAGCGTCAGATCGCCGATACCCGGCTCCCATTCGAGCGTCAGTGCGTGGCCGTTGGTGCGATAATCGCTGCGGAGCGCGCTCTGCGCCCCGATCTCGCGCGTCCGGCCGGAGACGACATAGGGTGCCATCAGCGCGTTGACGAAGGCGGTCGCGCCCGATCCGGTGACCGCGGTGGCGGCAAGCTGGTTCGGCGTGCCCTTGCTGTCCGAAATATCATAGCTGTAGAGCGCGCTGAAACTGCCCGACGGACGCCATAGCAGGTCGGCGCGCGCGGCCCACAGTTCCTCCTCGCCGAAATTGTCCTTGCGCAGCGAATTGCGGTAATAGCCGCCGTCGAGCTTGGTGATCAGGCCGACCTTGGCGCTGAAACCCGCGACCTCGGGCAGGTCGACCGAAATGCGCTGGTTGAACTGCCCCCAGCTTCCGGCACCCGCCAGAAATTGTCCGCCGAACTCACCGCTCGGCTTGCGCGTGATCAGGTTGACCGCGCCGCCGATCGTGTTCTTGCCGTAAAGCGTGCCCTGCGGCCCGCGCAGCACCTCGACGCGTTCGAGGTCGACGGTGTCGAATGCGGCACCCGTCGACTTCCCGATCGGCACCCCGTCGATATAGAGGCCGACGGGCTGGTCGCGCGCGAGGCTGGTGTCGGCCGACGGCGACAGGCCGCGGATCGTGATCAGCGGGCCGAAGCTGTTGCCGATGGTTTCGTTGATCTGGATATTCGGGACGATCGTCGCGATGTCCGACACATTGCGGACCTGCGCGCGGTCGATCGAGGCGCTGCTGACCGCAGAGACCGAAATCGGCACGTCGACCAGCCGCTCCTCGCGCCGTTGCGCGGTGACGACGATATCGCCCTCGCCCGCCGCAGGGCTATCAGCCGCCTCGTCGCCCGATGCCTCCTGCGCCATCACGACCGATGAATTGAGCGCCGTCGCGGCCATGACCGCCCAAAGGGCAGCTTTCCGAAATGCCATAATTCCTCCCTCTCCAGCAGCGGCTCTTTGTGGCCGCCCATATCCGGGCTTCTTCCTGCTTGGCCCGATTACGGAGCGGGACGATAACGGACCCTCCATGGCGATAAAGCGCGCCATCGTAACTACACTGTTCACCCTTGTGGCGAATAAAAGTCGCGTGGCCGATCAAGCGCGGCAAGCTCTTCACTACCCGATACGAGGTTTTTCGGACCGCTCCGGCGCGCTGGCCGAACCGGAAATGGCGCGCCCGGCAGGATTCGAACCTGCGACCACCCGCTTAGAAGGCGGGT
>JALDYH010000344.1:0-2901 GCA_032154175.1 Sphingopyxis sp. | reverse complement strand
CGAGTGCAAAAATTAACGAATCGCTGGCAAGCTGTCTTGACTTGGGAATTTTTGGGGCAAATCGTGCGGTTCTGGGAATCGCCGGCCTAAGGGGGCTGAACATGGCATCAACATTTGGACCGCGCCTGTGGAGGCGCTCGACCGCTAGCGTGCCGCCGGCACGGAGCCTGGGTCGCCGAATGACGTGGCATGCCGCTACCGCCCTCCTTGCTTTTGCGGCCTTGCAGATCTGGCTCGTGACGAGCGCCGTGGCCGCCGGGGCACCTTCCGCTTTCATCGTTGTCGCGCTGGTCATGTTGCTGGCGCTCGCGCTTCCCGTCGCGCGTTCGACCGAACGACACTGGTATCGCCTCAGCCGTCAGGCTCTTGCAAGCTGGGGCCTCCACGCGCGCTTCCGCCGCGACGTCCGCCGCCTGTGGGTCGCCGCGCTGACGCTGCCTTTCCTGTGGATCAGCGGCGCGATGGCCGCCACCGACGCGATCGCCGCGATCACCGGCTGACCTTCGCGACCAAGTTTGACGCTAGCCCACGCGCCGTATAGGGCGCGGGCATGCTGACCGTTTCCGAAGCCCTCGATCGCGCGCAGATGCTGTGCGACGCCGCTGCGAAAGCCGGCGCCGACGCCGCCGACGCACTCTATTATTGCAACGCCGCTACTTCGGTCTCGATGCGGCTCGGCGCGCTCGAAGATGTCGAGCGGTCGGAGGGACAGGATATTTCGCTGCGCGTCTTCGTCGGCCAGCGTAGCGCGAGCGTATCGACCGCCGACATGGACGCGGGCGAACTGGCGAAACTGGTCGAGCGCTGCGTCGCGATGGCGCGCGAGGCGCCCGAGGACCCCTATGCGGGCCTCGCACCCGAAGCGATGCTGTTCCAGGGTCCGGTTCCCGATCTCGATCTCGACGACGGCAGCGAAGCCGATCCTGCCGCGCTTCGCGCCGCCGCGCTGGCGGCCGAGGAAGCCGCACGCGCCGTTACCGGCGTGACCAACAGCGAAGGCGGCTCGGCGAGCCACAGCCGCACGCGCTTCGCGCTCGCGACCAGCCATGGGTTCGCCGGCGGTTACGGATCGAGCGGCCACAGCCTGTCGGCAAGCGTCATCGCCGGCGAAGGCGCCAGCATGCAGCGCGATTATGGCTGGCACAGCGCACACCATCTGTCCGACCTCGAAAGCGCCGCGGATATCGGCGTCCGCGCCGGCACGCGCGCCGTCGCGCGGCTGAACCCGGGCAAGGCGCCGAACGGCAAGGTTCCGGTGCTGCTCGATCCGCGCGTCAGCGGCGGCATCGTCGGCCACTTGCTCGGCGCCATTGCCGGCCCCGCGATCGCCCGCGGGACGAGCTTTTTGCTCGGCAAGGAAGACCGGATGCTGTTCGACAGCGAAATCGTCATCCGCGACGAGCCGCATCGTCCGCGCGGCCTGCGCAGCCGCGCCTTCGACGGCGAGGGCCTGCCCACCGCAGCGCGCAATCTGGTCGAGGGCGGCAAGATCACCGGCTGGCTGCTCGATACCGCGTCGGCGAAGCAGCTCGGCCTGGCCCCCACCGGCCATGCGAGCCGCGGCGGCGGCGCGTCGGGGGTCGGCGCGAGCAACCTGCACCTTGCAGCGGGCAGCGTGACGCCCGCCGGACTGATGGAAGGCATATCCGAAGGCGTCTATATCACCGAATTGATCGGCCACGGCGTCAACCCCGTCACCGGCGACTACAGCCGCGGTGCGTCGGGTTTCCTGATCAAGGACGGCTTGCTCGCCGGGCCGATCGCCGAATTCACCATCGCAGGCAATCTGATCGACATGTTCGCCGCGCTGATCCCCGCGAACGACCTCGAATTCCGTCACGGCACCAACGCGCCGACGCTGCGCATCGACGGCATGACCGTCGCATCGAGTTAAACCTTATGCCGGGCCGCAATCTCGAAGCCGCGATCGCCGCAACCCGCGAAGTGGGCGACATGGCGATGGCGCGCTGGCGCGGCGAAGGACAGGCGGTCAATGTCTGGAACAAGTCGCACGACAATCCGGTCAGCGACGTCGATCTTGCGGTCGATGCGCGGCTGAAGGCGGTGCTCGGTGCGATGGTGCCCGAGGCGGGCTGGCTTTCCGAAGAGACCGCCGACAATAATGATCGCCTGTCGTGCCGCGCGATGTGGTGCGTCGACCCGATCGACGGTACGCGCGATTTCATCCGTGGACGCCCCGGCTGGGCAGTGTCGGTCGCGCTCGTGATCGATGGCACGCCCGAGTTCGGCATCCTCTATGCTCCCGCACTCGACGAATTGTGGGTGGCGCAAAGGGGGCAGGGCGCGTTGCTCAACGGCGAGACGCTGCACGCCAGCCGGCGCACGCAGTTTTCGGGGTCGCGCGTCCCCGCCGATGCCCTGCCCAAGGTCGACAGCGACCTTGTCATCGTCACCAAGCCGAACAGCATCGCACTGCGCATGGCGCTGGTGGCAGACGACCGCGCCGATCTCGTCGCAACCCTGCGTTGGGGTTTCGAATGGGACGTCGCCGCCGCGGCGCTGATCGCGAGCGAGGCCGGGGCGACGGTGACCGATGCTTTCGGTGCGCCCTTGCGCTTCAACACGCCGCGCGCGCAGGCGTTCGGCGTTATCGCCTGCGCGCCCGGAATCCATACCGCCGTCGTCGACCGCTTGCATGATCGTGCGATCGCCCTTACATCCGGATCCTGACCGCCGGTCCGCGGCGCCAGTCACCGCACTTCACTTGACAATCGAGGCGACTCACCTTAGTTGCGCGTGCATTCCGACAGCCTGACCGGACGGCGAAGCGCAGCTGCGCATTCGTGGTCCGTTTTTTGCGTTGGAAATTCAGACGCTTTGAGATGGGGCCGATTGCCAGCGCGCCCTGTGGAGCAGGAGAAAGTTACCAATGGCACGTAT
>JALDYH010000343.1:0-2910 GCA_032154175.1 Sphingopyxis sp. | reverse complement strand
GTCAGCGTTTCACCGCCCCACTCGATCGATACTTTTTTCACGTCAAACATGTGGTTTCCTTCGCCCGCCGGGCCCTATGCCGGGCGGGGCCTCTAGTTCCGGGTAATCCGACCCGGGGCGGTTCAGGGCGTCTGTCTGCCCTATGGCGGTCCCGCCGGATGCGGGAGCGGCCCTGTGGTCCGGCACTTTGCGCGGAGCCAATATGACAGCGGCCCCGGAAGTCCGGGGCCGCCAGAAATTCTTATTTGCGAAGACCCAGCTTCGCGATCAGCGCCGAATAGCGGGCCTCGTCCTTCTTCTTCAGATAGTCGAGGAGGCTGCGACGCTTGTTGACCATCATCAGAAGGCCGCGGCGGCTGTGGTTGTCCTTGTGGTGCGCCTTGAAGTGGGCGGTCAGCGTATTGATGCGGTCGGTCAGGATCGCGACCTGCACTTCCGGCGAACCGGTATCGCCCTTTGCGCGGGCATTGTCGTTGATGACTTCGGTTTTGCGCTCTGCGGTAATCGACATAAATTCTTTTCCTCGAACATCCTCGCTTAGAGATTGAAGCCCCGCACGACCTTCAGCGTTCCCGCCAAAGCCTCCACCAGGGCGACGGGACGCATATCGCTGTCCCTTCCCCAATAGAGCCCGTCATCCGTGCTACCCCCGGTCCAGACACGACCCTGACGGATCGCCCCTGCCGCTTCCGGGGAAAGGTTCAGAGCCGGGATGTCGACCAGCCCCGCCTCGAGCGGCAGAATGAAATCTGATTGCGCGGCGCCTTGGCCGAAAGCGTTCAATTTGTCCAGCGAAATCGCCTGTTCCAGATCGAACGGCCCGGCCTTGGTGCGGCGGAGCATCTTGACATGTCCAACGGTGCCGACAGCCTGCGCGATGTCACGCGCGAGGCTGCGGATATAGGTGCCCTTGGAGACGTGCGCGGTGAGGGTGATTTCCTCCAGCGCGCCCGCTGCCGCCCCGCCCTGCACGTGTAGCGCGTAGACCGTCACCGCCCGCGGCTTCATCTCGACCGCCTCGCCCTTGCGCGCGCGGTCATAGGCGCGCTCGCCGTCGATCTTGATCGCGCTATACGCTGGCGGCACCTGTTCGATCGGCCCGGCGAAGCGCGGCAGCACTGCCGCGACCTCGGCCAGGGTCGGGCGCACATCGCTGGTCGCGACGACCGCACCCTCGGCGTCGAGTCCGTCGGTCTGGGTGCCGAAGCGGATCGTGAAGTCATACACCTTACTCGCGTCGAGCATCCGCCCGCAGAGCTTGGTCGCCTCGCCGAGCGCGATCGGCAGCACGCCCGTAGCCAGCGGGTCGAGCGTGCCGCCATGGCCGACCTTTACCTTGCCCAGCCCGGCCTCGCGGCACACGCGCTTGACCGCGCCGACCGCCTGCGTCGAGCCGAGTCCCAAGGGTTTGTCGAGGATGATCCAGCCGTTCATCGGCGCCCCCTGCGGGCGCATCGATACAAAGTCAATTTGCCTCGGCGGCCTTTTCGGCTTCCTTCGCGGCCTTGGCCGCCTTCAGCCGCTCCTTGCGCGGCAGCGGCTTTTCGGCGGTGACGAAGGAGGTGAAGGCGCAGCGCTGGCCGTTAACAATAATGGCGCCATATTTGTCGAGGCGCGCGGTGCCGCGCGTGTCGATCGCGATCGCCTGGACGAAATCGAGGTCGGGGCAATAGCCGGTGAGCGTGGCATAATACCAGTCGCGGCGCTGGTCCTCGATCCAGATGCCGTCGTCGCCGTCGGCCTCGAAATTGCGCACGGTGCCATAAGCGGGAAAGGCGATGCTCGCCTCGACACCGATTTCGCGCGGCTTTTCGGGCTCGTCGGCCGCCGCTGCCGAAAGGGGTAGCAGCAAGGCGGCCAGGGAGAGTGCGAGGTTCGGTTTCATGATGGCGGATGCCTTAGCGGATCGAGTCTGAACCAGGGCTGACCCTAGGCCCCCGCCCACTCGCCCGCGAGCAGCGACCAGAGTGCGGTGTCGCGGACATGGCCGGTCCAGGTGATGCGTTCCGAGCGCAGGGTCGCTTCCTTGGTGCAGCCGAGCTTGGCGACCGCCGCCTGGCTGCGCGCGTTGCGTTCGTCGATGCGAAACTCGATGCGGCGGAAGCCGACGCCGAAGGCATGCTCGATCATCAGCTTTTTCACGCGCCGGTTGAACCCCGTGCCGCGCGCATCGGGGTGGATGAAGCTGTTGCCGATCTCGACCGTCTGCGCCGACCAGTCGGGGCGCAGCCAAGCGGTCATGCCGACGAGCCGGTCGCCACCCAGGATCGCATAGGGCATGCGCCCGCCGCCGCGGGTCAGCGCGTCGAAGCTGGTATCGAAATGATCGGGATCGAAGCTCGACGAATAGATCGGCCAGACCTCGGCATCGGCGGCGCAGACCGCGCGCAGCGCCTCGCGGTGCGCCTCGCCGAGCTTGACGAGGCGGAGGTCGCCGTCGGCGAGTTCGACATAGAGATCGTCCTGCATCACTGGACGCCGGCGGTCGCGAGCAGGATGCCGAGGCCGATCCTGGCGCCGCCGAGGCTCTTGGTCTTTTCGACGTCGATCCATTCGTCGAGCGCGTGCACGCGACCGCCCTCGCCGCCCGAGCCGATCGTCACCGCCGGGATGCCGAGGCTCATCGGCAGGTTGGAGTCGGTCGAGGAGAAGGAGGTGACGGGAACGAGCCCGATCGCGCGGATGATCGCCTGGGCGGTCAGCACGATCGGCTGCGTCGCGGCGGTTTCGCCCGCGGGGCGGTCGCCGATCATCTTGATATCGGCGGTGATCGGGCCTTCCTTCACCGAGCGCGCGGCATTTTCGCCTTCGACACCCTGTTTGACGGTGGCGAGGAACGCCTGTTCGAGCTTGGCGAGTTCGGCGGGGCTTTCGGAGCGCATGTCGAATTCGACGAATATCTCGTTGGGG
>JALDYH010000108.1:0-13088 GCA_032154175.1 Sphingopyxis sp. | reverse complement strand
GGCCGCCATAGAATTTATGCTCGACGCTGAACATGTGCATCGAGCCGCCCTTGCCGCGCGAGATACCCGCGGCGCGGCCGGTGAGTTCGGCCATGATGACCTTGGGATCGATGCCGTAAGCGAGCATGTGGCCATGGTCGCGATAACCGGTGATCACGCTGTCCTTGTCGCCGTCGAGCGCCGACTGGAGTCCGACCGCGACGGCTTCCTGCCCGATATAGAGGTGACAGAAACCGCCGATCAGGCCGAGGCCGTAAAGCTGCCCCGCCTTCTCTTCGAAGCGGCGGATGAGCAGCATTTCACGGTAGAATTTTTCCAGCTCTTCGGGCGTCGCGTCATAGGGAACGGGATCGCGCGGTTGCTCGCGGTTGGTCGCGGCGGCCGGGGTGGATGCAGTCTTTTTGGGCGCGGGGGAGGTTCGCGCAGGTGCTTTGGCCAAGACGGGTTCCTTTGCATTTAGCCGTTACGGCAAGCCGCCATATAGGAGAGCCGGGGCGGAGTTGGCAACGCCCGCCGTGGGAGGGGTCGGCATCTACCTACGTATGCAGCAAAAGCCGCCGTCAGCCCTGAATTCGTCATTCCCGCGAACCCGGGAACCCAGTGCGATTTTGCGCCGACATATGTTTGCGCATCGAAGGTCGTGAAGCTGGGTTCCCGCGTTTGCGGGAATGACGAAGTAGAGGGATTGTCGATCGGTTCGCGAACTTAAGGCTTCGCGCCGGGTTCCATCGGAATGATCACCTCATCGGGGTGATAGGCGCCCAGCTTTTCGCGGACATATTCCTCGGCCAGGTCGGGATCGACGCGACGGCGGTCGAGGAGGTTGACGCGGTTCTGCAACTCGGTCTGCTTCTTGGTCAGTTCGCTCAGGATGACGCGTTGTTTTTCAACCGACTGGCCATAGTCGCCCCAAGCATAAAGCCCGGTCGGGCCGAAAATGATGTAGCCGATCATCGCCAGCACCACCATCACCGCGATGGCGGGACCGGCGGCCCGGTTCATCGATTTGCGGAATTTGTGGCGCTGCGTCATTCCGGCCCTTGAATCAGAGTTGATTCGCGACGTCAAGGCGCCAGACGCCGCTTTTCAACCGCTCATCGCATCACGATAGCCGCCAGAGATGCGGGGCCGATTGACTGAACGTCCCGAGCCGCATCGAACCTTCCCACAACTCCATGCGGCGACCGGTCGCCTGCCCCTGCGCGACCTGGAGCGCGAAGTCGGGGCTTTCGGCCTCGAAATCGATACGCGCGGGTTCGCCCGAGGACTCATCCTCAAGCAGAATATAGAAGGACCGCATGTCAAATACCCTGGATGACGGAAGCTGGAGCGACCCGGCTCTCGGCATGTTTCGATCGGCTGACCGTATGAAACGGAGGGACTGCGGGCATTGAGCCGGGACCACGAAAAGCCGATCTGGTGGAAAACCGCAACCGTCGTGCGACAGTGTAGCAGCCTCCCGCCAAATGACCTAATTTATAGTTCCGGCCGTATAGCGCGGCTTAAGCGAAAATCGCCGCCCCCGGATAACGCGCCATGTCGCCCAGCTCTTCCTCGATACGGATGAGCTGGTTGTATTTCGCGAGCCGGTCCGAACGCGCGAGGCTGCCGGTCTTGATCTGGCCGCAGTTGGTCGCGACCGCAAGGTCGGCGATCGTCGAATCCTCGGTCTCGCCCGAACGGTGCGACATGACCGCAGTGTAGCGCGCGCGGTGCGCCATATCGACGGCGTCGAGCGTTTCGCTGAGCGTGCCGATCTGGTTGACCTTGACGAGCAGCGAGTTGGCGAGACCGTCCTTGATCCCCTGCTCGAGGCGCAGCGGGTTGGTGACGAACAGATCGTCGCCGACGAGCTGGCACTTGTCGCCGACGAGGTCGGTGAGCGCCTTCCAGCCCGTGAAATCATCTTCGCTCATCCCGTCCTCGATCGACTTGATCGGGTAATCCTTGACGAGCGCGGCGAGATATTCGGCCATCTGTTCGGGGCTCAATGAAAGCCCCTCGCCGCTGATCTCATACTTGCCGTTCTTGAAGAATTCGGTCGCGGCGCAATCGAGCGCGAGCACGACGTCGATGCCGAGCTTGAAGCCCGCCTGATCGACCGACGCAGCGATGAAATCGAGCGCGGCGCGCGTCGAGGCGAGGTTCGGCGCAAAGCCGCCTTCGTCACCGACCGCGGTTGCGAGGCCCTTCGCCGACAGGCCCTTCTTCAGCGTGTGGAAAATCTCGCTGCCCCAGCGCACGGCTTCGGCGATGCTGCCGGCGCCGACGGGCATGATCATGAATTCCTGCACGTCGATCGGATTGTCGGCATGCTCGCCGCCGTTGATGATGTTCATCATCGGAACGGGCAAGGTGCGCGCCGAAACGCCGCCGACATAGCGATAGAGCGGCAGGCCGCGCGCATCGGCCGCGGCCTTGGCGGCGGCAAGGCTGACGCCGAGGATGGCGTTGGCGCCGAGGCGGCTCTTGTTCGGCGTGCCGTCGAGGTCGATCATCGCCTGATCGAGTTCGCGCTGGTCCTCGGCATCGAGGCCGATCAGCGCTTCGGCGATATCGCCGTTCACTGCGGCGACCGCCTTGATCACGCCCTTGCCAAGATAGCGCGACTTGTCGGCGTCGCGCAGCTCGACCGCCTCATGCGCGCCGGTCGAGGCACCCGAGGGAACCGCGGCGCGGCCGAAGCTGCCGTCTTCCAGAAGCACATCGACTTCGACGGTCGGGTTGCCGCGGCTGTCGAGGATTTCGCGGCCGTGAATGTCGATGATGGCGGTCATGGATAATGTCCTGCTGGCGGCCGCAAACGGGCCGATGGAGAAAGGCGCCCGCCTGTTATCGGGAGGGTGCCGTTAGTGCAACCGCTGCATAGGAATTTTGCGGAGGGATGGAACCATTCGGCGCGCCTTGCTATATATTCTTGCACGACCAAAGGGGACGTTCGCTAACGCGGCGCCCGATAAACGAAGAAGAGGACAACGCCGATGGCCAAAGCCGCTACTCCCGCGACCAAGAAAGTTGCCGCTCCCCGTCCCAAGGCGCCCGCCAAGGCGGCCGCCACCAAGGCCGCGCCCGCCCGCAAGCCAGCGACCGTGAAGGCCGCCGCCAAGGATCACCCGATCCGCGACCAGATCGCCGCGACGCGCGACACCATCAAATCCGAAGCGTCAAAAAAGGCTGCGTCGCTGAAGCAGGAAGCGACGACGCTCAAGAATCAGGCCTCGACCAAGGCGCGCGACGCCGCAAACAAGGGCAAGGACAAGGCGGCCGAAGCCGTCGGCAGCCTCGCCAAGCTGCTCGAGGACAGCGCCGGCACCGTCGACAGCAAGTTCGGCAAGCAATATGGCGACTATGCCCGTTCGGCCGCGACGACCGTCGCCGGCCTCGCCACGACGCTCGACAAGAAGGATCTCGACGAGCTCGCCGCCTCGACGCGTGACATGGTGAAGAAGAACCCCGCGATCGCCGTCGGCGCCGCCACGGTGATCGGCTTCGTGCTTGCGCGCATGCTCAAGGGCAGCTCGAACGATTGACAGGCAGGGCCTTGGCATCTTCAGACCCGACTGTCCCGCCGACGTCCGACGAGCGCAGCTTTGACGGCATAAGCCATGGCTATGCGCCCGACGGACGCCCCGTGGCCCCGCCGCCCGTTCCGCTCGAAAAGATCGTGGGCGATGTCGTCGACAATCTGTCGGCGACGGCAAGGGCGGAGCTTGCGTTGATCGAGGCACGCGGCGAGCTCGCACTCCACGGCGTCAGCTGGACCGCGGCGTGGGGCACCATCGCCGCCTGCGCCGTCGGCATCGCGATGCTGGCGCTCGCCTTCGGGGCGATCCTCGCGCTCGCGCCGCACGTCGGGCCGTTCGTCGCGACATTGATCGTCGTGGCCGCGCTGCTCGTCGTCGCGGGCTTTGCAGGGTGGCGGGCGCAGCGCAGCTATGGCGATATCCGTACCGCGCTCCGCCGCGACCTCACAAACGAAGGGATCGACGATGCCGCGGACGCGTAATCGCCTGATCGCCGCCGCGCGCCGATCGATGCTCCAGCGCGCCGAACTGCACCGCCGGCTCGACGTCGCACGCGCGGCGTTCAAGCCCGGCGCGCTTGTCGATCGCGGAAAGTACCGGATCGGCGAGAAGGTCGACGACACGGCGCATGCAGTGCAGGAGCAATTTCGCAACAACCGCCTTCCGATCGCGATCGCCGCAGCGGCGGGCACGCTGTGGCTGCTGCGCGAACCGATCAAGGAACATGCGCCCAGACTGACGCGCAAGATTCAGGACCTGGCGGCAAGTGTCGCCGATCATTTCCGCTCGGCCGACGAGCCAGCGGAAGACGACGGAATAGAAGAATTGGAGGAAGAAGATGAAGCCATTCGGTGAAACCGCCCGCGAAACGCGCGCAAAAGCGAGTGAACTTGCGGAGAAAACCGCCGAAAACGCGCGTCTGACCGCCGAGGCGGCAAAGGCCCGGATTCAGGACGGCTACGGCCGCGCGCGCGCGGCGACCGAAGACTTCGCAGCCAAGGCCAGCGAACAGGCAGGCGTTGCGCGCGAAGCCGCCGGCGAGGCCTTGGAGAAGGGCAAGGCGCAGGCGAAGCGCGCGAACAGCAAGCTCAAGGATGCGGCCGAGAAGCAGCCGCTGGCGCTCGTCGCGGGCGCGGTCGCGATCGGCGCGCTGCTCGGCTCGCTGCTCCCCAAGGGACGAAAGGGCGATCCCGACAGCTGAAAGACAGCTTACTTGCTTATTCGCCCGTTGCGGAATAGGGGGCTGCGCTTCCCCTCCCCAAGACTTTTACCGGCAGGAATCCGAAGATGAGCAAGCTCCACCTGGTTTTCGGCGGACGCGTCAGCGATCCGCAGGGTCTCGACTTCGTCGACCTTCACAATCTCGACGTCGTCGGCCTGTACCCCGACTATAAGACGGCCGAAAAGGCGTGGCGCAGCGCCGCACAGCGCACGGTCGACGATGCCGAAATGAAATATGTCGTCGTCCATCTGCACAAGCTGTTGCAGCCGGACGCCGAAGCCTGATTTCGACGGCCCTTCGGGGCCGTCCTTTTATCAGCGGAAATTGTCGGCGTAGGCCTGGATCTTGAGCGTCCGTACGGGTGTCGCGGTCACTTCGACCTCGATACCATTACGTGCGGCGTAGGCGACGGCCTCTTCCTGGCTCGCGAAGCCAAGGCGCAGCTGACGCTGCGTATCACCGCTGCCCGCCCAGCCCATCAGCGGATCGGCCTTGCGCGCTTCGGCCGGCGCGAACTCCAGCACCCAGCGCTGCGTTCCGGCACGCCCCGATTGCATGGCATTCTTGGGCTTCTGGAAGATACGCGCTTTCATCGGGGTCGTCCTGTTCTGGTGCCTGTGCCGCCGCCTTAGCGCCAAGCGACGCCAGCGAAAAGAGGGCTATTGCGCATCGCGCCGCGCCTGCGCCGCTTTCGTCATCAAGGTGGGACGCGCATTCGCCGGGTCGTCGGGCCAGCTGTGCCTGGGATAACGACCGCGCATTTCGCGGGCGACATCGTGCCAGCTACCACTCCAGAAGGACGCCAGGTCGCGCGTCGTCTGGATCGGCCGGTGCGCGGGCGAGGTCAGTGCGAGCACCAGCGACACCGGCGGATCGCCGATCGTCGGGTGGCGCGCGAGCCCGAACAACTCCTGCACGCGCACGCTGACCGTCGGCCCGCCGTCGGCGCCATAGTCGATCGCATGGCGGCTTCCCGCCGGGGTCGTATAGTCGGCAGGGGCATGCTTTTCGAGCAACTGCCGCGCGGGCCAGTCGAGCATCGCCATCAACGCCTCGGTGAGCTTGCGGTCGCCAATATCGCGGAGACCGCGGCAGCCCGCGAGCAAAGGCTCGAGCCAGAGTTCGAGACTGTCGGCGAGCGCGCCGGTCGAGAGCGCGTCGATCCCCGCATAGGAGGCGCGCTGGCGCAGCGCCTGCGATGCCGGTCCCCACGCGATCAGCCCCAGCCCCTTGCCGCGCACCGCCGCCATGCGCACCGCGATATCGTCCCCGGCATTTTCGCCGCGCCCCGCCTGCCCGCTGGTCAGCGCGATCGCACCAAGCCGCCGTTCGCGGCGATGATCGACACGGTCGTTCGCACTGTCGTAACTGCTCGCCGAATGCTGGACGATGCGATCGGCGAAGATCGTCTCGACCTCGGCCTGCGCGATCGGTGCCGCGGCAAGGATGCGTACCCCCGCGGCGTGTCCCTGCGCGTCGGCGATCGCGAGCCATTCGCTGCCCGCGAGCGGGTCGACAGGGTCGATGCGATAGGCGCGGCCGCCGACGCTCAGATATTCACCGCGCTGTCCGGATCGCTGGCGTGCGACGCGGTCGGGCCAGGCGGTCGCGATCCAGCCGCCGATCGAGCGCGGTTCGACATCGTCCGTTTCCGCCGCCAGCTTCTCCCCGATCGTCGCGAGCCGCCGCGCGAGCCGCGAGGCGCCTTCGCTGCGATCGTTGCGTTGCCCGCGCCAGCGCCCCAGCCGCGCCTCGACATCGACGCCGCGCCCGCCGAGCCCCGGTTCGGTCAGCAGCACTGCGAGCCGTCCTGCCATCTCCCCCTCCCCCGCGCGCGCCGCATCGAGCAGCATATGCGCGAGCGGTACCGGCAGCGGGATCGCGGCAAGCGCCTTGCCATGTGCAGTAATGCGGCCGTCGTCGGCGAGAGCGCCGATCGCCTGCAATCGCGTCTTCGCTTCCGAAATCGCCGCCGGCGACGGCGGATCCAGCCAGCCCAATTGGCGCGGATCGACGATGCCCCAGCTCGCGCAGTCGAGCACGACGGGCATCAGGTCATTCTCGTGGATTTCGGGCGGGTCGAACGGGGGCATGCCCGCCGTCGCCGCGGCTTCCCACAATCGGTAGGTCACTCCCGGCCCCTGTCGCGCCGCGCGTCCCGCGCGCTGCGTCGCCGACGCCTGGCTCGCACGCTCGGTGACGAGGCGCGCAATACCCGCCGCCTTGTCGAAGCGCGGGCGACGCGACAGCCCGGCATCGATCACGATCCGCACGCCGTCGATCGTCAGGCTGGTTTCGGCGATACTCGTCGCGAGGATCAGCTTGCGCCCGCCGCCGGGGTCGCGGACGAGCGCCTTGCGTTGCAGCGCCGGATCGATCTGACCGTGGAGGCGGTGGACGACGAGCGGCAGACGCGCGTCCTCGACTGCGGTCGCTGCGCGCTCGATGTCCGCCGCACCGGGCAGAAAGGTCAGCATGTCGCCCTCGGCCTCGTCGGCGAGCGCTTGGCGCACCGCGGCGAGCACCGACGCTTCGAGCCGGTCCTCGGCGCGGCGGCCGATATGGCACAGCTCGAGCGGCCAGATCTTGCCCTCGCTCTTCACCACCGGCGCATCGCCGAGCAGCGCCCCGAAGCGCACGCCGTCGAGCGTCGCCGACATCGCAACGAGGCGGAGGTCGTCACGGAGGCCCTGCTGCGCGTCGATCGCCAGCGCGAGCGCGAAATCGCCATCGAGGCTGCGCTCGTGGACCTCGTCGAAGAGCACCGCCGACACGCCCGATAGTTCGGGGTCGGCGAGGATGCGGTTGCGGAACAGGCCCGGCGTCATCACAAGCAGCCGCGTCGCCGCCGACTGCTTGCTGTCGAGCCGGGTGGCGTAACCGACGCGCCCGCCGACCACCTCGCCCATTTCCTCAGCGATCCGCTCGGCTGCGCCGCGTGCCGCGAGCCGCCGCGGCGACAGCAGCCACACCGCGCCCTTGCACCACGGCTGATCGAGGATCGCGGGGGCGACGCGCGTCGTCTTGCCCGCGCCCGGCGGCGCGACAACCACCGCGTTGGGCTTCAGCACCAGCGCCGCCATGATGTCGGGCAGCACGGCATCGATCGGCAGTATTTGCATCAGGCGCGCGCCGCGGGGTTGCCCAGTTCGGCGTTCAGACGAAAGGCTTCGGCGGCAAGGCGCGATACCTCATCGGCGGTGACCTCGGTCGCCTCGGTCATCACCAGATTACCGAGTTCATATTTGCCGCTGGCCTTGATGCGCGGATCAACCTCGCGAAGCCGCTTGCCGCGCCAGAAGCCGAGCAGCACGCGATGCTCCTCGGCGCGGATCAGGATGCACGGACCGTTCGCCATGAAGACAAGGTTGGTCCATTTGATCGTTTCGTCAAAGGGCGCGGCCGCCATGATTGCGGCACGCATCATTTCGCAGCGCGCGCGCTGCCAGCCCGACAACGCGGCGACATAGGCATCGGCACTTTCCGCCGCTGGGCCCATCATCGCCATCGGCGCCGGCTCAATAAGCGCGTGCGACCGCGAAGGCGACCGCTTCGGTCAGCGCGGATTTCGCCTGGCTCGCACTGAAACCACCGATCGCATCGACCGCGCGCTGACCGTAATGACGCGCGCGCGCCAGCGTGTCGGCGATGGTGTCGTGCTTGCGCAGCAACGACGTCGCATAAGCGAGATCCTCGTCGGACGTCTTGTGGCCGGTTATCGCGAGCTTCCAGAACTCGCGCTCCTCGACCGATCCGCGCGCATAGGCGAGGATCACGGGCAGCGTGACCTTGCCATCGCGGAAGTCGTCGCCAACGCCCTTGCCCATCGTTTCGGCATCCGAAACATAGTCGATCGCATCGTCGACGAGCTGGAAGGCGATGCCGAGGTTGCGGCCATAGGCGTCGAGCGCGGCTTCGGTCGCTTCGTCGCGCTCGGCGACAACCGCGGCGATCTTGCAGGCGGCGGCAAACAGCTCGGCGGTCTTGGCGTTGATGATCGCGAGATACTGGTCCTCGCTCGTTTCGATCCGGCGCTGCGCCGAGAGCTGGTTGACCTCGCCCTCGGCGATCACCGCCGAGGCGCGCGACAGGATCTTCAGGACCTTCAGCGAACCGTCCTCGACCATCACCTCGAACGCGCGGCTGAACAGGAAATCGCCGACGAGCACCGAGGCGCTGTTGCCCCATATGATGTTCGCGGTCTTGCGGCCGCGGCGCAGGTCCGATTTATCGACGACATCGTCGTGGAGCAGCGTCGCGGTGTGGATGAACTCGACCGCGGCGGCGAGCTTGCAGTGGCGGCGGCCCGGATAGTCGAGCAGCTTGCCGCACGCGAGCGTCAGCATCGGGCGCATCCGCTTGCCGCCGCCCGCGATCAGGTGGCCCGCGAGTTCGGGAATCAGCGGGACTTCGGACTGCATCCGATCGAGAATGACCGCATTCACCTCGTTCATGTCGGCGGCGACAAGCGCCATCATGGGGTCGAGCGAGGGCGGTCGATCGCCGTGGAGCTGATGAATTTCGGCAGTCATGACAAGCGCCGCATTGGCCGTGCAGTCTCAAATTTGCAACGACTTTCGGCTTGCGTTGACGCCCCGCCCGGTGCCAAGCGTGCCGGGCATCAGAGGAGCCGCGCATGGACGACCAGCTAAGCCGTTACCGCCAGAGCATCGACAATATCGACGCGGCGCTCGTCTATATGCTCGCCGAGCGGTTCAAGGTGACCAAGGCGGTCGGCGAGCTCAAGGCGCGCGACGGTCTGCCCCCCGCCGATCCAACCCGTGAGGAGCGCCAGATCGGGCGGCTGCGCGAGCTCGCACGCGACGCTGACCTCGACCCCGATTTCACCGAGAAATTCCTGCGCTTCATCATCGACGAGGTGATCCGCCACCACCAACAAGCCAAGCGGGAGCAGAAGGTATGAGCCTCGATCATCCGATCTTCGCGCGCTGGCCAGCGCAGCATCCCGAGCGGATCCAGCTTTTCTCCGCGCCGACGCCGAACGGGGTGAAGGTCGGTATCATGCTCGAGGAAACAGGCCTCGCTTATGAACCCCACCGGATCGATATCATGGCGAACGAGAGTCACGATCCGGCGTTTCTCGCGCTCAACCCCAATGGCAAGATTCCCGCGATCTACGATCCCGACGGCCCGGGCGGAAAGCCGCTCGCGCTGTTCGAATCGGGTGCGATCCTGATCTATCTGGCCGACAAGAGCGGGCAGTTTCTTTCGACCGATCCCGCGGAACGCTACGAGACGATCCAGTGGGTGATGTGGCAAATGGGCGGGGTCGGCCCGATGTTCGGCCAGCTCGGCTTTTTCCACAAATTCGCCGGGCGCGAGTATGAGGACAAGCGTCCGCGCGACCGCTACGCGACCGAATCCGCACGCCTGCTCGGCCTGCTCGACGAGCGGCTGGCGACGCGTGAATGGGTGATGGGTGCCGGCTACAGCATCGCCGACATCTCGCTGCTCGGCTGGGTGCGCAACCTGATCGGCTTTTACGAGGCGCGCGAGATCGTCGGCTTCGACCGCTTTGCCCATGTCCAGCGCTGGCTCGACGCCGGCCTCGCGCGTCCCGGCGTGCAGCGCGGGCTGGAAGTCACCGCGGCGTAAAAGCGAGCGACGGCTGACGACAAGGCGCCGATAGGAAACGTGCACCCCGGGGTTCACGAAGGGAAGCTAACCACCCCTTTCCGGATCTTCGCCGTTAACCGGCCGGTAGCCTCAACCGCACCAGCACCCCGCCCAGATCCTCGCTTTCCTCGAGCGCAACGCTGCCGCCGTAGATTTCGGCGACGTCGCGCACGATCGCGAGGCCAAGGCCGGTTCCGGGTTTGCCGCTGTCGAGCCGTACGCCGCGATCGATGACACGGACCCGGTCGTCGGGCGAAATGCCGGTCCCGTCGTCCTCGACGAGTATCTCCGCCATGTTCCCGTCGCGCCCGACCGTGACGAAGACGCTGCCACCGCCATATTTGGCTGCATTCTCGAGCAAGTTGCCGACGAGTTCGTCGAGATCCTGCCGCTCGACCCGCACGACGACATTCTTGTCGCCGGCCGCATCGAGTCGGACGTCGGGATAGAGCGCAGCGACCGCACGCGACACGCTGCCCACGCTGTCCCACACGACCGCCCGCGCCTGTGCCGCGCCGCGGCGCCCGACGGCGCGCGCGCGCGCGAGGTGATGGTCGACCTGGCGCTGCATCGTCGCCGCCTCACGCCGGACCGTCTCGGCGAGCTCCGAATCCGAACTCGTCGCGCTGTTGACCAGAACGGTGAGCGGCGTCTTCAGCGCGTGCGCGAGATTGCCGGCGTGGAGCCGCGCTTCTTCCGCCTGTTTCTCGTTGTGCGCGAGCAGCGCGTTCAGTTCGTCGACCATCGGCTGCACCTCGAGCGGCAAAGGCGCATCGACGCGGCGGTTCTGTCCGCCACGCATCGCCGCGATCGCGCGCCTTATATGGCGCAGCGGCCAAAGGCCGTAGAAGGTCTGGAGCGCCGCGAGGATGATGAGCCCGAGGCCAAGCAGCGCGAGGCTGGGAATCAGCGTCTGCCGCACCGCGCCCACCTGTGTGTCGAGTGCCTCGCGCGATTGCGCGATCTGGTACCGCCAGTTCACCTTGCTGCCCGGCAGGATGACATTGCGTTCGAGCACGCGCAGTTCCTCTTCGGGAAACTGGTTGCTGTCGTAGGTGTGGATCTGATTGTCGATATGCGGGGTCGGCGCTTTCAGCGAGCGTTCCCACAGCGAGCGCGAACGATAGGGTTCCTGCTCGCCGCCGCTGATCTGCCAATAAAGGCCGCTGTACGGTTCGAGGAAGCGCTGGTCGCCGAGCGGTTCGACCAGCCGGACTTCGCCGTCGGGGCCGATTTCCGACGAACGGATCATCGCGATCAGCACATATTCGAGGCTCGAATCGAAATTGCGCGTGATCGCGCCGGTCAGCACGCGGTCGAGCGCGAAACCGCCGCCGATCAGGAGCACCGAAATCCACAGCGCCGCGATCGCGATCATGCGCCGCGCGAGCGAGCCGGTGATGCGGCTGGTCAGCGCTTGCGGCTTACCCGCATCCGTGTCCGCCGCAACGGCCGAAGCGTCGGCCTCCGCCATGCCTCAGCCCTGCGGGTCGTCGAGCTGGTAGCCGAGACCGCGGATCGTCGTGATGATGTCCGCGCCGAGTTTCTTGCGGATGCGCGTGACAAACACCTCGATCGTGTTCGAATCGCGGTCGAAATCCTGATCGTAGATATGTTCGATCAGCTCGGTGCGCGACACGACCTTGCCCTTGTGATGGAGCAGGTAGGACAAGAGCTTATATTCCTGCGCGGTGAGCTTTACCGGCGCGCCGTCGAGCGTCACGCGACCCGAGCGCGTATCGAGGCGCACCGGACCGGCGATCAGTTCGCTCGACGCATTGCCGGCAGCGCGGCGGATCAGCGCGCGCAGCCGGGCAATAAGCTCTTCGGTCTGGAATGGTTTGGCGAGATAATCGTCGGCACCGGCGTCGAGACCCGCCACCTTGTCGGACCAGCTGTCGCGCGCGGTGAGGACGAGCACCGGGAAATTGCGCTTTTCGCGGCGCCAGCGATCGAGCACCGTCAGCCCGTCGATTTCGGGCAGGCCGAGGTCGAGGATCGCCGCATCGTAATTTTCGGTCGAGCCGAGAAAGTGGCCGTCCTCGCCATCGGTCGCGAGATCGACGGCATAGCCCGCCCCCTCCAGCGTCGCCTTCAGCTGCGGGCCCAGCGTGGGCTCGTCTTCGACAATCAAAATCCGCATTCAGGCGCCTTTCCGTTGTGCACCGGACAGCGCCGGCCACATGTTTCGACTGTGTATCAAGTCCGGACGATCATCGCAAAACCTCGTTGCGACGAAAGCTTCGGCCTGGTGAAATGTCAGGGTTTGCGTCCCACGATCCGGCCGGTGCGGGCATCGACATAGACGACCACCACCCGGCTGCCGTCCATAAATTTCAGCGCATAGATCATCCGGCCCGCGTCGAACTGCGGACCGCCGAGATAGGTCATGTCGCTGTAAGGCGGACGCGAACGGACGTCGGCGATCAATTTGTTGAGCGGGATTACCTGCCCTTGTGCCGCAGCCTCGCGCAGATTGTCCTGATCGCGATTGCCGCGCGCGGCCGCGGGCACGCCCGCCGACAGCAGCAGCGCGGAAACGAGGGAAAGGGTCAGTATACGGATCATGGCCGCTTCTCTAACGCGAAAGCATTGAATAGGCGATGAATGACCGGGTCAGCCCCGGTTCCGGTTCCAGCCACGACCCGAAGGCCATGGTGGGCGCGACAGGGATTGAACCTGTGACCCCACCCGTGTGAAGGGTG
>JALDYH010000107.1:0-13144 GCA_032154175.1 Sphingopyxis sp. | reverse complement strand
GATATGAGGCGCGGTGCCGCCGCCCCGTTCCGATATGCACAAACGGCAGCTTTCGGGCACGTGTCTCCCGGCCAGCAACGACTTAGATGAGGGCGGAAGCGACCGACCGGGAAGTAGAGGCCGGGTGTTGAGAACAAGTACGAGAACTTGCGCCACCGCTTTTCGGTCGAGACCTGCACATATGCGGCGGCCACCCGGCGACGCGACAATAGCGCGGATTTCCGTGGCCAAAATAAACAATCGTTCTCGATCTGAGAGTAGTTGCGGTTTTCCCCTAGGCGCGCGCTTGTCCCGCCCATAGCTTTCCCGGCAGATTGGAGAAGTTATGAAACACCATATTGTCACAGTTCTCGTCGCGCTCTCGATCGCGGGCTGCGCGCAGAGTGAACCACGGAGCACGCAATATTTCGACGCCCATATCGATGAGGCTCGGCAAATCGTCGGCGGATGTCGCGACGGCAGTGTCCGGGGCGAGGAGTGCGACAATGCGGAACGAGCGGTGAAGACCGTAGCGGCCAAGGAACGCACGAAGCGGTTTCTGGGGGACGGAAAAGCCTATACGCCCGACAGATAGTAGAGGTCGCTAGACACCTGCTTCCGATTTCAGGTCTGCTAACCGATCGCGGCAAAGATGTTCGACAATGTCGCGTAACCGGTTTGCCGACATCGTCAGCGCATCGAGATCGTCCAAGCCTATTGCGTAACTGGGTGAGTAGCGTGCTTCGACGTACGCACGTTTAAGAAGTTCGAACCGACGCCGATCAGGTTTGCTATCGCGAGACCAAGCCTCGACCAGATTGGGCTCGCGATCCTCGGCGAGCGAGCGCAGAAACTTGATGTTGTGTGATCGGGGGAAATAGAATGTGTTCGTCAGAAGGTAGCAAGCATAAGCGCGCTCGACAGCTTGGTGTAGCGAAAAAGCCGCTGCCTTGCGCCACGTAAGGTCATCGCTTCCCTGCTTCGATTGAAACTCCACAGTCTGGAGTTGCACGTCGATCGCCGAAAAAGACGTCGAAAAATACTCGGTAGCCATCTCGAAGGCGTCAGCCACCGTCAGCGGTTTCGGCACGGCCAGCGGGTGATTGGGAAGCTCGTAGAGCAGAATGCCATCGCGCAGGATATCGACCCAGAAATATTCGCCGCGGCTGAGAGCCCTGTTCACGTCGGACAACGTATGCACGATGATATTGAGCGTGCGCTCGACCGAAGGGTCGCGAAGGATCCTGTCCTCGGCGATATACCAGTGATCCGCGATGTCGGTGAGATCCTCGTGGCTGACCACCACGAGCAGGTCGAAATCCGATTGATAGCCGTTCTCGGGCTCATCGACCCAGTCGCTTCTCGCATAGCTCCCGAACAGGATGATCTTGAGGATCTTGCCGTTGCGCTTGGCGTCCTTGGTCGAGTGCTCGATCGACCGCGCGAATTCCTCCATCAAGACCTGCTTGATGGTTTCAAGTTCGCCTTGCTGCTTTGCGGGAAGATGTTCGATTTCTGTTTTCATTTCAGAGGGGAATCTGGCGGACATTCGCAGCGCTTGCAAGGCCGACTGGATTCAAAATGGAGCCCATTCCCTCCCGTCGCCATGCGGTGTGCCGGAAAAAATGGCGGCATCCCGCAAGCCGGCGGTCGCAATGCCGGCGCGGAATACCGCCGAGAAACGACCGGACGGGTCGCATGCCCGGTCGTCAAACTCATCGGAGAGGAGAGCCCCTGTTGTCGGCGCTGATGGCCCCACCGACATAAGCCCGCTAATTGCGCCTTCGCGCTTACGGAAACAAGACATTCCAATATCCCCGAAAGCCAGGCTTCCGCTACTGTTTTTCGCGCTTATGCCCTCTGGCCGGATCAGGTGATCGATGGCCCAGCCCGACCGTGCCCGATCGTCCAGCTGACGCCACGCTCGCGCATCATGCCTCCGATCTCCTTTCCGACGTGACGGTCGAGAACCGGCTTCCACGGTACCAAGGTGAATTCCTTGGCCTTTTCGATCAGTGCGTAACGGCCTCCGGCGGCGTCGATCCGGCGGGCCAATTTCCCTTCGACCCAGTCGCCATCTTTCGTTTCGACAAATTCCTTGGCGGTCTCGCGTGCGAGGAGGCGCGCAAGGCGCAGCAATTCGCGGCGCTGAAGCGCGGCCAAGGCGCCGCGCCGGTAAGCAATTCCGGTGCCGACGGCATCGGCCAGTTCCTCGTCGATCAGCCATCGCCGGCGAAGCGCCAGCGCCGTCCGCAATTCGCGGCCGAAGCCCCTGTCGCGCGCGGCGATGTGCGTTGCATCGGATGCGTCGCAATCGAGCCAGGTCACCGCCTGGGCACGTGGCAGCTTGTCGACCGAAACCGCCGACAATATCTCGACCTCGACCGGGCGGTCCTTCGCCCTCGCCGCTTCATAGGCAGCCGCGCGAGCCAGATGGTCGGGCGCGATCGACCAACCGCCGTCCGGATTGCGCTCGGCAAACCCGCCGTGCCGCCGCATCGCCTCGAGCCGGCGAACATGGGTCTCGATATAGGCCGAATTCACTCCCGGATCGTGGCGGAGATGCGCGTCGCGGTCGTACCGCCCTCCATTCGCTTCCGCGACGGCCGCCACAGTGCGATCGACATCTCGCGCTGTAGCCCGTGCGGGATTGATGCGAACGACGCTGCCATCCGGAAGCGGCTCGCTCGCATCGCCCTTTCCGATCGCGACGAAATGGCTGCGCCCGTCGATGCCGTCGACTATCAGGTAATGACGGTCGGCGAGCTCGTCGGCGAGACCGCGCGTGACGACGCGTCCAACCAGCGGCACGGCGAGCGGCGAGGCCTCATCATGGATCACCCGATCGACCGGCGCGACATCGCGCGACCGCGCGGAAAGCTCGCGCTGCATCGTCCGGATAATGTCGCCCCGCTCGCCCATCCGGACGAGGGTCGCGCGCATGTCCTTTGCAAGCCGCCACTGCCCGGGGGCGACCTCGTCGGCAAGCCCCAATGTCCCGAGCCTCTGGAGCCGTCGGGCGCGGATGGACTGCAGGGCCGGATCGCGATCGTTCGGAGCAACGAGCGGGCTGCGCTCGGCCTCGCGAAGCAGCTGTCGGTCGGTGTCGGTCAGCCGCTCGGCTTCGATGTCGCGGCGCGTCCGCGTCTCGATTTCGAGCTGCGTCCTGGGACCGAGATCGAGGGTCGCAATCTCACACGCGCGCGTGCGCAGGCCGTGGGCGATATATTCGCGAGCGATGACAAGATTCCCTCCGCGGTCGTCCTTGCCCCGGAGCATGATATGGCTGTGCGGATGGCCGGTGTTGAAATGGTCGACCGCGACCCAGTCGAGCCGTGTTCCGAGATCCTCCTCCATCTGCGCCATCAGGCGCCGGACGAAGGGCTTCAGATCGGCATAGAGGTCGCCCTCCTCCGCCGACACGATGAAGCGGAATTGATGGCGGTCGCCGGCGCCGCGTTCGAGGAAAGAATTGCCGTCGGCGACATCTCGATTAGCGCAATAGAGTTCACCTGGTTCGCCATCGCGCGTCACTCCGTCGCGCTGGATATATTTGAGGTGCGCGCGAGCGGCGCCGAGCCCCTTGCCGCCGAGCCGCACCAGACGGGTTTTCACGATCACCCGCCGCGCGGCATGTCGTGTGCCCGAGCCGCGCGATGCGAGCAGCCGTCCCGCAGGCGCGCCGCGCCCGATCCGGCTGCCGTCGAAACGCGCCCGGCGAGTCGTCGACGCCACGGCTACGATCGCGCCGGCGGAGAGGATACGGCCGAGATATTTGCTAGCGCGCTTGCCGCGCGTGGCGCGCATTTTGCCGAGCCGGGGCTCGAACTCGTTCTCGCCGCTCATCGGCGGATTTCCACGGCAGCCTCCCGCCGCACCGCCGAAATCCGCCGCGAACCGGCCCGCGGTCTCCACGCGCGCGGTGCAGTCCCCAAAGAAAATGATGTGCAGACAATCGCATAGCCCCCATTTGGGGGCTGTGCCTTTATCTTGCCGTCACCCGTCCTTCGCCACCAACGCCCTGACCGCCTCGCCCAGCTCGGTCGGCTCCCACACGAGCCGCTCGTCGCCGCTGTCGACGTCCCATAGCTCGCCGACCGTGAAGAGATCGTCGGGGAGCATGTCTTCCTCCTCGAAACTATGGGGTCCCGCGAGAAGAATATCGCGCTGCGCTTCGGTAAGACCGGCGGCGATCGTCTCGGGGGATTGGCTGTCCATGCCGAGCTTCTAGCAGTTAACCGCGCCGGGCACGAGCGCGCGTGCAAGGCGAGGAAAAAGAGAGGGAACAGCGCCTCTCCGGCGCCGCTCCCTTGCCCGAAATCCGCAATGTCAGCCCATGACCGCGAAGGCGCACTCGGCATCCTCGCGGCGCTCGAATTGCCGCAGCCCGAGCAGCCCCTCGACCCCCTCGATCGCGTCCAGAAGCACGACCGCGACATAGAAGAGACCATCGAGAAGTCCAAAGACCGCCACCCTTTCGAGCGCCTCTTCGGCGTCTTCGTCGAGCCGCTCATATGTGCCGATCCGGCGTTCGCCGAGCCGTGCCTCCCAGTAGAAATCGGCGCCTTCCGCCTCGATGAACTGCCGCGCGAGCCCTTCCGCCGCGCGGCGTCCGAAGCTTGTTTCGAGCCCTGCCACGATCCGTTCGAAGACATGATCCGAAGCCGTTCCGATTGCCGAAACATCCATGATTTCCTCCTTGAAGCTGCGATCCCGAAATCGGGAACGACCTTCAGAAGGCGGGCGCCGGCGCGCCTGTCAGGGCCGCGCGGGGCTCGTCCCGCGCGCCGCGAAGCGGCGGTGGGGGGAACCGATTTGCGCAGCAAATTGGGGGGCACCCGCCGGCCTTGCACAGGCGCGTCGGCGTCCGTCATACTTGGCCTAGCCGAGACGACCCCACCCTGTCGGCCGTACCCGACGACCGCGGTTCATTCCCCGTCATCGCCGCCTCCGACGCGCAGCAGGAACAGGCCGTCGCCCGGCCCGGCGGATGCGGCGCGAGGCGCGGTGGACGCCGTCACCGCCCGCGCAGCAGAGACCGCCGGGCCATCGGCAGCAAGCGGCGGCGAAGAGGAAACCGTCATGAAAATCGGATCGCGGAACGGCAGGACATCGGCGACATCGCGCCGTGCGTTGTTTTGTCGCGAAGCGCGCGCGCTGCCCGTTACGCCCGCCACCTTCGCGATATAGTCGCGCGTCTCGCGCGGCAAGGCGCGGCCACGCGACAGATATTCGCCATAGCGCCCCGGTCCCGCATTATAGGCCGCGAAGAGACCCGGATAGCCGAAGCGGTCGTACATCGCGCGCAGATAGGCGGTCCCGGCAACGATATTGTCGTGCGGGTCATGCGGGTCGTTTCCAAGTTCATATTGTGTGCGCAGGCTCGCCCATGTCGCGGGCATGAGCTGCATCAGTCCCATCGCCCCGGCATGGCTGGTGATCGGGCGCCCACCCAGCGTGGTGCGGCCGCCACTCTCGGCATCGAGCACGCGCATGACCCACTCGACGGGCAACCCGAAGCGGTCGGCCGCCTCGCCCGCAACGCCACGCCATCGCTCGGCTTCGCTGGCCTGCGCGGGCGACGCGGGCACGACAAGGGCGAGGGCGAGCGCGGCGACAAATCCCTTCAGCGCGCCCATAGCAGCACCGCCTTTCCGACGATATCGGGGGCGCGCGTGACGCCGAAATAGCGCCCGTCGAACGACGCCGGCGCTTCGGCCATGAGCAGGAACGCCTCGCCCTTCTTCAGAATCGTGCAGCCCTCCCACCAGGGCAGGGCCCGGCCGCGCGCATCGTGCGCGCGGCGGGTCACGGCAGGTTCGCCGTTAATCGAGACGCTCTCGCCGTGCGCGCAAATTTCGTCGCCGCGCACCGCGACGACACGCTTCACGAGCGGTAGGTTCAAGGGAAGATAATACCGCCGTGCCGCCAGCATCCGCCACGGCACCGGGATCCGTGCCACCACCATGTCGCCGCGTTCGAACCCGCGCCCCGGACTCACCGAATAAAGGCCGCGCGGCGCGCTCACGCTGGCGTTCCAGACAAGGCGCGGCGCCGGCGGCAGCGCGATCGTCGCGGCGAGCGCGGCGATTCCGGTCGCGCCGAGCGCGAAACGAAACCGCAGGAGACGGCGGCGCTCGCGCGCGGCGCGCAGCGTGTTGCCCCACACCATGAGCGGGAGATCGGGGCGCTCAAGCATCGCCTTCACTCCCCTCGGCGCCGATGCCCTGGCCCGCCAGGTGACCGGGCGCACGCGAGCGCGACCATATCCGCAGGTCGTCGATATGGTAGCGAACGAGCCGACCGTGAAGGCGATAGCGCGGGCCGGAACAAGTGCTCCGCATCTGCTTCAGTTTCCGGGCGCCAAGCCCGAGATAGGCGGCGGCCTGCTCGGTGTTGAGAAAGGGGGTGCCCCGAACGGCGCTGCGCGCCCGCGCGATTTCGTCGCTGTCGTCGGACATGTCGATGGTCCTCCTTCGCCTCCGGGCGGGCCGGCATGGCCCGGGAGACCCGGTGCGTCCCGGAAGTGCCCGCGAGGCCCCCGGCGGGAGAGGCTCGAAAAAGACCTCCACGAAAAAAGAGCCCCCGCGCGGCAGGGCGCGGGGGCGAGGCCGGGTACCGGTCAGTCGGCGGGGTTCCAGATCAGCGCATAAGTGTCTTCATCGTCCTGCCCCGCGGCGCGACCGAGGTTCGCGTAGAGCCGGCGCGGGCCGAATTCGGGCGCCGCGAGGCTCAGCGAGACATAGGGTTCGCCCGACATCTGGCCGGTCCGGACCCAGGCCGCGCCGATCTCGACATTGTCCGAGAAGACCCGGAAATCGGGCTGGGCGTCGCCCGACTTCGACCGGTTGGGCCGGATGTCGATGTCCGCGCGGATCGAAAGCGTCTTGAGCTGGCCGCGATACCCTTCGGACATCGTGCCGCTCACAAAACCGATTGCTGCCATTGTTCGTCTCCTTGAAAAGCGCCGCCGGGACCATCCCGGGGCGTGGCGGACGACAGGGACGGGGCACGCGGCGGCGGCGCACCCACGGGGCCGCAGCGAAGCGGAGGACGGACGCGCGGGGCTATTTTGGATGCCCGTGGCATCGTCCGCGAGGAGCCGGCGGAGCCGGCGGGGAAAATAGCCCCGCGCGCCCGTTGCGCTGCCGCCGACCCGTCCCAGCCCGCCTTCCCAGCCCCGGAATGGTGCCGGTGAACGAAAGGACGCGAAGAAGGCGGCGATGCGGCGAACGGTGACGGCGCGCGCCGCATAGCGGTGGCCAAGACCGGAATTTCGATGCAAGAGATCGGCATCGGCCGACCGATTCGTGGGGACGGCGGCCGATTTTCACAACCGATTGCAACGGCCCGGGGCAGGGCTGCAGGGGACCAGAATGGACGGACGGGCTAGCCTCTGCATCGCGGCCGAGACGCGCGATCTCGACATGATCGCAGCGCGCAGCGCGGGCATCTGGATCTCGCTGTCGCTCGACGATGAGGCCCTCGCGTCGATCCGCCGCGACGGGCTCGACCCGGCCGCCCTGCGCCTGACGGGGCTCCATCCGTTCGAATATGAGCCGGCTCCCGACGGCGGCTTCCAGGTCACCGCACACGCCAACGACAATGAGGCGGCCGAGGCCCTGCTCGACCTGTTCCGCGTCTATTTTTTGCGCAGATTGCTCGCCTGAGAGCGCTCGCGGTTCGCCCCTGAATGCCGGTCGCGGCCGCCGGGCATCGAGGCATCCGCGCGATTGCGGCCACTCCGCCCGTCCCGTAGGACGAAGCCGTGCTGCATGAACTTACCCTTTCGAATCTGAAATCCTATGCCGGAGCATGCGCACAGCTCTGCATGGCGTTTATCGAGCTTGGCGAGCAGGGATTTACGGCCATGGTCGTGCCGAGCCGCGGCGCGGCGCCGCTGGCCGAAGCCGCTTCGAGCTATTTCCATTCGGAGTGGAAGCCATTGCATGCGCCGGGCGCCGACAGGCTTGCGGCCATACGCGACTATACCCTGGGTCCGATGGTCGGACCGCTCTATCTTCCGTTCACCGCCGACATTCCGAGCTCCGAGACGGGGATCGAGAGCCGCGATATCAGGCGCTTCTGGACCGCGGTCCTTGCGGCCATCGTGACGGGCAATCGGACCTGCCCCTATTATCGTTTCTTCGAGTTCCTCCGCTCGCGGGTCTGCAAGGTCGGCTTTGCGCACCGCTACGAGGATCGCACGATCGGCGGCCGTTTCCTATTTCTCGATACGGTCGTATCGGGCCGGGCGATCTGCGAAATCGCCGATGCCTTCGATGAGTTCGGCCTGACCGAGGCGCATTTCGTCCTCGTGATCGACGCGAACGGTGCGAGACTGAAACCCCGATATGCCCACCGAATAGACGCGCTCGAACGCGCCGGACGGGCCACCATCGTCTATCTCGACCGGCTGTTCACCGAGGATCAGGGGCCGGCCGTGAGCGGCATGTGGTCGGTGACGATGCCCGACATCATGGACATCGCACGGACCGAAATTCCGGTGTTCAAAAATTCGGGCGCGGTCGGCGCCGGCCTCTATTATCCCGAGATCAGGGCGCGCGAGGACAAGTCGAACCTGCCGACGACAAGGTCGATCGCACAGCTGAGCTTCCTCATCAATTTTACATGGTCGTCCTATATCAGCGACGACTGGCTCGAATATGATCTGGGCGAACTCCGGACGCACCTGACAACACATGACCTCATCAACATCGAGACGACCATCACCACCGCCCGGCCCGTTCTCGAACGCGCGTCACAATTGCCAATGAGCCTTGCCTCCTCTTCCTCGCACGCGATCCGCCTCAATCACGACCGCGATGCCGCCGCCGCTCTGGTGCGCCAGTTTCGATTCTGAGCCCGAGTGGGCGGAGGGCACAGCAAAGAACAGCGCGCGGCGCCGCAGGCCTGCCGCGCGGCCCACCCGTGTCAAACGCAAAGGCGGGGGGTCAGGGGCGGCGCGCCCGGATTTGGGGCCGGGGAAGAATGGCGCGGGATGAAGGGACGGCGACGTGCCGCCCCTCCCCGTCAGCGCCGATCAGGCGGCCAGCGGCGGCGCCTCGCCGCCGCCATCCTTCGCATCGTCCGCCCGATGTCCTTCGCTTTCCGGCGCTTCGCTATCGGCCACATCCTCCGCGTCGCCGCCTTCGGGCAGATGCGACCCGGCGTCCGCAGCGCCGTCTCCGGCCGCTTCGCCTTCCTCGGCCCTTTCCGCTTCGCGCTGGGCCTCATCCTCTGCGGCGCGGCTCAGGATATGGAGCAGCCGCGCGTGGGCGCCGACGCTTCCGACCCCGCCGCGCGCCGTATAGGGCGAAGGCGCGAAGCGCATCCAGCGCGGCACCCACGGCACGACCTGCGCGCGGCCATTAATACCCGCCAGATGGTCGGCGACGATGGTCTTCAAGACCTTCGCTTTCTCGCTGACATTGGCGGCGGCGACCTCGGCGCCCGCGACCTCGCCGACGATCCTGCCGAGCACCTCCCTGTCGCGGATCAGGTTCCAGAAGGCCGCGTCGGCGGTCCAGACCTTGGCCATATCGACGTCCAGATGCAGCCCGATCATCTCGACCGCCTCGCTTCCCGCGCCGAGCGTTTCGCCCATCACGATCCCGACGATTTCGAGCACGACCGGGTCGGGCAGGTCGAGCAGCCGCGCGAAGACCGGCGCGAACTGCCGCGCGCGACAGCCCTCGGAAACGACCGCCAGATCCTCGGGGTCGAAGCCGAGAACCGCCAGTACGGCGCGGCGGCGCTCGTCGAACAGCGCTTCGACCGCGCAAGTTTCGACACTTTCCTGCACCTCGTCCTTGCCGCAGCGATACGACTGGATATCGACGCGATAATGATCGGCGCTCGCGATGACATGGGCGACGAGAGCGCGGAGCGCGACGCCGCCATGTTTCGCCAACTCGGCGCGCACCGCCGCATGGCGGTGCAGGTCGATATAGGTGTTGAGCGCACTGGTGACCTCGGGCCGCGCGACCTTTTCGTGTCCCGCTCCCGGCTCGCCCTTGGCGCGCGCCCGCGCTTCCTTCTCGGTCAGATAGCCCTCGTGGAAACTGACCTCGCCGCTCTTGCGTACTTCGACATAGATGCGCCCGCCCTGCCGCTTCGATGTGTGGCGATGGTCGTAGCGGTCGAAGCGCTGGCCAAGGTCGAGCACGGTGACATCGCTCCAGCCCTCTTCGAGATAGGCGAGGCGCCGCGCCTCTACTTCGGCCATCTGCCGCGTCCAGAAGGCGTCGGCGTCGGCGACGAGCTTGTCGTCGCCGAAGAGGTCGGCGATGACCGCGACCTTCGCTTCCTCGATGTCGAACAGCGCATGACCGGCCTTGATCGCATCGCCGCCGAACAGCCAGTCCTTCAAGCGAAAGCCGGTCGGACAATAGGCGTCCTTGTCGCCCCACAGCGCGAGCCATGCCGTTTGCTGGCTCTTGCTCGCAAGGGTCAGCTGCTTGACCGTCGTCTGGTCGATCTCGGCATCGCGGTAGAGGGTGCGGATGCGCGGCAGCAAATTGCCGAGCGCGAGGATGCGCTTCACCGTCTGCACCTCGAAGGCGAACTCGGCAGCGATTTCATCGACGTTGCGACCCAATTTGACCGACTGGACGAAGGCCTCCCACTGGCTGACCTCGTCGGGCGCGACGCGCACGAGATTTTCGAGCATCGACGCCGCGTGGGCGTCGGCGTCGTCGCCCTCGTCGAGAATGGCGCAGGGCAACGGTTTAACCGTGCCGCCGTCACGAACGATATTGCCCACGGCGGTGAAGCGGCGCCGACCGGCGACAATTTCGAACGGCGCGTCCTCGGGACCGGCGTCGGCGCGCGGGCGCACGAGTAAGGGGATAAGCACACCGCGCTTGGCGATGCTCGGCTGGATATCGCCGACTTCGGGGTCGCGGCCCTTCGAGCGCATATTGACCTTGGCGACGGTCAGCTTGTCATGGGTGATAAAATCAAGTTTCATGGCACTTGCTCCTAGCGAGCGCCGGTCCCGTCTTTCGTGAAGGATGGGCGGGACCGGCTTCGATTGGCGGCGAAGGCGCGCCGCCTCGCCTTGCCGCCTATTCCGGCGGAAGCTCGTCTTTCGGCGCCGCGTCGGGCGGCGGTTGCGCATCGTTCGCCGCCGCATCGGACGGCGGGCCTTCGTCGGCGGGCGGCGCGGGACGCGGCGCGGCCGCGTCGGCCGCCCTGCGGCGCAGCGCCGCCTCGGCCTGAATGATCGTGCCCAGGCGCCGCGCGGTGTCGGCCCAGACCGAGAGCGGGGCGAGACTATCGAAATGCGCGTCGCGTTCGATGGCGAGGCCGAAGGGCAAGCGCACCGCCTCGATTTCGGCGAGCGAAAAGCAGCCGAGTTCGGGGCAGCCGAAACCGAGATCGGCGAGGCCGAACAGCGTATCGCCGTCCTCGTCGATTTCGGTCGCGAGCCACGTCGCCGCGCCGACCGGATTGAAGAATTTGACGACCGGGCGCGGATCGAATCCTTTGTCCTGCGCGGCGAGGATGCGGCCCGTCAGCCCGTTGGCGTTGAGCGCGAAGCGCAGATGTGCGGGGAGGATGGTCATTGCCCCGCTCCCTCGCTCGCCGCCGCATCGGCGCCGCGCGGCGATGACGGACCGGGTTCGGCCTCCACCGCGAAGCCGAGCAGATAGTCGGCGGCTTTCGACGCGAGGCTCGCCGCCTTGAAGATCGCGCGCGTATCGTCGCGCATGATCGCGAGCCATGCGCCGAGATAATCGGCGTGGCGAACGGTCGGGCGGATGCCGAGCGAGGCGCAAAGGAAGGCGCTCGCGAGTTCGGCGCAAAGCTCCTCGCGGCCATAGGCGGCGCTGCCGAAGGCGCCCGACTGATCGCGGCCGAGCCGCGTCCTGTGCCCGGTCCAGTGGCCGAGCTCGTGGAGCGCGGTGCGATAATAATCGATCTGCTCGAAAAAAGCCTGTTGCGGCGGCAGCGCGACATAATCGTCCGACGGTGAATAATAGGCGCGGTTGCCGCCGATGCGGATATCGGCGCCGCTCGCGGCGAGCAGCGCCTCGGCGACGGGGATCGTCTTACGCGGGGGCAGCGGCACGTCGGGCGCGGTGCAACGATCGGGCAGATTGTCGACCTGCGCGACGTTGAACACGGTGAAGCGTTTCAGGAAGGGAACCGTACGGTCGACCTCCGCGCCGTCTCCGCCGCCGCCATTGTCCCCGGTGCCGATGGTGCCGCTGCCAGTGCCGCCGCTACCCGCACCCCCGTCCGTTTCGCCGCGCGGGGCCGTAGTTCCGGCGGCGCCCTCGCCGCCTTTCGGCGTGAAGCGCGCGGCGTAGAAGATCGTGGTGCCCTTCTCGCCCTTGCGCACCTGCCCGCCCGCGTCCTGCGCCTGCCGGAAGGTCAGCCAGCCTTGCGAGCCGAACCCCTGCCGCACGGCCTCGGCCCAGAGGATCAGGATATTGATCCCCGAATAGCTCCGGCGCGTGTCGGCGTTGCGCGGGAGACCCGGGGCAAAAACGGCGGCGTCCCAAGGCTGCGCCCAAGGAAAGCGCCCCGCCTCGAGTTCGGCAACGATGCGCGCGGTGACCTCGTCGTACTGCGAAAGCGGTGCCGCGCCGCCCTTGTCGGTCCTCTTCGTCGGTGCGCCGCCGCGACCGGTGCGCCCGCCGCGCGCGGGCGCGCGGCCCTGCGACCGTGCGGCCTCGGGCAAGGGGTGCGGGAAAGCGTTCATGGTCACGTCTCCTCCAGACCAAAATCCGCCGCGGCCGGCCCCGGACAGCGGGGCGGGCGGCGAACCACGGGCCAGGGGACCGCCTGCCAAGGCGGCCGCGCACCCGAAGTCCCAAGACCGTGCGCCGCCCGCGCCGATGTCCGAGGTGCCGGCCCAACAAAAAGCGCCGCCGTGCCCGTGGGCGCGGCGTCCTCAGCCATGCTCTGCCCCGCCGCTGCCGTCTCTGCCCCGGCGTTGCCGCGTCCCGCTGCTGCGCTGCCCCGCCGCCCCTGCCGTCCCGCATCCACGCGACGCTGCGCCTATCTTCAACGCTGCCCGGCAGGTCCGGCGTCCCGATCCATTCGGCTCGCAGCGTGCCCGAGGCGGCTGCCCGCAGGGCGCGCGCCGAAGGGCCCAATATCCGCGCCCTTGCAGCCGCCGCAGCCCCGGCGCCGTGCGGGGCCGGCGGCATCC
>JALDYH010000106.1:0-13182 GCA_032154175.1 Sphingopyxis sp. | reverse complement strand
CCGTGTCGGGAGGCTGGGAGGGGGAGCGGGCCGGAACCGCGCCTGTTTCGGCTTTGCCGAAACAGAAAAAGATGATGCCCCGGCTGTGGGGGCCGGGGCATCGGATCAGGCTATCTAAGGGACCAACCGAATATAGCCTGAAATTTGTTCGCGAAACTTAGCGAAGCAGGTTCATCACGCCCTGCGAGCTCTGGTTCGCCTGGGCGAGCATCGCGGTCGACGCCTGTGCCAGGATGCCGGCGGCGGCGAGATTCGTCGATTCCACCGAGAAATCGGCGTCTTCGATGCGCGATTTCGATTCATCCAGATTAGTGACGCGTGCCGTCAAATTATCGACAGCCGAGGTCAGGCGGTTCTGCTGCGCACCGAGATTGGCGCGTTCGGCGGCGACATTGTCGATCGCCGTGTCCAGCACTGCCAGCGCAGCCGTGGCACCGGCCTCGGTACCGACGTTAATTGCACCGACGCCGGTAAGAGCCGTTCCGGCCGTGCCAAGGTTCGCGATGGTGATGTTCACGACCTCGGTATCGTTGATGCCGGTCTGGATGTTGAAGCCGGTTGCGGCGCTGCCATCCAGCAGGGCGTTGCCGTTGAAGGTGGTCTGACCGACGACGTCGCCGATCTGCGCGATCAGCGCGGTGACTTCCTTCTGCACCAGCACGCGATCGGGATCGCTGAGCGTGCCTGTCGAGGCCTGCATCGACAGGTCGCGCATACGGATGAGGATGTCCGAGATGCTGCCGGCGGCGCTGTCTGCGGTCTGGGCCAGCGAAATGCCGTCGTTGGCGTTACGGATCGCCTGCGTGAAACCGCGCGATGCAGCTTCCATGCGGGTCGCGATGGCGAGGCCAGCAGCGTCGTCCTTGGCGCTGTTGATGCGCTTGCCGCTCGACAGGCGTTCCATCGCCTGCGACTGCATGTGGTTCGCGACGCGCGAGTTGTTCTGGGCGCGAAGCGCGCTCACATTGGTGTTGATGACAGTCATCTTTGTTCCTTTCCGGCCTCGATGGCCATTCCCGTGATGTGAGGGCTCGAGGAGCGGTCACGAAAGCAGTAACGGCGGACCGCTGAGGCGATTAAGCGCACCCCGTCAAAAAAACGCCGAAGTCGCGCGAAAGGCCGCGGGGCGTGCAATCAATTCGCTGAAAACAAGCAATAAATTTTTTTGGCACGCGCTTTGCATTGTTCTTTGCGTGCGGCACATCGCCGCCATCAGGACGGATGGAAAGCAATGAGCACGATTGACCCGAGCCGGCTGCTGCAGATGCGCAGTTCGATCCTCAATCAGAACCAGGCGCTGCAGCGCGCCGCGGGTCACGGCGGCATCGGCGCGGCCGAAGGCGGCGTCGGCGGTACGGGCGGAACCCCCGATTTCGGCGCCGCGATCAACAATGCGCTGCAACAGGTCAACGCCCAGCAGTCGAAGGCAAGCCAGATCAGCGAAGCCTATGAACGCGGCGACACGCACGACATCGTCAGCGTGATGATCGAACGCCAGAAAGCGTCGCTCGGCTTCGAGACCACCCTGCAAGTCCGCAACAAGCTGCTGTCCGCGTACCGCGACATCATGAACATGCCGGTGTAATCCATGGCCGAGACCCAGATCCTTACCCCCGTCCCCAACGCCATGGACGACGGCGCCGCGAACCGCCTTCCCGCCCCCGTCCTCGGCGGCCGGCTCGCACCGTTTACGCAATTTCTCCGCCAGCCGGCCGTCCAGCGCGCGCTGCCCGCGATCGCGATGACCTCGGCGATCGGCATCGCCGCGCTCGCCTGGTTCACGATGCAGGCGGCACCGCAGGCGCAGCTCTTCGCCGGGCTCGACGACAGCGACAAGGCGGCGGTCGCCGACGCGTTGCAGACGCAGGGCATCGGCCACAGCATCGACCCGACCACGGGCGCGCTGACCGTCGACGCTGACAAACTCCATCAGGCGCGCATCGCGCTTGCCGGACAGGGACTGCCCAAGGCGGCACCGAGCGGTGACAGCCTGATCGCGTCGCTCCCCATGGGGTCGAGCCGCGCGATCGAAGGCGAAGCGCTGCGCTCGGCGCGCGAGGCCGACCTGTCGCGCACGATCGAGACGATCGACGCGGTCAAGAGCGCGCGTGTCCATGTCGCCGCCGCCGAACCCAGCCTGTTCGTCCGCGAAGACAAGCCCGCCACCGCGTCGGTGATGCTCACGTTGCAGAACGGCCGCTCGCTCTCCGACGGTCAGGTGCAGGCGATCCGCTTTCTCGTCGCCTCGTCGATCCCCGGCATGAATGCCGATCAGGTATCGGTGATCGACCAGCGCGGCGCGCTGCTGTCCGACACCGCGTCGGGCAGCGACATGAAGGCCTTCCAGCTCCAGCTGCAGGTAGAGGATCGCTTCCGCCGCGCGCTCGACACTTTGCTCGGTCCGATGCTCGGCGCGGGCAATTATACGGTCGAGGTCCACGCCGACGTCGACATGTCCGAAAGTCAGGCGACGCGCGAAAGCTTTCCCGAGAATGACCGCGCGCTGACCAGCGAGCAGATCACGCGGTCGACGAGCGGCACGAGTGCTCCAGCGGTCGGGATCCCCGGCGCGCTGTCGAACCAGCCGCCGCAGGCGACCACGATCACCGCCAACGGTCCGCAGCCGGTCCCGCCCGGCGCGGCGCCCGCGCCCGGCACCGAGAGCAACGAGAATGCCGCGCGCGCCTATGAAGTCGGCCGCGAGATTTCGGTGACGCATTCGCCGCAGGGCAAGCTGCGCCGCGTCTCGGTCGCGGTCGCATTGAATCAGGGCAAGAAGGCGCTGACGCAGGCCGACCTCACCAAGATCGACAATCTGGTGAAGGGTGCGATCGGCTATGACGCCACCCGCGGCGACCTCGTCGCGATCAACCAGCGCCCGTTCGTTGTGGCCGAAGACACGTCGCCTGCCTTTTACGACCAGGGCTGGTTCCTGCCGCTGGTCCAGCAGGTCGGCGCGATCCTCGTCGCGCTGCTCGCCTTCCTCTTTATCGGCCGCCCGATGATCCGCGCCGCGAAGGAACGCGCCGCGAAACGCATCGCCCAGAATCAGGAACTCGAAGCGTCGTTGCTCGCCGCCACCGACCGCCCGGCGCTCGCCAGCGGCCAGCACGGCCGCGAAATCACGCTCGAGATGATCGAGCAGGCGCCGAGCTATGAAGCGCGCGCCAACCTCGTCCGCGCCTTCGTCCGTCAGGACTCGGCACGTGCCGCATTGGTCGTCCGCCACCTGATGCAGGAGGGTGCCCGTGCCTGAGGTCGCCGAACTCGATAACGCCCCCGTCATGCCCCCGATCGAAGGATCGGCCGCTGCCGCGATCCTGCTGATGCTGCTCGACGAAAGCGAAGCCGCGACGATCCTCAAGCAGCTCGGTCCCGAAGAAGTGCGCCAGCTGGCGAAGGCGATGTTCGACACCGCGAACGCCAGCGAGCAGCAGATCGGCCAGGCGCTCGACCGCTTCGTGACGCGCAGCCGCGACGTCAGCGCACTCGCGATCGGCGCCGACACGCGCATCCGCACCGTCATCAACGAAGCCGTCGGCAACGTCCGCGCCGACAATATCCTCGCCGCCGTCGCGCCGCAGCGGAGCGCCGCGTCGCTCGAAATGCTGCGCTGGATGGATGTCGACGCGATCAGCGGCCTGCTCGCCAGCGAGCATCCGCAGGTCGGCGCGCTGATCCTTTCGGTGCTCGTCCCCGACGTCGCCGCGCGTGCGATCGAAACGCTCGACGAAGTGCTGCAGGCCGACCTCGTGTTGCGCGCCGCGATGCTGACCTCGGTCCCCGCCGCGGCGATCGAGGATCTCGAAGCCGTGCTCGCAAGCGCCAATGTCGACGGCCAGCGCGTCGCCAAGCAGGCGATCGGCGGCCCGAGCGATGTCGCCAAGATCATGAAGAAGATGCCGAAGCAGCTTTCGGAGCGCACGCTCCGGTCGCTGAAGAAGCACGACCGCATCCTCGCCCAGACGATCGAGGAAGAAATGTTCATCTTCGAAAACCTGCGCGACCTCGACAAGAAGAGCCTCAGCAGCGTGCTGCGCTCGGTCGACGCCGCCCAGCTCGCGATCGCGCTCAAGGGCGCCGACGACGAGATGGTCGACATGTGCCTCGCCACCATGTCGCAGCGCGCCGCCGAAACGATCCGCGACGAGATGGCCGAAATGACGATGGTCAAGCGCGCCGACGTCGACGACGCGCAGAAGAGCGTCATGCAGATCGTGCGCCAGATGGCCGCGGCCGGCGAAATCATGATCGCAGGCGGGGGCGACGATTATGTCTGATCGCGCCACCGAAACCGGCTTCGCTCCCGTCTCGCTCACCGAGGCGATGGCGCGCGGCAGCGGCTTTCGCCCGATGTCCTTCGCGCCCGCGGCCCATGCCGCGCAGCCCGTCGAGGAAAGCCTCGACGAACTCGACCTCGAAGATCCGTTCGCGCTCGGCCTCGCCGAAGGCCAGCGCCTTGCCGAAGCCGCTTTCGTCGCCGAACGCCACCAGCTGCTCGCGCTGCTCGCCGGCGCCGAGGCGCTGCAGGACGAGCCGAGCGAAGAGCTCGCGCAGCTGATCGCCGAGACCGTCGAACGGCTGGTCCGCCAGATCGTCGCCGCCGCACCGATCGATGCCGAATGGCTGCAGGCGCAGGCCGAGACCGCCGCCGCGATGGTCGCCGACGCCGACAAGGCGCGCACCCTGTGGGTCCATCCCGAAGACGCCGCGCTGCTCGCCGACTGTCCGCTGACGCTGGCGATCGAGAGCGACCCCGCGATGATGCGCGGCACCGTCCGCCTCGAAACCTCGACCGGCTGGATCGAACATGGCCGCGCCGTCTATCTCGACGAACTGCGCGCCGCGCTGGGCACGGGAGAGGCCGCATGACGCGCCGTCTCGCCATGAGTGCGCAGCAGCTGCTCGACCCCGTCGACCTCACGAACGCCAGCCCGCGCCGCATCGGCACGCTGGTGTCGCACGAGGGCATCATGCTCGAAGTGTCGGGTTTTCCCCAGCCGCTCGGCAGCAACGTCCGCATCCGCTCGGCCGACAACGACTATGTCTATGGCGAAGTCGTCGGCTTTCGCGGCCACCGCAGCCTCGTCCTGCCCTTCGACATGAACAAGCCGCTCGTCACGGGCGCGCCGGTCGAACCCCATGGCGCCAGCTCGATGGTCCCCGTCGGCAAGACATTGCTCGGCCGCATCATGGACGCACAGGGCAATCCGCTCGACGGCCGCCCGGCGATCCAGTCGCAGTTCCAGTGGCCGCTCGCGGGGCGCAAGGTCAATCCGCTCCGCCGCGGCCGCGTCACCCGCCCGCTCAACATGGGCGTGCGCGCGATCAACGGCCTGCTCACCGTCGGCGAGGGTCAGCGCGTCGCGATCATCGCGGGTTCGGGCGTCGGCAAGTCGGTGCTGATGGGTCAGATGATCGCCGGGACCGAATGCGACGTCATCGTCGTCGGGCTGATCGGCGAACGCAGCCGCGAGGTCAGCGACTTCGTCGAAACCAAGCTGCCCCCCGAAGTGCGCAAGAAATCGGTCGTCGTCGCGGTTCCCGCCGATCACCCGCCGCTCCTTCGCCTGCGCGCCGCGATGCGCGCGACCGCGATCGCCGAGGCGTTTCGCGCCGAGGGCAAGAAAGTGCTGCTGCTGATCGACAGCCTGACACGCGTCGCGCATGCGCAGCGCGAGATCGGGCTGACGCTGGGCGAGCCGCCGACGATGAAGGGCTATCCGCCCTCGGTCTTCGCGCTCATCCCCTCCTTGTGCGAACGCGCCGGCATCGACCGCGAAACCGGTGGATCGGTTACCGCGCTCTACACCGTGCTCGCCGATGGCGGCGACATCGACGATCCCGTCGTCGACAGCGCGCGCGCGATCGTCGACGGCCACATCATCCTGTCGCGCCAGCTCGCCGAACAGGGCGTCTACCCCGCGATCGACGTCGCGCGCTCGCTGTCGCGCACGATGGTCGATTCGGTCGATCCCGAGCACGCCGCAGCGGCCGCACGCTTCCGCCAGCTCTGGTCGCTCTATGAAGAGAATCGCGACCTGATGCTGATGGGCGCCTATGTCGCCGGCGCCGACCCGGTGCTCGACACCGCGATCGCGCGCCACGCCGACCAGCTCGCCTATGTGTCGCAACCTGCCAAGGCGCAGGTCGATTTCGAACTTTCCCGCCAAGCCCTGATTGAAGGATATTCCGCATGAACGCCCGTACCGCACGCCGCAAACGTATCATCCGCGTGCGCTCCGTCGAACATCAGATGGCGGAGGCCAATCTGGCGCGCGCCAATGGCGAACTGGCCAACCTTGTCGAACTCGCCAAGCGGCTCGAAACGCTGCGCGTCGACCTCGCGATGGCCAAGGGCGCCGTCGCGGGACGCGCGCTCAACACGATCGGCGAACTCGCGATGCGCCTCGACATCGCGCAGGAAAGCCTGACCGCGCCGCTCAGCAATGCGAGCGAGCGCCGCGACCAGATGGGCGCGCTGGCGCAGAGCGCGATGGTCAAGGAAGAATCGGCAGTGCGCCTGTACGAACGCAGCCGCAAGTCGGCGCAGGCCGAACAGGAACGCCGCGACGACGCCAACCGCCCGCACCGCGCGCGGACGGGCATGCGCCTGCGCCTGATCGAAGGCGGCGCGTCATGATGAGCGCGCCTTCGCTCCCCACGCCGCAGGGCGCGATGCCTGCGGGCTTCGCCACCTTCCTCGCCAACATCGGGCAGCTTCCCGACGGCGGCGGCGAAGGCGGTTTCGATCAGCTTCTCGCCGCCGCGCCGGTTGCGGTCGCTCCAACGGCCAGTCGCGCCGCGACGATCGGGATCGATCCCGCGCTGACCGTCGACGCCGCCGCGCCGCAGATCGAAGCTCCCGAATCCCGCGAAGTCGACATCACCGTCGAAAATCCTGCGGTGAAGACCGGGACGGCGAAAGCCGACCCCGCGGCGCTGGCCGCGAATCTGCTGATCGCGCTGAACGGCAGCATTCCGGGCGCCGCGCCCGCATCGGGCAAGCCGGTTCCGGCCACGCCCGAAGCGGAGCTCGCATCGCCGGACACGGCGGAGACCGGCGAAACCGCGGCGCCGGCGCCGGCCACGAACTGGGCCGCGATCGTGGCGGCCGCAATCCCTGCCGCAGCGAAACCCGCCAGGCCGGCAGAAGCCGCGGCGGCGCCGGCAGACAATAGCGCGCCCGCGCTCCCCGTTGCGGCGCGCCCGCGCGACGCCGCGATGCCGATCCTCGCCGGTGTCGAGGCACCCGTTTCCAGGCCCGCCGAAGCAGCGCCGTCGATGACGATCCTCTTCGCCCAGCCTACCGCGCAGGGCGCGACGACGCTCGCCGGCGCGGCCGCGCCCGCAGCGATCGCCGAACGCATACTCGACACCGACAGCGATGGCGCATGGATCGACCAGCTCGCACGCGATATCGCCGCGACCAAATCGGACAGCGGCGACATCAGCTTTCGCCTGATGCCGCGCCACCTCGGCCGTCTCGACGTCGCCATGCAAATGGGCGACGACGGCGTCGCGCTGAAAATGGATACCCATCACGAAGCGACCGCGACGATCGTCACCGCTGCACAGGGCCGCCTCGTCGACGAACTGCGCCAGCAGGGTGTCCGCGTCGCCGGCGCCGAAGTGACCTGCACGCCGGGCGAGACCGGACGCCAGTCGCAAGGCCAGGGTCAGGGCCACTCCGCGGCTGCCGGCCCTGCGCATCTTATCGAAACCGCCACCGAACGCGCCGAGCCGCGTGACGAAGACCGCGCCGCCGACCGCCGCGGCCGCTTCGCCTGATCAGAAAGGGTCCCACCATGGCCAAGGATAATGTCGAAGGCGCCCCCAGGAAAAAGGGCAAGTTCAAGAAGCTTTTGCTGATCGGCGTCGCCGCGATCGCGCTGATCGGCGCGGGCGCGGGCGCGGGCATCTATTTTGGCGCGCTGTCGGCGCACGAGGCGAAGCCGGAAGATCATTATCCGAAGCTCGTCGTGCGCGGCAAGGAGGATGTCGCACCCGCCGCCGAAGACGAAGACAAGGAAGCGCCGCCGAAGGTCGGCACGGTGTCGGTCCCGAACGACAAGTTCAAGGTCGACCCGAGGAAATACGAGATCACCTATTATCCGATCACCGACAGCTTCACGACGAACCTCGCCGACGGGTCGGGCTTCCTGCAGGTGGGTATCAGCCTTTCGACCTTCTACGACGGCAAGGTTATCAATAATATCAAACGGCAGGCCGTGCCTATTCGATCGGTCGTGCTTATGGTGCTCGCCGAACAGGATCCGGCTTTGCTCTCCACATCACAGGGGAAACAGCGGCTGCAGCGTCAGCTGACCGCCGCGATCAACGATGTGCTGCGCGACAAGGAAGGGTTTGGGGGCATCGACAATGTTTATTTCACGAGCCTGGTGATTCAGTGACCGCCAGCTCCAAAACCGTCAAAGCCGTGAAGGCACCGGCCGCACCTGCACCCGCAGCCCAGGCCGCGCCCGCGGATGCCAAGGCGTCGCTGCTGCTGCGCAAGGCGGCCGACGGCTATGCCTTCCCCGCGCTCGAGGGCGTGGCGAACCAGTTCGCGCGGTCCTTGCGCGACCTCATCCGCGCGCTTGGCGCACCGGCGATCCAGATCGAACGGTCCGGCGCTCAGCAGACGAGCTTTGCCGAATGGAGCGCGGCGGCCGCGCCGGCGATCTTCTGGCGCTATCACGCACCGCCGCTCAAGGGTCCCGTACTGCTTGCGGGCTCGCGTTCGCTGCTGCTCCAGCTCGTCGACATCTTCTATGGCGGCCGCGGCCAGCTCGCCGCCGAGCGCGAGGAACTGACCGACGCCGAGGACCGCTTCGCCGCGCGCCTCGGCCGCGACATCGGGCTGCAACTCGCCGCCGCATGGCGCGGCAAGCTTGTGATCGAGCCCGAGCTCGACTGCGTCACCGGCGACCCCGCGAAGCTCGCCGCGGTGCGCGCCGACGATGAATTGTTCGTCCAGCGCTTTACGTTGCGCGGCGCGCCGTTCGAAGGGCGGACGATCATGTGCGCCTATCCCGTCGCCGCGTTGCGCGGCGTCGCGGGCGACGAGCTGCTCCCCGAAATGCAGGGCAATGGCGGCGCCGACCCTGCCTGGTCGGGTGCTCTGGACAAGGCGCTGCGCGATGTGCGCATGCCCGTCCGCTCGGTGCTCGCGCGCCCCGAGATCAGCCTCGTCAAGCTGCTCGCGCTCGAGGTGGGCGACATCATTCCGCTTACCATGCCGCGCCATGTGCCGGTGACCGTCGCCGGACGCAGCTTCGCGCTCGGCAGCATCGGCGAAGCCAATGGCAACGCCGCGATCATGATCGACCATATCGAAAAAGGACCCGACAATGACTGACATCAGCGACGCCCCGAAGGTCGCGCGCGCCGACCGGCGCGACAAGAGCATCGCCGCGGCGCCCAATTTCGACCTGCTCGCCGGCGTTTCACTGCGCGTGTCGGTCGAGGTCGGGTCGACCTCGATGACGCTCTCCGAACTGCTCGCGATCGACGAAGGCAGTGTGATCGAACTCGATCGCGCCGCGACCGACCTGCTCGACATCTATGCGAATGGCACGCTGATCGCGAAGGGCGAGATCGTCAGCGTCGATGGCCGCTACGGCATCCAGGTCGCCGAAGTCGTCGCCCCGGCGCGCGGGCTCGAAGGCTTCGAACGGAGGGCCTGATGTTCGAATATATCCTCCGCCTGCTCATCCTGCTGCCGCTCGTCGGCGGCATGGCGTGGGGCAGCCTGTGGCTGTGGAAGCGCGTCCAGATGGGCGTACCGCTCGTCGGCGGCGCCACCAAGTCGCGCGCCGTCGAAATGATCGACGTGCTGCCGCTCGGCCCGGGATCGAAGCTCGCGGTGGTCGAATTTGCGGGACAGCGCGTGCTGATCGCGGTGTCGCGCAACGGCATCACGCGGATCGCCGACGACAGCCAGGGCGATTTCCATGCGGACTGATCGCCGCTTCTGGCTGCGTGCCGCGGCGCTCGCCGGCGGCGCCGCGCTGCTCTGCGCCGCGCCCGCGGCGTACGCACAAGCCGCCGACGGGCTGAGCCGCGCGGTCGGCGAAATCGGCGGCGACGGCCGGCCCCTGAGCCTCTCGCTCCAGATCCTCGTCCTGATGAGCCTGCTGACGGTGCTGCCGTCGCTGCTCCTGATGATGACCAGCTTCACGCGGATCATCATCGTTTTGTCGATCCTGCGCCATGCGCTCGGGCTCCAGCAGACGCCGCCGAACCAGGTGCTCGTCGGTTTGAGCCTGTTCCTGTCGCTGTTCGTGATGCAGCCGGTGATCAGCGAGGTGAATCGCGTCGCGATCGAACCTTATGGCCAGGAACAGATCGATATCGGCGAAGCGGTGTCGCGATCGGGGGTCGCGCTCCACGGCTTCATGATGAAGCAGACGCGCAAGACCGACCTGATGATGTTCGCAAAGATCGCGAAAGCGCCGACCTATGCGAGCCCGAAGGACGTACCCTTCTCGATCCTGCTGCCCGCCTTCGTCACCAGCGAACTCAAGACCGCGTTCCAGATCGGCTTCCTGATCTTTCTGCCTTTCCTCGTCATCGACCTGATCGTCGCCTCGGCGCTGATGTCGCTGGGTATGATGATGCTGTCGCCGACGATCATATCGATGCCCTTCAAGCTGCTGCTCTTCGTCCTCGTCGACGGCTGGGCGCTGACGATGGGATCGCTCGCCTCCTCCTTCGTGAGTTAGCGCGGTGGAGGCCGATTATTTCATCGGGGTGGCGCAGCAGTCGCTGTGGATCCTCGCGCTCGCGTCGGCGCCGCTGCTGCTGCCGGTGCTCGTCATCGGCGTGCTGCTCGGCATGGTGCAGGCGGCGACGTCGATCAACGAACAGACGCTGACCTTCGTGCCCAAACTGATCGTCGCGGCGATCTGTCTCGCCATTTTCGGCGGCAGCATCCTCGTGCTGCTCACCGATTTCACCCGCGAGCTGTTCGCGCAGATCCCGGCGCTCGTCCGCTAGGGCGCTCAGGACGTCGATGAACCCCGCCGACATCCCGAATATCGAGGCGATGCTCCAGCTCTGGATGCTGGGGATGATCCGTCCCGGCGCCGCCTTCATCGCCGCGCCGGTGTTCGGTGCGACGAGCGTGCCCGTGCAGCTGCGACTGGTGATCGCGCTCGCGGTGGGGGTCCCCGCGGTCGCCGCAACGGGCATGACGCTGCCGCCCGAAGGGATCGTGTCGGTGCCGGGGTTCCTGCTCGTCATCGGCGAGGTCGTGATCGGCCTCGCGATCGGCTTCGTCCTCCAGATGGGGCTCGCCGCCGCCTTGCTCGCGGGCGAAGTGATCAGCAACGCGATGGGCCTCGGCTTTGCGTCGATGGTCGATCCCCTGAGCGGCGCATCGAGTTCGGCGATCGGGCAGCTCCTCTCGATGCTCGCCACCGCGCTCTTCCTCGCCGCCGACGGCCATCTCGTGCTGATCGATATCGTCGTCGACAGCTATCGCGCGCTGCCCCCGGGCGGCGCCTTCCCGTCCTGGGACGCCATCGGCGGGATCATCCGCTTCGGCAGCCTGATGTTCGCCGCGGGCCTGACGATCGCGATGCCGGTCGGCTTCGTGCTGATCCTCGTCCAGATGATCATGGGCGTGATCGGCCGCTCGGCGCCCGCGCTGAACCTCTTCGCGGTCGGCATTCCCGCGACGCTGCTCGCGGGGATCGTCCTGCTCGGGGTCGCGACGCCGGCGATGGCCGAGGCGATCGCGCGCATCCTGTCCGACGCGCTCGACGCCGCGCGCATGGTCGCGGGGATCTGATCCGGTGTCGGGCACGACCGAGAAGGACCAGAAAACCGAACAGCCGACGGCGAAGAAGCTGACCGACTCGGCGCGCGAAGGCGATGTGCTGATGTCGCGCGAACTCGCGACCGCGCTGATGATGCTTGCCGCCGCCGGCTGGATGGTCGCCGCGGGCGGCTGGTTCGTCCAGTCGGCGAGCGACCTCGTGCGCCGCGGGCTGACGCTGACCGCCGCCGACGTCGCCGATTTCGCGCCCGCCGAGGCGCTGATGCGCAACGGGGTCGAGATTCTCCTGCCGCTCGCCAGCCTGTTCGCGCTCGCACTGGGCGCCGCGGTCGCGGGTCCGGCGATGCTCGGGTCGATAGGCTGGCGCGGCAAGGCGCTCCACTTCAAGGGCAATAGAATGAACCCGATAAGCGGGCTCAAACGCATGTTCGGCATGCAGGGCGTCACCGAGCTCGGCAAGGCGCTCGCCAAGGTGTTGCTGCTCGGAAGCATCGGTTACTGGCTCGTCCTGAACAGCCTGCCCGCGATCATGACAATGGCGTCGACTGACCTGATCGCCGCTATCGGATTGGCCGGAAAGGAAATCGGCCATGCGATGCTGACGCTCGCCGGGGGACTGGTCGTCATCGCGCTGATAGATGTGCCGGTGCAGTGGTTCACGCGCAACCAGCGGCTGATGATGAGCAAGCAGGAGGTGAAGGAGGAAATGCGCCAGTCCGACGGCGCGCCCGAACTCAAGCAGGCGCAACGCCAGCGCGCGCACGACATATTGAGCGGGTCGGCACGCAAGGCCGTCTCCGAAGCGACCGTCGTCCTCACCAACCCGACCCATTTCTCGGTCGCGCTGCGCTATCGGCCCGGGGTCGATGCGGCACCGGTGGTCGTCGCGCGCGGGCGCGGCGATGTCGCGCTGTCGATCCGCGAGCTGGCCCGCGGCGCCGATGTGCCGCTGCTCGAATATCCGCAGCTTACCCGCGCCATCTATTTCACCGCGCGTGCGGGGCGCGTGATCCCCGAGGAGTTGTTCGTTGCGGTCGCAACGGTGCTCGCCTTCGTCTTCCAGCTGGAACGCGCGGTTGCCGACGGTCTCGCCCAACCATCGGTCGATGTGCCGCTTTCGCACCGTTTCGATCCCGAAGGACGTCGTCAGGCTTAAACTTGTCCGCGCGCCGCCGTTAAGGGGTTCGAAGGATATTTTGCCATGGTCAGTTCAATCGCCAACAGCCTCGGCTTCGGATCGGGCCTCGACGTCAAACAGCTCGTCACCGACCTGTCGAACGCATCGCGCGACCCGAAGATTGCGCGCATGAACTCGCTCAACCAAGCGAACCAGACGCGGATCAGCGCGCTGGCGCAGGCGCGATCGGACCTCGACGGCTTTGCCGATTCGCTGGGCC
>JALDYH010000105.1:0-13201 GCA_032154175.1 Sphingopyxis sp. | reverse complement strand
CTCGACGCGGCGGTGACCAAATGGCTTGCCGATCATGCCCCGCGCGTCGAGCAGTTCCGGGCGACGGTCGACCGCGCGCGGACGATCCCGAACCCGAACGGTGCGATGCTGTCGCATATTGCAGGGCAGGCGCGCGGATTGCTGGGGCGGTAATGTCCTTTCAACCCCGCGTCGCGATCCTCGTCCCGGCGCTCGACTATTACGAAAAGTGGCAGCCCGCCTTTGCCCGCAAGGCGGCGGCGCTGACCGCTGCCGGATTGATCGTCGAGCAACGCGTGTGGACGGGGCCCGGCGATCTGTCCGGTTACGACCTGATCCTGCCGCTTTTCGCGTGGGGCTATCAGCGCGATGTCACCGGCTGGTATGCGTTGCTCGACCGGCTGGAGGCCGCGGCGCTGCCGGTCGTCAATCCGGTAGCGGTGCTGCGCTGGAACAGCGACAAGGCCTATCTGGGCGAACTTGGTGCAAAAGGCGTCGCGGTGGTGCCGACGGTCGAGGTCGCCGAACTCGACGATGCCGGCCTTGCCGAAGCGATGGCCGAGCTTTCGACCGACGAAGTCGTGATCAAGCCTGCCATTTCGGGCGGCGCCGACGGCACGCATCGCATCATGCCCGGAGCGCCGATCCCCGAAGATGCACTTGGACAACGCCGCCTCGTCCAGCCACTGATGTCGGGCATCCTGACCGAAGGCGAATATTCGCTCTTCTTCTTCGCGGGCAAGTTCAGCCACGCAATCGTCAAACGTCCCGCCTCAGGCGATTTTCGGGTGCAGGAACAGTTCGGCGGGCGCGAGACGCCTTGGGACGCGAGCGATGCCGCGCAGGTTCTTGCGGCACAGGCCCTGGCCGCGGCACCCGCACCGCCGGTCTATGCGCGCGTCGACATGGTCGGCGACGCGGCGGGCAAGCTGCACATCATGGAACTCGAGCTGATCGAACCATCGCTGTTCCTCCATCATGCGCCCGATCGGGGCGCGGCGTTCGGACTGGCGGTTTACGGCGCCATCTGATCGGGCCGGCCGCGCCACAGCCATTGCCGGATCGCCGAGGTCAGGTTAGGCGGATCATCCGCTTCCATCCGTTCGACGTCGATCCGCGCGACGAGGGCGTTGACGGGCAGGGCTTGCCGGGCGGCTTCGGCCTCCAGTGCATCCCAGAACATCGGTTCGAGGCTGATCGAGGTCGGATGGCCGGCGATCGTAACCGAGCGTTTGACCGGGGGATGGAGCGGCGCGCTCAAGTCGGGTTCCGCCAGCACCGGAGAATCATGGCGGCAGCGACCAGTTCGATGGCGCCGACGAGGAAACCGATGTTGACCGGCAGATCGATCCCGAACAGCGCGAGCGTTGCGATGAGCAGGATCGCGCCGCCGAGCGCCCAATAGGCGATGTCGCCATACATGGTCCGGAACAGGAAATAGCGCGCGCCGACGATCGCGGCGAAGACGGGAATGGCGAGATCGGGTGCACGCACGAGCAGCACCCACGCAATGAGCACGCCGGTGAACAACGGGACCGTCGCCTCGATCGCCAGCGCCTCGAGCGGCTTGCCGATAGTCGCCTTGGGTCCGCGAAAGGCGATACGCTCGATCAGCGTGCCAAGAGGGTGGATTGCCATGCCGCCGATGAACAGCGCCGCGAACGCCGCCATCGTCCCGTAAAGCTGCCACACCGCGCCGGCGATGACCCACACGAGGCCGGAGACGACCATGCCGGGCGCACCGCCGGCATAGGCACGGGCAAGGTCTTGCTGGGCGACGGAGAGCGACGTGTCGGTCATGTCACGGGTGTAGCGACTTGATTCGCGGCAGCAAGGCCGCGGCGGTCGCGGCTTGCATTGCAGGAGATAAGGCGAGCGGAGGTACGATTTATTTGGGGTGGATCGCTGTGGGAGCGCTTCCTAAACATGGCGGACCGATCCGGCGCAAATGCAGGCAGGCCAAGATGACAGGAATTCAGGCGCTCACCGAAAAGGAAAAGGAAAGCCTGCGCCTGCTGGTGGACGGCCATGACGCGAAATCGATGGCACGCCACCTGGGATTGTCGGTCCATACGATCAACGAGCGGCTGCGTGATGCGCGGCGCAAGATGTCGGCCTCCAGCAGCCGCGAGGCGGCGCGGCAACTCCGCGAGATCGAGGGACGGCACCCCGAAATATTGGGGGACAAGGCTTTGGGGGAAGCCGCGTCCGGTACCGGCGTGGAAGAGATGACGACACCTGCCGAGGCGCGCCGCATGGGGCGGCAGCCCGGCTGGATTGCCGGAGGTTTGTTCATGTCGTTCAGTCTTGCTTTGCTCGCTTTCGCTTCGATGTCCGGGGTCGCCGATACGCCCGCCGCGGCGCCCTCCACCGTTGCCGCGGAAAGCGCCGCAGTTGCGTCCGCGCGCGACTGGCTCGCGCTGGTCGAGAAGGGCGACTGGAACGCGAGCTGGGAGGCGACGGGGCAGTCGTTCAAGGCGCTCAACACGGTCGAGACATGGAGCCGGGTGGCGCAGCAGGTGCAGGGGCCGCTGGGGGCGGTGAAATCGCGCGTGCTCATCAGCGAAGAGACGGTGCCCGCGCCGCCCTATGGCTACCAGATGGTCAAGTTCCGTACCGATTATGCGAACAAGGCAGGAGCGATAGAGACGCTGTCGCTGGTGCGCGAGGGCGGGGCGTGGCGGGTTGTTGGAGTGACGGTGGAGTAGGGGGAGCTTGGTGGGCGACGGCAAAGCCGCCGCCTGCCGTCAGACGGGTTCGGCGACCTCTCGGATCGCCGCCCCGCTAGCTGCCGATTCGCGGCACCGGCGCGAACCGTGTCGTTCGCTGCGCGAACGCCCTGGTTACGCGCCTGCCATCGTCAGTACATATGCTGCCCGCCGTTGATGCTCATCGTCGACCCGGTCACGAACCCGGCATCCTCGCTGCACAGGAACGCGACGCCGCGTGCAATCTCGTCGGCCTGGCCCAGGCGGCCGACCGGGATTTTCGCGACGATCTTTTCGAGCACCGGCGCGGGGACCGCGGCGACCATGTCGGTGTCGATATAGCCCGGCGCGATCGCGTTGACCGTGACGCCCTTCTTCGCGCCTTCCTGCGCCAGCGCCTTGGTAAAGCCGTGGATACCCGATTTCGCGGCGGCGTAATTGACTTGTCCGTACTGGCCGGCCTGACCGTTGATCGACCCGATATTGACGATGCGGCCCCAGCCGCGCTCGACCATGCCGCCGAAGGTCGCCTTCGCCATGTTGAAGCAGCCGCCGAGGTTGACGCGCATGACGTCGTCCCAGTCGTCATAGCTCATGCGGGCAAGCGTACCGTCGCGGGTGATACCGGCGTTGTTGACGACGATGTCGACCGGGCCGAATTCTTCCGTGATGCGCGCGCAGCTGTCGAGGCATGCCTGATGGTCGCCGACGTCCCATTTCATCGCTGCGATGCCGGTGCGGTCGGTGAACGCGCGCGCCTTTTCGTCGTTGCCGCCATAGTTGGCTACGACGGTGACGCCCTGTTCCTTAAGTTTGAGCGAAATCGCCTCTCCGATACCGCGGCTGCCGCCGGTGACGATTGCGATGCGTGCCATAAATCGAGCTCTCCCACAGAGTTATAGCATCCTGACTAGGCCGCGTCGCCGGGCGCCGCAAGTTGACCGGAACGTCAATTGCAAAGCTATTCGGGCGGAAAGGCCGCTAGTTGCTTACCTGTACCCGCAGCTTTGAAAAGTCGCCGATCGCAAGGTCCGTCTTGTCGATCGTCACGACAAGATTGTCACAGTCGCCAAATGTCCGGCTCATCAATCCGCTGGTCGGCAATTCGAGCAGCACCGCGTCGCGCTCTTCGTCATAGTCATGGACATGGCGAAAGGGTTCGTGCCCCATCGCCGCCATCTCGCGACCCGCGAGATCCTGCCAATAGGGTTCGAAAAAGGCGCGCGCGGGCGCCGACAGATTGTCCGGGTTGGCGCACCACGCATGTTTGGCGCGGTCGAACAATATCGTCTGATAGTCGTGAACCCACAGATTCGCATCGGCGCGGTGCGTCGTCAGCGGCAGGGTGATCGTTTCGACCCGCTCGGCGCCGGTCTCGGGGTCGACGCCCTGAACCGCCCTGGCCCAATGGATCGCGTGCAATCCCGCCATCACCGCCGTGGCATCGCCCGGCGAGAAAGTATCGCGCGCGGCGCTGTCATGGACAATCGCGATAATCTCTTCGGCGCGCGCACGCGCTTCCCGGTTGATGGCGGCGCAGCCTTCCAATCGAACGATATCTTCGGCGTCGGTCCCCGGGGGCGGTGCGGCCTCGGTCACCAGCCGGTCGAGCCGCATTTCGAGCAGCGCGACCATCGCGGTCATGCTGCCCCAGTCGAAAGGATGGAAAGCCGGGTCGGCGATATCGTAGCCGCGATCGAAGAGTGCGCTGCCGGGTTCGGCTGGATCGCCCTCGCTGCGCGGATCGGTATCGCCGGGGCGGACCGCGATCAGGTCAACGGGCCACTCGGGAAAGGCGCGAACGGCGAAGGATGCCAGATCGCCGAAACCGAGCCCTCCATGCGGGCCGAACCAACCCTGTGGATCGTTGAGCGTGAAAGGCGACGCGACCGGCGCGCCGGGCTCCCGCAGGTGCAAGACGCGCATGTCATGGTTGCGGCGATGGATGAAAAAGGCGAGTGCGCCATCGCGCGGCCCCAGCCCGCCCCACAGGTCGCGGGGCAGGTCAGCGCAACTGATCTGGGCGAGGAAATCGGCGGGCTGATCGTCGATCCTCGGCCATTCCATGCCCGCTGGCAGCCGCGGCCTGCCGCCGAGCCAGCTGTCCGTCGATATCGCGTCGCGTGGCGGAATCTGGGGAACGAGGCGGAGCGTTACCGCTTCGGCATCCTCTATTCCGATATGATGCGCCGCTTCTTCGATATCGGAAATCATCGATTCGAGTACGGCTTCGACGGCTGCCGGCCGGACATCTGCGTGCTCGACCGGGTCGACCGGTGCGGCGCCCGCCTCATATTCGGGCTCGGGCGGCATTTCGAACGGGGCCTTGCGGCTGATCCGCGCGAGGCGCGACGGGGAGATTTGGACGTCTTCCAACGCCGGTTCGGCCTTGCGCGACAGTTTCGGCAGGCGACCCGGGCCCGGCGCTCGCGGCGTGGCGGAGGCGGGGCGCAGACGACGAAGCCACCACACGGCAAAGACGATCGCCAGAAAGGCCAGCGTGACCCCGGCCAGCGTTAGCGCCGCCGATTCGAGCTGGTTCATGAGGTGCCTCCAAATTCGCGCGGAGCCGGGCCTTTTCGGCGCCACGTCGGACCAATTTAGCGCATGGACCTAAACAGTTGGTAAGCAATGGATGGTCAGAGCCATCCCGCGAGTTCGCGCCGCACCAGCGTCTCCAGCATCGCCATGCCGGGCGCGTCGGCGTTGAGACAGGGAAGATAGGCGAATTGCTTCCCGCCCGCGCCCTGGAACTGCTGCTTGCCGCGGATTGCCAGCTCTTCGAGCGTTTCGAGGCAGTCGGCCGAAAAACCGGGAGCGAAGATCGCGACGCTGCGGCCCTCGCGGCCCAACCGCTCAAGCCGCGCATCGGTTGCGGGCTCGAGCCATTTGGCGCGGCCAAACCGCGACTGGAAAGCGACTTCGACGGGACGGCCGAGTGCTGCCGACAGGTGCTGCGCCGTCGTCCGGCATTGGTCGTGATAGGGATCGCCCAGCGTCCGTGTGCGTTCGGGCATGCCATGAAAGCTCGCCAGCAGAACGTCGGGGGTAAAGTCGAGCGCTGCCAATCCTGCGGATACCGAGGTGCCGAGAGCTGCAAGATAGGCGGCATCGTCGTGATAGGGTGGCAGGAAACGCAACGTGGGCTGCCAGCGCAGCGTTTGCAGATGTTTGCCGACGGCATCGACCACCGTCGCAGTCGTTGCGGCGCAATATTGGGGATAGAGCGGCGCGATCAGGATGCGTTCGCATCCTGCGGCCTTCAGCGCGTCGATGGCCGGGCCGATGGCTGGCGTGCCATATCGCATCGCATGGACGACCTGCGCCGTTTCGCCGAACGCCGCTTGCAGTTTTTCGCTTTGCGCGCGCGTGATCGCGGCGAGCGGCGACCCCTCGCCGGTCCATATCTGTGCATAAGCATGCGCCGATTTTTTCGGCCGCAGCGGCAGGATGACGCCGCGCAGGATCGGCTGCCACAAGAACCGGGGGATTTCGACGACGCGGCGGTCGGACAGGAATTCGGAAAGATAGCGTCGGACCGAGCGCGCATCGGGCGCGTCGGGGGTGCCGAGGTTGACCAGCAATACCCCGATCTGTGTGCGAGCGCTCACAGCGGGTGCGCCGACAGAGGGATACGGCGGATGCGGCGACCGGTCGCGGCGAACATCGCGTTGGCGATCGCGGGCGCAACGACGGGCACGCCAATCTCGCCGAGGCCCCCGGGTTCGCGGTCGCTTTCGACAAATTCGATGAGGATCTGCGGGGTCTGCGACAGGCCGGGCAGGCCGAGCTGACCAAGTTTGCGCGCGGTCGCGAGCCCGTTTTCATAATCGGTCGTCGCGCCGACCGCGGCGGCGAGGCCGAATATCAGCCCGCCCTCGATCTGCTGCCGCGCGATGGCCGGATTGACGAGACGCCCGGCGTCGACGACCGCGACCAGTTGCTCGACCTGCAGCCCGCGCTCGCTTTGGCGCGCGGTTGCCATCAGCGCGATATGACTGCCGCGCATCGAGTGGCACGCGAGCCCCTGCGCGGTGCCCGACAGCCCGCCCTCCCAGCCGCCAAGGCTGGTCGCGGTGAGCAGACAGCGCGCGAGCAGCGGCGCGTTGCCCAGCATTGCCATGCGATAGGACAGTGCATCGGTTCCGGCGCGCGCCGCCATTTCGTCGACGAAACATTCGGTGAAAAAGGCGGTGTAGCTGTCGGCATTGCCGCGCCAGCGCCCGGTCGGCAGGCCGATATCGGCGGGGCAATGGTCGACCGCCATGTTCGGGATTGCGTAGCTGCCCGCCGCACCCTCGACTGCGGCTGCATCGGGGCTGCCCGCCGCGGCGCGCTGTGCGACATCGGCCGGGGTGTTGCCGAACAGGCGCTCGCGGACTTCATGGTTGGTCGAAGGGACGGCGATGCGCGATACCAGCGCATCGATTCCGCCCGCGGCGTTGAGCGTCGCGGTCAGCTTGGCGCGTGCGGGTGCGCGCGGCGGCAGGCGCATGATCTCTTCGGCGCGGGACCAGGCAAGCTGGACCGGGCGTCCCACCTGCAGCGCGACGATCGCCGCCTGCACGGCAACGCCATGATCGAGGCAAGCATCGAACGACCCCCCCGCCATCATGGGGAACAGGGTGACATGTGCCGGAGCCAGTCCGCTGGCGCGGGCTATGGCGTCGCGGCACTGCGCGGGGGCCTGCGTCGCGACCCAGACGCGCAGGCCCTCGCCGTCGGGCGCCGCGGTTGCGGTACGGGTTTCGACGGCTGCATGGAGCGCGGGGGCGACGGCATATTCGGCGGCGACCCTGATGCGCCCTTCCATCGCCTCGGCGACGTCGCCCTCGCTTGCGATGCGATAGCCATCGTCTTTCAGCGCAGCCTTCAGCGCCTTGTCGATCCGGTCGGTCGATATCGGCGTACCTTCGGTCTCGAAAACGGGAGCGAAGCGGTCGAGGGCGCGGTTCGCCGCCCACCAGTTACGCGCCACCGCGGCGACCCAGCGCTCGTGCGTCACGACGTGGAGCAGGCCGGGCGAGGCGAGCCCTTGCTTGCGGTCGATGCTTTTCAGCCGCGTCGCGCCGAGCGGCCCCTGACGGATCGCGGCGAACACCATGTCGGGCAGGCGAATGTCACCGGCATAATTGGCCGACCCGTCGATCTTGGCGGGTAGGTCGAGCCGCGTCAGTTCCTTGCCATAGAGCGGGTCCGAACTGCTCGCGCGATAGACGGGCTCGGTGGGCGGCTCGAGCAAGGCCGCCGCGGCGGCAACCTCGCCAAAACGCAGCTTCTTCTTTCCAAAGGTGACGAAGCCGTCCTGCGTATCGCATTCTTCCCAGTCGGCGTCCCAGCGCCGGGCGGCCGCCATCATCAGCAGCACGCGCGCCTGTGCCGCCGCGGCGCGGCAGGGGGCTTCGAACATGCGCACCGACGAGCTGTTCGCGGTCAGCATCACCGCGTGGCGTACCGCCCATTCGCGGCGCGCCCAGCTGCGCACGTCGGAGACGAAATCGGGAACGCCTGCGCGCGGGGTAAAGACCGCGCTATCCTCGTCGACGAGCAGCGTGTTCGTATAGAGCGGGTTGATCGGCGCGGTTTCGACCGCGATCGTCCGCCAGTCGGCGCCGAGTTCGTCGGCCATGATCTGCGGCAGCAGCGTCGTGACGCCCTGCCCCATCTCGCATTGCGGGACGATTGCGCTGATATGCCCGTCGTCGCCGATCTTCAGGAAGGCGTTGAAGACATGCTCGTCGGGCGCGGCGGTCAGGTTCGGCTGATAATCGCGCGGCCACAGGCTCCATGCGATGGCAAGCCCGCCCGCCGCGGTCGCGCCAACCAGCAGCGAACGGCGGCTCACATGCGGCAGGCGCGATTTGTTTCTTCCCACAGTGTCGCGAATGCCGGCCATGCCCGCTGCTGATAGTCAGGGGCGCGAATCGGCGCAAAGAAAATCGCGCTTTCGCGTCGGGTGCGATGGCGCGCCTATTTTTCCGACAGCGCGAAATCGACGCGCACCGACACCTGCGATTCGCTGACACCGGGGTTGAAGGGCGGGGCGGCCGCAGCTTGCGGTGCGACCCGGTTTGTCGCGTCCATCTCATAATAAGGCATGGGCGGCGAACTGTCGCCGCCATCGCGGATCGTCAGCACGCGGTCGATCTTGAGTCCGGCGGCGCCGGCATAGGCGTCGGCGCGGGCGCGCGCGGCGCGGTAGGCGGCGGCATAGGCCGATTTGGTCGCCGCCTCCTGATCGGAGACGCGTAGCGTCGGCCCGGAGAGGACATTGGCACCGGCCTGCGTGGTTGCCGCAACTGCCTCGCCCGCCTTGTCGACCGCGCGCATCCGCACCTCGACCTGATTGACCGCCTCATATTTGCCCTTGTTCGCGCCCCAGTCGATGCGGTTCACCGTCAGCTGCCGGGTCTGGAGATCCTTTCCCGCGACGCCGAAGGCCTTCAGCGCCTCGGTCACCCTGGTCATCGTCTCGTTGTTGCGCTGCGTGGCCGCTTCGGCTGTCGCGGCGATCGTGCTGACCCCGGCGGTAAAGCGCGCCTCGTCGGGTCTGGTCTCGGACCGGCCGGTTGCCGAGACCGACAGCAGGGTTTCGTCATGCCCGACACCGCGCGGGTCGGGCGCCTTTTCGCTGCACGCGCCGAGCGCGAGCAGGGGAATCAGCATAAGAATCTGGCGGCGCATGGACTTTCTCCCGTTCGATGCCGGGCTAGCGCATGACGGGCGGAAGGGTTCCCTTTACCAACCCCAGGGGGCGGGCGGCGGTGTCACCGGCTTGGTATAATCGAATGCCACGCGGAAATGCCGCCCTTCGCGATCGAGCCCATAGGTAAAGCCCGTCGCGGTCGTTTCGACCGACCATATGTTGGTGTTCGAGACGCTGCGGCCGGTCGCTGTGAACATCGCGATCGATTCGGCATCGACAGGAAATCTCTGGCGCGTCGCGGTACCCGCGGCTGTAGTGTCGCCGCCATAGAGCGTCGCCGCATCGGGCTTGCCATCGGCATGGCGATGGTCGTGCTTGAGACGGAGGCCCGAGGTCGTACGGCTGATAACCCACGTCCGCGAGCGGTCCCAGCCGCCGTCGGGGCCGAGACCGTCGATATGGAAAGGGATTTCAATGCGGTCGGGCGTGCAATGGCGGATATGCATCACCATCGCCTTGCCGCGCATGTCGGCGTCGGCCTCCTGATCGCTTGCAAGGCGGCCGGCATAGGCCTGGCCGCAGCGCGCCGAGAGGGCATCGAAAAAGGCGTCCTGCGGGTTCGCCGTTGCAGGGGTGGTGGCGCAGCCCGCAAGCATTGTCGCGCCAATCAACGAGCGTGCGCGCCTCACTTCAGCAAGCCGAGGCGCGGGATTTCGATCTTGGGGCAGCGATCCATCACCACGGTGAGTCCCGCGGCCTCGGCGCGTTTCGCCGCGGCGTCGTTGATGACGCCGATCTGCATCCACACTGCCTTCGCGCCATGGACGATCGCCTCGTCGACCGCGGCGCCGGCATCTTCGCTGTTGCGGAAGATCTCGACCAGTTCGGCGGGGGGCTCGACATTGGCGAGCGTCGCGACGACCGGCGCGCCATGGATCGTGCCGCCGGCGTGGCCGGGATTGACCGCGATCACGTCATGGCCCTGGCCGACGAGGAAGGCGAGAACGCCGTTCGACGGGCGTGCCGGGTTGGGCGACGCGCCAACGACCGCGATACGGCGCGGCTGGCTCAGCAATTCGCGAATTTCCCCTTCGTCGTTGATCGCCATTCACTTGCCCTTTCGTGCTTGCAGCCACTCGGCCACCTTTGCCGCTATCGCGTGGAATGGTTCGCCGGCGGGATCGGTTCCCGCCGCGGGCGGTACGCCGCCGTCGCTCGCAAGGCGGATGCCCATCGACAGCGGTACGCGGCCGAGGAAGTCGAGCCCCATCGTGCCCGCCGCCGCCTCGGCGCCGCCGCTGCCGAACGGGTCGCTGACCTCGCCGCAATGCGGGCAGGCATAGCCCGCCATATTCTCGACCAGCCCGATGATCGGCACATCGGCCTGTTCGAACAGGCTGACCGCGCGCGTCGCGTCCATCAGCGCGAGGTCCTGCGGGGTCGATACGATCACCGCGCCCGCGGGCTTGTGGCGCTGGATCATCGTGAGCTGGACGTCGCCGGTGCCGGGGGGCAGGTCGACGACGAGCGTGTCGATATCGCCCCAGCTTGCGTCGACGAGCTGTTCGAGCGCCTTGCCCGCCATCGGTCCGCGCCAGGCGATCGCCTGTCCGGGCGCCGCGATCTGGCCGGTCGACAGCATCGGCACGCCGTAGGCGTTGGGAACGGGGGCCAGTTTCGATCCGCGGGCTTCAGGCTTCACACCCTCGCTGTCCATCAGGCGAGGCTGCGAAGGTCCATAGATGTCGGCGTCGACCAAGCCGACCTTCACCCCAAGGCGGCGCAGCGCGACCGCGAGATTCGCCGCGAGCGTCGATTTGCCGACCCCGCCCTTGCCACTGCCGACCGCGATGATCGTCATCGCCTTTTTCTCGGCGGTCATCGCGATGCGCACCTCGCGCACACCCGCCTCGGCGAGCAGGCCGGCGCGCAGCTTGTCTTCGAGCGGTTTGCGTTCTTCGACGGCGAGCCCCGAGACGTCGAGCACGACCGCGAGCAACCCCGAATCGTCGAGCAGGCGCAATCCCGACGACCGCTCCCCGCTTAGTTCGGCGGCGGCGGCGGTCAGGCGGGCGATGTCAGCGCTTTGTTCGGTCATGTCCGCGGCAGATAGGCATGATTGGTGCGTTTGCCAGCCATTTTCGCGAGCACCCCCTGTTAATCGCGCTCACCGACCCTATAAAAGCCCTATGAATGACAAGATTGACGGCAGCATGGGACGCCGCAGCCCGAGGGGATTGCGGCAATTTTTCCATCAGATCAGCCAGATGGCCAACAGTCCTTGGGGCAGTGGTCCGGGCAAGGGCGATGACGACGGCAAGGGCGATGGCAAGCGTCCCGGCCCGCGCAACCCGTGGGTGACCCCCGATCCCGCCGACCAGCGGCGCGCGCAAAAGCCGCGCGGCCCCTCGGCGCTCGACGAACTGTTGCGCAAGGGGCGCGGCGGTTTCGGCGGCGGCTCGGGTGGTGGCAACCAGTTCAATCTGGGCGATTCGGCGAAGTTCTGGAAATGGGGCATTCTCGCGCTCGTCGTCATCTGGGTGCTCTTCTCTTCTTTCCACATTGTCCCGCCCGAAAAGGAAGGGGTGGTAACCCGCCTCGGCAGCTATTCGCGTACCGTGGGACCCGGCGTGAAATTCACCTGGCCGGCGCCTGTCGAGCGCATCCGGCTCGAGGACGTCCGTGCGATCCGCACGATGGCGGTCGGCTCGCCGAACGCGACCGACGAGAATTTCGTGCTGACGCGCGACCAGAGCATCGTCGATCTTGCCTATGAGGTCCGCTGGTCGGTGCGCGATCCCGAACTCTTCTTCTTCCAGCTCGCCGATCCCGAAGGCACGATCCGCGAAGTCGCCGAAAGCGCGATGCGCGCGACGGTCGCGAACTTCGACCTTGTCCAGGCGATCGGCCCCGGCCGCGTCGAGATCGAGGCGCAGGTCCAGCAGCGGATGCAGGAACTGCTCAACCAGTATCGCTCCGGCGTGATGATCCAGGGCATCGCGATCCGCCAGGTCGATCCGCCGAGCCAGGTCGACGAGGCGTTCAAGGAAGTCACCGCAGCGCGGCAGGAACGCGAATCGGCGATCAACCTTGCCCGCGCCTATCAGCAGCAGGTGCTTGAACGCGCGCGCGGCGACACTGCGGCGTTCGACAAGATTTACGAGCAATACAAACTGGCGCCCGGCGTGACTCGCCAGCGCCTCTATTATGAAACGATGGAGACGGTGTTGTCGAACGTCGACAAGACGATTGTCGAAGCGCGCGGGGTGACCCCCTATCTGCCGCTCAACGAGGTGCAGAAACGCCTCAAGGCGCCCGAAGCTGCGACGAAGGGAGGCGAATGATGTCCAGTTCGCTTTTCCAGAACCCGATGCGATTGCTCTTTGGCGTCGTCATCCTGCTCGTCATCCTGTCGCAGTCGCTGGCGATCGTGCCCGAAGACAAGCAGGCGCTGATCCTGCGCTTCGGCGAGATCGAGCGGACGGTGAACCGGTACAAGCCGAACGAGGATTTCGGCCGCTCCGGCGCCGGTCTCGTCCTGCGCGTGCCGTTCACCGACGGTATCCAGTATATCGACAAGCGCATCCTCGGCGTGAACATGGAGCGCCAGCAGGTGCTCTCGACCGACCAGCAACGGTTGCAGGTCGACGCTTTCGCGCGGTTCCGCATCACCAATCCGGTGCGCATGTACACCGCGATCCGCACCGAGGATAAATTGCAGGCGCAGCTTGCGACGATCCTCGGCTCGTCGCTGCGCAACGAGCTGGGCAAGCGCACCTTCGCGACCCTGCTGTCGGCCGAACGCGGCGCGGTGATGGACAATATCCAGGTCGCGCTGAACCGCGAGGCGAACAAATATGGCGCCGAG